>JBHHVF010000001.1:0-83141 GCA_046754145.1 Candidatus Nitrosopumilus sp.
TATTTACTTCGTCTTCTTTTTTGCTTAATGCAATTTTTAATGCATCATGAGGATCAACTGCAATACATAATTTGGGACTAGACAATGTTGTTGAAATAATATTCCTGCTAACAAGCTTGTCTACTGTTCTATACATTCTTGCTCTATCTATGTCGAGTTCTTTTGCAAGTGCGCTTGCGGTAATTGGTCCTGCTCTAAGCAAATTAAGATAAACTTTAGCTTCTAAATCATCTAAATCTAAAATTTCTTCTAGATCTGCTGCTATGCCGCTTACTTGATCTTGATAAGACATCATTTTATCATCCTTCCCTAGGCTCATTTTCTTTGATTGCATTTAGTATTTGCGTATAATTCCTTAGTTCCCAATATTGTATAATATGCATCTCTCTGAAAAGTGATAGATCGGTTAGAACTAAAGGATCTGCTTGTGTAAAATTTTACAAACAAAAAAAGTTTGTATGATTTAGTAATTACAACATTCTGATATTAAGATCTTATTACATTATCACTTGTTAGAATACATTGTAATCATTAATCACAATACATTGTAGTCATTTTTTTTAAAAAATGTCTACTTTGAAAATTATAATGGAATGTTAAATGCAACAACTGCAATTATGATCATCGCAACAACATGTTTTGTTCCAGCAACATATGATCCGGCACCAATCTTCCCTGCCGCCAACCCTCCAAAGACTGCTTCAATAATTGCCATGTTAAATAATGCTGATTCTAATTTTTCAATCTCCATACTTGCTAGAGATCCAAATAATCCTTCAGTTCCACTACCTGAAGCAAGTAATCCTTCCTGAACTTTTTCGATTTCTGTAAAAAAGCTTGTAGTTAATAAAACTGCAACTGCCAAAAATACTCCAAATGAAATGTAGATTGTGTATGTGTATGGTTGTAGAGCTGATTTTCTACTCTTCTCGATATTTTGCATTTCGGAGACATGTTTTTGTATCATTTCTAGGTTTTCAGTTACGTCTCCTCCAATTTTCATTGCCATTTCTAATAATACTGTGACACGTCTGGATACTCTGGTTCCGGTTCTTTCGGCAAAATTCTCAAATGCATCTTCTATTGGTGTTCCCCAACTGATATTTGCTCTTAGATTCTTTAGCTCTGGAGTTAATGCTCCTAGATTCCTTTCTGCAGCTTGCTCTATTGCTTTGATGAGATTAGCTCCACTTTGAACTGAACTCAACAATGCAAGCAAAAACATAGGCATATTCCTATCTATACTATCTCTTCTTTGGACTTCTTTTAATTGGTGTACAGTTAATGGTATAATTCCAACTAATATTCCAAAGATTAATCCTACATCTCTAATTGTTGTGGATTGAGAATATTCTGAAAAATAAAAACTCATTGAAAGAACGCTGATTGATGCAATAAGAGAAAATGATATCGTTTTTAGAATATTGTTTTGTAATATTGATTGTTTTGGTTCTAATTTTATTTCCTTTTTCCTTTTTTGTTTTCTATCTGATTTCTGCATTTTTCTTATCTCTTTGGTACCATCGTATCCATCATTACTAGCATCAATACTCCACTAAGTGGAATTACGGCAAACGTTAGAATATTCATTAACGTCAATAAATCAAATCCTGCAAGACTTGGACTCATTATTCCCATAATTGACAACATAATTACTGCAAGTAATGGAAAAACAATTAGCAATATTGTATAAATCTCAGCTACACTTCCTAATGATTCAGTGGTTTTTTGCATAAGCATCTTTTTTTCTTCTAGTTGAACTTTTGCCGTTGCGTTAAAGTATTCTTTAAGATCTCCGCCTGACTGAACTGTAACAATTGCACCGTCTAACAATTCAGAATATGGTCCTACTGGTGTTCTGTGAATTAAATCTTTAATGGCACTGATTAAATCCATTCCTAAAATATCGATATTTCTTACAATGAACCTTGCATCTTTTACAATGTCTTCATCTGTTTCTTCTTTTGCAATTGCTTTGAAAATTCCTTCTAATGTGAGTCCACTAGTAGCTAATGTTGACATGTATCCAATAAAATGTGGTATCTCTTCAACAAGCTTTGCAGCTCTGTTTTTTACTCTAACTGCTGGAATTGTCTGTAAAATTCCGAATGTCATTCCAAAAAGCATTAATCCTGTTAATATTGGAAGTAAAAGACCTATACTTGCAGGTTGGATATTGATAAATTGTGACGCTACAAATCCCATGATTACTCCACATCCTCCTGCAATCATACTGAAGAAAACCATGCTTGAGACATACACCTCAAATGGAATTGGCATCATTGCTTGTTTGATTGATTTTTCTAAAGAATTTAATTTTGGATGTAGAAATTTAACATGTTCATTTAGTAGTTTGTAACTAAAAACATGTATTTGCCCTACTGATTCTTCTTTTGATTTTTTTTGTTGCTTACTTCCCACTAGATTCATGATTGTACCTCTAGCCGCTTTCTTTCATAGAATCGTTCAGGATCTGCATAATAATCCATTATGCTTGCAGATACTTCTTTATGATCCCGAATATTGTTTTGTACCATCCATTCAATTGCTGCTCTTCTTTTTGTTAATTCATAATTTATCTTCTCTTCACTATCTCCATCTCTTTCTGTAATTTTTTTAAAGACGACACTATTCCCAGTATAATCATGTGCATCTGTTTTTGGATTCCATTTGAATATGTCGTGAGTTTTTATTGCTCCAGTATTTTCATCAATCCCATCAATTTCTGAAATTTGAATAATCCTTCTAGCTGATTTATCCCCTACTCTAATTTTTAATTGTAATGTGATTAAATCTAAACTATTTGCTATCAGTGCTTTTGGAACATCCATTGGTGCTGATGTTAATCTTGTAAGTGTTGCATCAATCGAGTCTGCGTGAATAGATGAGTATCCTCCGTGACCTGTGGCCATTGCTTGAAATAATGTATATGCTTCTCTTCCTCTAGTTTCACCAACAATAATAATGTCTGGTCTTTGTCGAAGCGCTGCTCTTAAAAGATCAAACTGATTGATTTCACCAACTTGAGTGTCTGTAAAGTTTTGTCTTGACACAGCTGGAATCCAATTTTCATGAGGTAAGTTTAATTCTTGAGTATCTTCAATGCTGACTACTTTTTGACCTGGTCTGATAAATGAGGCTAACGCATTCAGTGCAGTAGTCTTTCCACTGGCTGTGCCTCCAGCTACTAACATGGTTGCTCTTTTTTCAGCTAAATACCACATGTATGCTGCAATGTCTACTGACATTGTTCCAAATTTGATTAAATCTACTACTGTGATAGGATCTGCTCTGAATCTTCTAATTGTAAATGTACTGCCTCTTTTGGTAATTTCGTGACCTAATGTGAGATTAATTCTACTTCCATCTGGAAGAGATGCATCAATAATAGGGTCTGCCATTGAGACATGTTTTCCACACATGTATGCTGTCTTTCTTGCAAAATTGTTTAATTCAGATTCTTTCTCAAAGATAATGTTTGTAGGCATGGATTCATGTTCTCTATGCCATATGTATATTGGGATATTTGTTCCATCACAACTAATCTCTTCAATCATATGATCTCTCATCAATGGTTCTATTTTTCCTAGATTTACAAAATCACGAATCGCAAAATAATTAATTTTTGCAATATTTTTAGGAGGAATATTTAACCGATATTTTTTGATCATTGATTTAATTTTCTTTGTTAATCTATGTTCTGCATCTTTTTTTGATTTTATACTTCCTAGAGAAACCGAAAGCTCTGTTATGAGTAATTTCTTTATGATTTCGAATGCTTTTTGATCTCTTTCTGAAAGAACTGGCTCGATAACCTGATATCTTAGTCCTCCCTTGGCAGTAGGATCTTTAATTACTCCTGCATGAATTTCATTATTATCCCATTCTAATTTTGATAATGTCATAAATTGAGGAATTTTTTCCTCCTCTTCTGATTTTTTTGAAATTGTTTTTGTAGCTATTTTATTTAATTTTACAATATTTTTGGTTTCTGTCTGTAATTTTTGTAACGCTGATAATTTATCTTTTATTATATTAAATTTCAATTTCAGATAATTATGAACATATAATGTGTTTTAACACTTGTTCGTTCATATGAACAAAAATGTAAACACTGCTTCATACAATGTACTACAAATAAAATTTCATACGTAAAGAACTGTTCGTTCATATGAACAAAATTTCCTTTTTACGCTTCTCTAAGTAAATAGAACTACCATGGAAAATGATATGCTCGTATATTATGAGGTGATATTTTGATGTTCAGAAAGAAAACTAGTTCAGACAATAATGAACTAGAAGCAAAATCTGAGCACAAATTAGCTGGTTTAGAGAGTATATCTTCAATTTTTAAGAGTACTCCTGCTGAGATTAAAAAAGAACCATTAGTTGAAACATCTTTACCTAAAGAAACACTGGATGTGGCAGAATTTAATTTGCCTAAACCGTCAACAAGTAAATCTGTCCGACTAATTCAAGAAGTTCAACAATTAGAGAATAGAATGATAAAGCCATTTGTTGATTATAATGAAGGTCAACTATTCTATCCAATCCTTTCTAAAGTAGGAGAAGTGCAAGATAACATTGCATATCTTGATGGCTTAGTTTCAGATGGAATTTTAGAAAAAAAAATCTATGAGAAATTAATTGTATGTCCAATCCATCCAGATACTTTTTCATCCAGTATGCGTCTTTATTGTCCAAAATGTCATTCTATGGGTGTTGAAAAACTAAATTTATTTGAACACAAGAAATGTGGTTATATTACAGAAAGTAGCAATTTTGATTTTACATCTAATGCAAATTCTGTATGCCCTTCTTGCAAAAAACTAATCAAAAATTTTGAAAAAGAAATTCGTGTTCCCGCAATGTGGTATCAATGCAATGACTGCTCTGAAAAATTTGATAATGCTGTAATCAAATTACATTGTAGAAAATATGAACATGATTTTGATACTAATTCTGGACAATTTGTAACAACATTTAGTTACAAACTAAAAAATACTGAAAGCTCAATCAATACTGATGTTAGTCAAATAAAAGATGAATTGTTAACATTATTGCAAGGATTCAACTTTACTACTAAACTCAATGTATCAATCAAAGGAAAAAGTGGAAATATTCATGAAATACCAATCTATGCAAAGAGTCAAACCTCAAATGAATCTATTTTAATTTTTATTAAAACTTCTCCAAATGGTATTGATCAATCTGATATGAATTCTATTTTAGTTCCAAAGCTGGATATTGATCCAACTAGTACATTGCTTGTTACTATTTCAGCAATTAATGATGGTGTAGATCGTCTTGCAAAACATTATGGAATTAATTTAATTTCTGAATCCGACTTTTCTCAAATAATTTCTCGTGTTGAAGCATTTGTATCTGAATGGTATTCAAAAGATGGTGGCAGAAAGTGAGAAAACTATGCAACCTTTCTCCAAAAAATAGGCGTGCTGTAAGTCAAGTAATTGGAAGTGTTGCAATTTTAGGCGTTGTTAGTTCTGTTGGTTCTGTAATTTTGTTTAATGGAATGGATAGTATTAGTGCATTTACGTATGATCTTTCTTTTCATGAACCAACAAAGAATCAAATCCATCGAGAAGATATAGTTTTTGAACATGTTCGGTTTGAACCGAATACTGATATTATTTCAATGGATTTGACTAATATTGGTTCTGTAGAATCAACAATTTCTACCGTTACAATTTTGAAAATAGATGATCAAGAAATTATTGCGAATTGGGTGGATGTAAACCAACCTATTCAAATTAAGGATAATCAACAAATTGTCTTAGATAACCTTGCATTAGGAACTACGTGGAATGATGTTAATTATATGGATAAAGAATACAAAATATCATTAACAACTACTAAAGGGAATTTCTTTACAACGATTGCTAGTCCATTCAATACATAGATGAAAAGGAAATTAAAATCAATGTCAAATCAAAACTCACACAAGAAAAAAAACTCACGTTTAAGGAATAGACGTGCTGTAGCTGATATAATTAGTACTATGATGCTAATGGGGGTTACTGTAACTGGTGCCAGTACTTTAACTTATTTTATGAATGATGCATTTGTATCTGGCAATCTTGGTACTGCATCAACATTGGATTCTTCTTCATTGAATATGTTGCTTCTTGCATATGACACAAGAGACTCTTCAACATTATTAACTTTACAAGATGTTGATAATCAATACAATGGTTTTTTGTGTGGTTCTGGTGTTGGTACTAGTTGTCTTGGTGTTACTAATGACATCCCTACAAATGGCGGTACTGAATTTATTGTATTTCAAGTTCAAAATAATAACCTTGATTCAATGTTTCTTCATGATATTTCATTAAATGGTGTGAGCTATGATTGGGATTCTTCTACCGCTGGTGTTACATTAGATACTACTGCACCTTTAACTTCTGGCAAATACCCATCTGATGGAATGTTTTCAATTTTGCCTGTTGGAAGTGCCCCCATTAAACAAAGTAGTAGTATTCAACTTCAAAGTGGTGATATAGTAAATGTCTTAGTGAAACTTAGTTCTACAGAACCTGATATCCAACTAAATCAAGGAATTCGTCTTCTTATAGATCTTGGAAATATTCACCCTATAGAATTTGTACTAGAAGCTGGTGATGCACGTTAAATCCTTTAAAATCTGATTTTCATCCTAAATTTAGGCGTGGAATCTCCTCTATTGTAGGGGCATTGTTCTTTACTGTGCTAATGGTTGCTGGTTTTTCAGTACTAAGTTTAGCCTTAGATGCTCAAACCGATATTGTCACTACACAAAGGATTGTATCTGATATTGAAATAAAAAAACAACAAGAACAGTTTGGTGTTTCAGCATCTACAGATGCAAATGATCTTCTAAGTGTTAACATCAATAATCTAAGTCAAAACCCTGTTGAAATTTCGAGTATGTGGATTACAAATAAAACATTATCTGATCAACCTGCAACAAGATACACGATAAATTATGATGATGCATTTATTCCTTCAGGTTTTACTTCTAATGTTGTTTCTGGACAATCCCTTGCGATGATTCCTGATACATATGACATCAAAGTAATTTCTGCCTTGGGTTCCATTAAAACTGTTGAATTAGTAGTAGGTGCTGGTGCTTCAACAAGTGGATTGAGAGCCGAATTAATTACAGATCCTCCTGATGTTATTATTGGACAAAATGTTACAATTGCAATGATTGTTACTAATACTGGTGAAGGAATAATCCAAAACGTTGAACCCGATCTTCTTTCTGTAGGTGGGGCTGGTTCAATTATCGCTTCAACTCCTCATACTCCTTTATCTGTTAATTTGGATAGAGGAGAATCTGTAATGTTTTCTTGGGATTATCAAGTGACAGGTGATAGTGGAGATGATCTAACTTTTTCTGCTATTGCAAGAGGTGATGCTATAACTCCTGATGATGTGTGGACAAATGTTGTTTCTGATACCAGTATTTTAAGAGAACCAACTGATGGCGGTACTAGTACTACTGAATTAATTGTTTTAACCCAAGATCTTTTAGCAAGACCTGAAATGTTTGTTATTGTTCCAGGTCCTTTTGGAGATGATGGTCAAAAAGCATTATGGGGAGTAAATATTGTAAATCCTACTGCACAAGACCTTTTTGTGAGTAAGGTTGTTGTAGCTGTATCCACTTCTCAACCCACTGGTTCTGACATTATAATCAATTCTGGTTCTTGTGGTGCAACTGCAATACCTGGAACTCCTATAGGAACTTGGAGTTGTCCTGCAGACAACCAGGTAATGTGGAAAAATCTTTCAACTCCTGCACAAGTCCCAGGTTTTTCTTCAGTCCCATTTTTAGTCAAAATCAATCCTGGCTCTATTTCTGGAGGGCCTGATGCCTCCTTAGAAACAATTCCTGTAACAGCTACGGTATTTACCACATTAGGGCAATTTGGAAAATCAGGATATGCAACATCATTGGATAATGGGGGTGCTCCTCTTGCAAATGTGTATCTTACTGACAATCCTGGTTCTACTGCAGATGGAGATATTCTTACAACCGTTTCTGGAATTTCTAGTGGCAGCACAGTCAAACTTAATGCAACTTTAGCTGATTTTGATACTGGTACCACACAATTTATTGACAAAGATGTTTCTAGATTAATTATAAACATTCCAAAAGGTTGGACCAACCCTAATGTTCTAAATGCTCCTGGATTTAATGTTGTTACCCCAATCCAAACTTTTGCTGATGGTTCCTCTCAAATTGTGGGCTTTCTTATCTCTGATTTAACTGGGGCAGGTGGTGTTGCTCAAACTATTGAGTTTGAAGTTACTGCACCTACTGTGACTTCTACACAACTTTATGTAATGTATGTACTTGCAGATGGTACCACTAAACTAGGGGATAATGCCTTGGGACCTTTAAGTGAAGTATTATTACAAGTGGTTCCACCATAGTTTGAGTACTTGATATTTTGTAAGTTATAATATTAATATAAAGTCTTGAATTAAAATATGTTTTTTATTTCATATCACTAAAAAATATTGATTTGTCAGTATTTTGTTTACGTCATCAAGATATTGTTTTCGAGTACTGCTCACAAACTTCCATCGTGTTTGCATCCATTCTTCTAGAATTTGATAAATTTGTGTAAGATCCTTGCATGATTCTAATTCTTGTTTTGCAATATCAATAAGTTCTTGTAGTCTTAGTTTTTCTCTCTAAGTTTGGACGTGTTCTGTCATTTAATATTTTCCTGTATTAATTATCTAAAAGACTCACTATCAAGTTCTTAGAATAATGATATTGTCAATTATAATTCCAAGTAATAAAAAAATAGGTTAGAGTGTAGGATCTATCATGACATAGTTTACATTGTAAACACTATTCATGTTGGTTCCAGTACACTTTACAACTACTACGTTATTTGTAGATGGGTTTGTTGGAAACGACTCGTTATCACTTTGATCAACCAAGAAAAATGATGGCTTATCATGCTGTACAATTGCTTCTATGTCACATGCTGGGCTTATTGCACCATTATCTGTTTCAAGTTGTCCAGCTTGTAATACACTAAACAAAACAATTGTTGTGTCAGATGTTAATGCAGAATCTACTATTGCAAATCTTCCATCAGAAGGATTTACTATTTCAATACATGCATTTTTATCAGCTGCATTTGTAATTGCATCACAACTATCTGCCATCATTTTATCTCCAAGTTTTACTTGCATTGAGAAGTTTCTGAAGATAATTCCACCTTCACCTGATCCTCCAGTACCGTTATCATCATTGTAGATGGTACAAGAAAGTGTCTTTCCTTTCTTGATGGTAAATGGCTCATCTATCATTGCTGGACACTTAGTATCTCCTGCTATCAGTACTGTGGTGTAAGTTCCTATGACTGTATTTGCAGTTGTTTCACTAATCTTGTAGGTGCCTACTGGAACTTCATTTACATTAATTGCAGAGTCTATAGAATTATCCTGATCATGAACTAGGATAATTGCTTCATTGGTCTCTACATTGGTTAATGTTATTGTAAAGTCTTCAGGAGTTGCATTTCCACCATTGTCATTTGTGATTGCTTTTCTTATCACAATATTTCCCATCTGTTCAGGTTTTGTTTGATCTTCACAAATTAGAGGATCAAACTCTGGAATTGATGTTTTATCATTTTTAAGACCATCTGTTATCCCTAGTGAATATCCGTTGTTACTTACAGTTAGTCCTTTGAATAATGGTTGTGAACATGATGTGTGTATCTCCATTGAAGCAACTAATTGATCATCTAAGCCTTCTACAACTTTATAAATTGCAAATGCTGTATTTGAATTTAGTTTATCTTTTCCAAAACTAGATGATAAAAGCTGATAACCAATACCTGATGCAACATCATTAATACTAGTTAATTTTTTATCTGGATTGTTAATGTTTTCTAATTTTTTGAAAACTTCGATTCTAAATTCACTTAATTCTTCCCCTGTAGGAGCAGAAAAAATGAACTTTAGCGTATCTGGTTTTTCACAATCACATGGGTCATCTGGTTTATCTTCACCACAATCATCATGATGTCCATAGGAATCATTTTCACAATCATCGTAGCCATCATGATTGTTATATGTTGAAAATGCGTTTGGGGGCGTTATTGCAAATCCACCAATTATCAAAATTGATGCAATTACTGAAATTGTCAAAGTCGTCATTAATTTTGTCATTGATTTACGCATGCATGTCTGCTTAAACTAATGATGTTGTGCAGTCTGAACAACATTTGTTACTGCTGTATCATTTGAACAAAGATCTCTTTAACATCTTTTTTGATTCTTAAAAATTCAGAAATGACAAAACTACAGTCAAAACAAAACAAGTTGACATCAAGAAGAGCAGTTGCTCCAGTTATAGCAACACTTCTTCTAGTAGCAATCGCAGTCGTTGGTGGCAGTATTGTCTTTGTGTTCTCACAAGGATTCTTTAGTTCCGCTCAAGTCAGTGGCTCACCAAACATTGAATCTATAAAATTCATTGGCTATGATACTACCGATGGTGTTACCTTGTTAAATCATGATGGTACCGTGTTTCCATCAACAAACACTGCAGGCGATGGTCTTGTATTAGGTGAAGAAATAGCAGTATATCTACAAAGTAATAGCGTAGGCAAGTCTTCACTATCTGAAATACGATTTGCTGGTACAGTATACAACTATACTACTGCCACACCAACAAATGGTGAGTATCAAGTTCTTACAAGAGGGCCAAGTACCATATTGACATCATCATCTGCAGAAATTCAACCAGGCCAACAAGTGACAGTCCTCTTAACTCTAGATGAGAATGTCAAATCTGGAAGAGACCTACAGTTCAAACTAACAACTGCAAACGGTGCTGTATATGTTGGAACCATCGTTGCTGGTCAACAAAGTGGATAACTCCACCCTTTTTTCCTTTTTATGAAAAAAAACGGAGTAAAAATGAAAAAATGGAGAAAAAAATGAAAACAAAAAAACCAATTATCTTCTTACTTGCTTTATCTCTATTATTTGGAGGAAATTTACATTCTGTATCAGCACAAAATCTAGAGGCATTATCTGAGTATTCTATAAAACTTGCTATATCTCCATCTCACTTAGAAACTGGAATGGCAGAGCATCAAGTTGGATATCTTTATGTTCTAAGTAAACATGGTGTCCCAATTACTTCTTCATATGATGTTCCAGTTAGTTTGAATTCAGATGATCCAACCATCGCATCTGTTCCTAAACAAGCCATTTTAAAGGCTAATGAAGAATTTGTCTCTTTTCCTGTGATTACAAGTGAAAAATCTGGAAAAACTACCATTACTGCAAGTCTTAATGGAAAAACTACCTTTCAAAAAATTGAGATAGGAACTGATAAAACATATCTTCCTGATGATTTGATTTTAGAATTAAATTTACCTACAAATGAAATGCACGTAAATTCTGAAATGCCTTTTTCAGTTTATTTTAAAACTCTTGATGGTGTTTTAGTTCGTGCACCTAATGACCTTAAAATTATGATAGAACATGAGGATCTATTGGCATCTCCAAATTCAGAAACACTGATCATTAAACAAGGTGCATATTATGCATGGGGAACTTTATCTGCACATGAAAGAACAGGAAACACCTTCTTGAGAGCAATTCATGAAGATACCGGCCTTGATGTTGCAAAGAGTATTAAAATCTCATCCACACTGCCAACATCTTTAAAATTAACTGTGTTTCCAAAATTAATTCCAGCAGAAATTAATAGACAATTAGATATTTTTGTTACTGTAGTAGATTCTGAGGGAAATCCTACAAAAACTCCTGATGATATTCCTTTGGAATTTTTCTCCAGTGAACAATATCCTATTGGTGAAAATCTAGCAAATTTTGTCAAATCTGATAAACCTATGATAAAAAAAGGTGAATTTGGATATTTACTTCAAGAAGATTTTAGCATACAAAACTTACTTGGAAATGACATTTTGATTGGAGTTACTGCTGTTGGTTATGGAACTGCAACTGATACTTTTCGAACTGTTGGAACTTCCATAGAAGGCATAAACAATGTCAAACGAACAATAAATAATGTATTTGATTATGGATATGACATAAAAGATTATGATCATACTGTTTCTGTATATGGTCTAGAAAACATTCCAAGTAACGCTACTGCCTTTTTTACTTATCAATTATCCATTATTGAAGATGATGAAGATGATGATGGCATACGTCCTGATGGTAGTTTGATTAACATTCATCCAGAATGTGCCCAACAAGAAGATGAAGAAGATGGTGGTGAGTCTGATGATGAAATTACACACAATACTGAATTAGATTCTGAAGATATTATTTTGTATTCTATTGATTGTTTAGAAGAAGATGAACTTTATCCTGTACAAACAAAAGAAAATCAATATAGTGATGGGTATGTTCAAAAAATAAATGTAATCTCTAGTGATGATGAACTAGCCAAAATAGTTGATGGCGGACAAATCCTTAGCTCTTATTCATTTGGTACTGCAGAAATTGCTACTGGGCAAAAAACAGGACCTCTTACGATTTCAACTTCTGTTAATGGTGTGGGCACTGGTTCTTTTTTTACTAATGTAATTAATACCTTAGAACAAAAAGAAGTACGATTATTTTCACCTACTGGTACAGATAGTCTAATTTTTGATCGTGATGGATTTTTTGATATTTTTTTGATTGCACTTGATGGCAGCGAACGACCAAAAGTAATGAAAGAAACTGCAAAATATTTGGTTACACCAACTAATGGTTTGGTTGAAATTGATAAGGGCTCAACTTTCACTTTTACGCAATTACATAGTGATTCTTTTGATGTGTCTGTAGGAGAAACAACAATCCCTCTTACTGTAGTACCTATTGGTGAAAACGCTGATTTTGATTTGAAAGGAAGTAAAACATTCATTACTAAACCATCTTCGCAACTTCAAGTCATTTTACCTATTGAAAAGATTAATGCAAATCATGTAGAAAATATTGGAGTTATTCAATTAGTAGATTTACAAGGAAATCCTGTACTTCCAAAATTTGATGTAAAATCAAAAATTGTATCTTCACAAAACAACGTTCTTCAAATACTTGATGACTCTGTAATTCCTGTTGGTTCATCATATACCACATTTCCAATCAAGACTAGTGGGTCTGTTGGGGATTCAATAATTTCTGCAAGTGCTAAGGGCGTTAATGGAACTTCAATGATGATTAATGCCGCTTCATCTCAAATCCAGTTACAAGTTTTTACTGGTGGTCTATCAGAAGAAATTCCTGTAAATGAACCTGTTGAATTTAGATTATTTGTTGATGATGAAAATGCAGATTCTGTTTCAGGTGCATCAATTAAAATAATAACTGATGATACTGTATTGATAACTCCTGAAGTTGTAAGAACAAGTTCTGATGGTAGTGCTATTGTTAGTTTGACTGCATTTGAAGGACCTGATATCTCTTTTGACATTATTGCAACTGCTGAAGGATATGCAGAAGGTCAGGATACATTTACTGTAAATGTTGATGCCCCAGAAAGGGTATTTGATGCAATTGATTTAGAATTACCAGAATGGATTATCTATATTGTAATTGGTGGAATTTTGATGGTTGGAGTTGTAGTATTCATGTTCTTGAAAAAATCTAAAGCCAATTTAGAAGAAGAATGGGAAGAGGAAGAAGAGATTTAGTTTTCTATATTTTCTCTAGTCTTTTTTTATCTCTACAAATTCCACAAAGATAATTTTTCTTAAAATACTCTAATTCTGTTTCAAAAGTTTTAGTTTGATAGTACTTTTCCCCTGCCTTTAATCCTCCAGGCACTTTTTTACCGCAATTAGTACAATGAATTTCTACATCAAATCTTACAATTTTTTCATTTTCTGAGATTTTTCCAATTATCATAGGCATGTTTTACTTAATTTTCATATAAACAATAGCCTGAAATCAAAACTCATGAATATTATACTGAAAAACTACCCCTTCTTTTGATGCTCTCAGTATGGTTTCGTGTAATTCGGGTAAGATTTCTTCTTGCATCTGTAATTGCAGTTTCAGTTGGATTGGCACTTACCTGGTGGCAAAATTTTTCAATAGATCCACTTGATGCAATTTTGATATTTGCTGGAGTGATAGCACTTCATGCAAGTGTAGATTTGCTAAATGATTTTTGGGATTTTAAAAGAGGAATTGACACAAAAACTAAACGAACCAAAATGAGTGGTGGAACTGGTGTATTGCCAGAAGGATTACTCAAACCATCTTCTGTATATCGTGCAGGAATTACATTTTTGATAATTGGCTCTGTAATTGGAGCTTATTTTGTAATTACCGATGGCATTATTATTGGAATGATTCTCGGCTTTGCAATTTTATCAATTTATTTTTATTCTACTAGAATCGTTGATTCTGGTTTAGGTGAATTTTTTGTAGCAGTCAAAGGATCTATGATTGTTATTGGTACATATTATATTCAATCAGGACAAATTACCGCTGAAGCAATTCTTGGAGGAATAGTTGTAGGATCATTATCTTCACTCGTACTTTTCATTGCCTCATTTCCTGATCATGATGCTGACAAGTCTAAAGGGCGAAAAACTTTGGTTATTGTAGTGGGAAAACAAAAGGCTACAAAACTTTTTTGGGTTTTTCCAATATTATCATACCTTGCAATAATAATTGGTGTGTCTACAAATTTGTTTCCTATGTTGTCGTTAATCACTTTGTTTAGTATTCCATTAATGATAAAATCAGGATTAGGATTAAAGAAAAATTATGATTCTGTTGAAAACCTATTTCCGTTTATGTCTTTGACTTTGAAGTTTAGTAGAATTACTGGAGTACTATTTGTTGCTAGTTTTTTGATTGGATTGTAACACTTTAGACATAAATTTAGTAACCAATGAGAATTATCATGATTTCTGGATTCGCAACTCCTGATGGAACTAAAAAATTTGCTCAGAATTCAGGCGTAAATCAAGCTAATTTTAAAGAATTTGAAAACCTCATTCTTTCTAATGTTGGAATTGGAACATATCTTGGTGATCCTGATTCTAGAACCGATGAATTAGTTACCACTGCTGTAAAGCAATCAATTACATCTGGACTCAATGTTGTAGATACTGCAATAAACTATCGAGCTCAAAAAGCAGAACGTTCAGTTGGAAAAGCTATTTCCGAATTAATTCGAGAAGGAAAAATTTCACGTGATCAGATATTTGTTAGTACCAAAAATGGATATGTCACAAATGATGCTGATATTAAATTAGGTTTTTGGGAGTATGTCAAGGAAGAATATTCTCAAAAAGGTGTCATCAAAGAAGGTGATGTTACCTCTGGGTATCACTGCATGACTCCAACTTATCTTTCTGATCAATTAGATCGTAGTTTAAAAAATTTAGATTTAGAATGTGTTGATTTAATGTATCTTCATAATGCCATAGAAGGACAAATCAAAGATGTTTCTAAGGAACAATTCTTGAAGAATTTGAAATCTGTTTTTGAATTATATGAACAAAAACGTGATGAGGGAAAAATTAAATTTTATGGAATGGCAACTTGGGAATGCTTTAGAGTTACAAATGATAATCCGCAATACCTATCTCTTGAAGATACTGTTAATATGGCAAAAAAGGTTGGAGGAGAAAATCATGGATTCAAGTTCATTCAATTACCATTTAACATGCATTATGATCAAGCCTTACTTGGAAAAACACAATTACTTGGAACTGAAAATATTTCTATCTTGGAGGCAGCTGTAAAATTAGGAATAGGTGTGTTTACTAGTGTTCCATTTATGCAAGGTCGTTTGTTGGCTCCTGGTGTAATGCCTGATTTCAATAAACTAAAACCTTCTCTACGGGCTTTGCAGTTTATTCGTTCATCTCCTGGAGTTTTAGCTCCGTTAGTAGGACAGAAATCACTTGATCATGTTTCTGAAAACCTTGAGATAATGAAAATTCCGGCAATGTCTGAAGATGAATTTTTAACACTTGTCAAGAAATTAACTTCTTAATTTTTTCTAAATTCTGTAAAAATATATTACATGAGTAATTATCAATAAGAAAGAGTAGCCTTGTCTAGCAAAATTTATGATTATGCAAAAATCTGTGACGATGTCATGTCTACTGACCCTAAAATTAGATTTGCAGGTGTGATTAATGAAAGAGGCAGATTAGTTGCAGGAGGAATGAAAGAAAATGTTGAACCCCTAGAAAGTGAAAAAGATGATGAAATGATTTTCATGGAACTTGCATTACGTGTAAAAATGAGAAAAGAATTTGATAAACAACTTGGATGTGTAAATTTTGCTATGGCTTCTCGTGAGCGTGCACTTGCAATGAGTGTTCCTCTAGACGGGGATATTTTGTATGTAGTTTCTGAGCCTGATGTTGACTATGGCACTCTTCCAAAGAAAATTCTTGAAATTATTCATTCCTGAATAAATTCTGTTTCCATTTTTGGGACTTTATGATCTTCTTAATTAACAATACTGATCTAAAATTTATTGACATGGATTGCAGTGATAAATTTGATACTGACTATATGGCTATGGCAGAATTAACTAAAGAAATTGGTTTCTTAGTTCAAAGATCTATAGATGCAGGTAATCCCGATTTAACCCCTTCAGATGCCGAACACATCTTAAAAATGACATACGATATTACACTTAAAATAAAAGCTCAAAATCTGGAATTGACAGTATGAATTATTGTTATGATAGGCACACTCCAATTTACAAAATAAAATACAAACCAAATCAACCTAAAGGTCTTTCTCAAGAATGGTTAGTATGTGAAAAATGTTTTGGAAAACCAGAATTTTTTGGTTCAATAAATGAAATTGAATCAATTGTTTCACTACATAGTTCTCAAGAGATTCGATTTAAAATTGAACATATATCGGTTATGACTCAAACAATTACAGAAAAACTCAAAAAAAACCTTAGAACAAATCGATATCTTAAATGAATCTATAAATAGAATTCAAAACTGAAAAATTTATGCCAGTAGATCCAGTTTGTGGAATTGAACTTGATGAAGATTTAGCATTACTTCATGAACATGACGGAAAAAAATTCTATTTCTGTTGTAACGGATGCAGGCGAATTTTTACCAAAAAACCTCGTAAATACAAGAATAATGTCTAGATGGGAAAAGCCCCACACATTCTACAAAATTTTGAGTCTTTAACTTCATGTTTACAATATGGACAAGGATTTTTTGCTTTGTTATCTATGGAAGTTCCAAAATGTTTCTTAAAAATATCATAATAATGCATTGACTCTCGACTTCTGATAATCACATTGTCTTCTTTTTCAGTGGTTAGTTTTTGTTCCACAAAACTCTCTTCATTGATTATTGAATTAAACAAATTTGTTAATCCTGCAGTCCCTGCCCCGTCTTGCATTGGAGATTTTTCTCTCCATGCAATCTGTTGTGGAATATATCTTTCAAATGTCTTACGTAGTATCCATTTACCATGTCTTTTTTTATTCTCATTTTTAACTTTCAGATTCGCTGGAATTTTTTTAGCAAATTCTATAACTGTATCATTTAGAAATGGAGATTCAATGTTTACTCCTAATGACTCACCAATTTTTTGTGTTGGAAAATGCATTACTGAGCAAACTCTTTTGATCTCTGCTTCTAATTCCTCTTCTGGTTTATTTATTAAAAAACTGTATCCTGCAAATAATTCATCTGCTCCATCTCCAGTTATGATTGATTTTTCATCATTTTCTTTTGCCCATTTTATTGCTAGATACATCACCACATTATTACGAATTTCAATATCGTTAAAATTTTTTAAAATCTTAATTGTTTCTTCAATTGCCTCAAGAATTGTGGCAGTCTTGACATTGTAAATAGATAAAGGCAATTGCATTTCTTTTGAAACCATTTGACAATAAGTTAGATCTGTTGAAACAAAATCTTCAGCAATAACTGCAACAGTCTTTGGTTTTCTTTGTTTTAAAAAATATGCAATAATAGAACTATCTAATCCTCCAGATAGTGAAATCAAATTTGATTTACAAGAATTGCAAGAATCTTCTAAAATTTTGTAAAGATTCTTGGAAGTTTCATCCAATACTGAGAATAGAATTTTGAAATTAAAATAGCTATGCCTAATGATTTTCCCATGAATAATCTGACATATTATTGCAAACTTTAAATTCTTTATAGAATTCTTGAGAATTAATGCTACTACCTGCTGAAATTGAATCTAAAACTTTAATCCCTGCATTACGAGCAATTCTTGCAAAAAAACTTGCAGAGGATCACAATATTAGAGAAGATGAAATTTCTAAAATGCTTGGAGTTACTCAAGCAGCAGTTAGCAATTACATTCGTGGAACTCGTGGTGATCCATCTTTGATTGCAAAACTTTTAGCAGAAAAACAAGTTGCGACTATGATAGATGAATTAAGTGATAGTCTTTCATCAGATATGGCCTACACTCCATCTAATCTTTCAAAGTTTATCGGTCTTTGCAATTATATCAAATCTAGTTTGCTGATTTGTGAGATACATCACAATTTAGAATCAAACATAGATGAACAAGTATGCAAAGAATGTGAAAATATGCTTCTTAAAGGCCCAGGTAGTGTTTACTAGATTTTATTTAAAATAATTTCAATAGTTGATGTCATTTTACCTATTCCTGCAGCTGACTCTGTATCAAGAGTGATTTTTTGAATTTTAGAATTTCCTTTTAGCATTTTCTCTGTAATGATATTTGCAACTGCAACTGCATTGGGAATTGAATTTCCTTTTGACTTGAGAATAATTTGATTTTTGTTTCCTAGAACAGATAGAACATCAATAGCTAATTGCATTACGGGGTCATTTCCAATATTTATGATGGCATTATCAGACTTTGCGGTCTGCTCCTGACCATACTGTTCACGTGATTCTTCCATGAGCATTATTCAACAACCAGCAATTTTATGTTCTTTTAAGTTTTATCGATCATTGATTCATTTTTCGAAATAATCAATAGGGATATTTTGATAATCTCCGTTTGGAAGTACTCTTCTAATTGTGATTGGTATCACTCTTTGTTCAAGCTCTTCCATTGATATATCCAATGAAATTCTTGCAGTTTTTGGAATTGGGATAAATGGTGGTGCTCCTAGAGACAACTGCAATGCTCTTGCACCCATAATTCTTGCTTTTTCAAATCTTGTTAATGTTGGTGGTCCGATAGTGATTTTGCCTTTTTCACAAGGAATCTCAGCTGCATCATGCTCTTCTACTCTTTCAACAACCTCTCTTTCTTCAATTTCTTTGATTTTCTTTTCAAGATTTTCTTGTTCTTTTTCAGTTAATGGTTCTACTAGATCTTTTCTATCGATTAATTTTCGATAAGTTTCAAGTGCTTTGGTTAATCCGGGATTTCCTTCTGGTTCTATGTCTAAAACTTCTGCAGATTCCTCAACAGATTCTGTAGATTCTACAATAGGTTCTTCAGTTTTGGACAAGTGATAAATTTCTCTTAAAACGTTATATAATCTAATCATTTTAAAGTACGAATTGAGCACATTTTCTGTCTCACGAAAACAACTAATTTTAGAAATTCGTGGAAAGGCAAAGATCTCCTGTGATCTTAAACGTCATTTGTCTCCACGAACTGTTGGAACTATAATGAGATCCTTGCCGTTAGAAGGTCATGCTCATCAATTAGGACAAAGTATTTTTTATTTTGAAACTACAATTGATTCAGGAACCGAGCGAGCTAGATCTGAATTTAAAAAAGGGGATGTTGCATTTTTATCTTCAACAGGGAGCATTTGTTTTTTTATCAATGATGTAACATCTGGAAAAACTATGACACCAATTGGAAAATTAGGTGATAACATTGATGCATTAAAAGATGTTAAACCTGGAGATGTGTTTTGTATCTATGAAGAAACTGCCTGATACAAATGGTGTCCTGAATAACCGCCTACTCGTTTTATAGTTCCTTTATTTGCAGATTCTTTTAGAAATGCATTTGCTGCAGAGATTTTGACTCCTGTTTGTCTTGCAAGATCTTGAACTGTGACTACTTTGGAGTTTTGAATAATTTTCATTGCTTGTTGTTCGTTTACCATAACTGTAATTTCTGCTTTCTTTGGACCACCTTCACCTTTGTCTTTCTTTCCTTTCTTTGATTCTTTAGTACTAGCAGGTTTGTCTTTTTTTGCTGCAGTTGGTTTCTTTGCTCCACCCATAGTTTGGGAAAAAAATATTCCTCTTATAAACGATGAACCAACTTTTGGAATTATCTATTTGCCGACAATTCAAATTATTTTCAAATATAAATAACATCTTGATCACTTGACTGTATGGGAATTGTCTCAAAAGGTGCAAAATGTAATGTTGAAGGATGTGACCAAGATGGGGCCCGTTCTCTAAATACCACCAAAGTCGAAAATGCAGGACTAAGAGTGAATTCTGCAGGCAAAAAAACAGTTCTTTGTAAAGAACACTACAAAGAATGGAAAAAAGAATCTAAAGATGATAGAGAACTTGAACGTGCTAGATATGACAAGTTTTAGTTTTTCTTTTTTGATTTCTTTACATTTTTAGCAGGATTTTTGATATAATCTTCTTTTAATTTATCATACATCTTGCCTATCTTTTTGTAAAGTCGTTTTGGTTTTCTTGTTTTTTGATTACTTAAAACATATAGTGCAAGAATTGGAAATGCAATTGTTGCATCAGCATAAACTGTTACCATGTCCTGGTGTGCATCTTGAACTTTACCCCAACTCTTCCCTTCTTGTAATGTTGCCCCTGATAACCCTCCAGTATCTGGACGTGCATCTGTGATTTGAATAATGTAATCTTGACCTCCATCACTTCTTCTTAAAATTTGGTCTAACATGGGACCTGTTTGCTGAGCTGTATTCTTTGGCACTCCTCCACCTAATTCTAAAATTCCTGATTTTTTTGAACCATAAAGAATTGCAGCTTGCTCTATTATCTCTCTAACAAAGTCTAGATTGTATGTTTTACCATGCAGTCTGTGAATTGACAAATTCATAGCTAATGACGAATCTTTTAATGTGGAAATGTATACTGGGACATCATATTCATATGCTGCTGTGATGAAACTCTTTTCAGGAAATTTTGCTTTTTCTTTACTAAGTTTTCCCATAAAATTACAAAATTCTGCAGTTGTAAATGGCTTATCTTGAAAGTTTTCTCCAAACATTTTTTGAATAATTTGGTCTTCTGCTTCTAATGTTTCATAAAATTTGATATATACATCTCTAATCCTAACAATTTCTTTTTCAAATAATTTCATATCATCTACAGTGGCACTTCCTTGTTTAACAGGCAATCCCCATGCAAAATGATCTTCATGATAAACGTTAGCTCCTGTTGTAACGACCCAATCAACAAACCCACGTTCGATTAATGTTTTAATGATTCCTCCAAATCCAACTGGCGTCATTGCACCTGCAACTGTAAGACAAATTGTTGCATTCTCTTTGATCATTTTCGCATAAAGTTTTGCAGCCTCTCCGAGTTTTCTACCATTAAACCCAGAACTTTCAAACACATTGATCAAATCTTCTATAGTCATGTTTGGATCTAATTTTATATGAGGAATATTTCTACCATGAAATTTGTGTGGGTCCACTTTTAAAAAATAACTTTTTACCGTAAATAACGCTTGCGCAAGGATTCATTTGCAATACTATGTATTTTGAATTTTCACGTAAACATTACTTATGTAGGAATGACATGTAATAATGCTACATGGATGTCATCGATCTACATGATCCACAGCGAGTAAATAGAACTCCTGACGGTGTTGAAGTTTTGCTCACTTCTGGAGACTTTGTTCAAGATGGTTTTAGAATTTCTAAAGTCGAATTACGTCTTTACAATGAAAGAATTGATGAAAATTTAGGTACTTTTTCTTTGATAACTTCTTTTGTTGAGACTGACAAAGGTTCCATTGAAATGATTTATGATGAAGGATTTCGTGGAAAAGAATCTCTTTTGAGAGCATCTGAATTTCTCACTTTAAATTTAGGTATATCTAGTCTGATTTTACGTTCAATTATTTCTCTACGTGAAAAAACACCATAACTGATTTTGTGAATTTAACATGTTATCAAAATAACAAACTAGTTGTTTTATTCACTTTTTTCTTAGTACATTTGAAATGAGTTCTTCCTTACAGACTACAACTGATAAAGTATATGAAAATGAAATGAATGAGTTGCGTAATGAACTTCAATCAGCGTTATTAAAACGAAAACTACGTTCCATAAGTAAGCCTGAGTTTGAATTTTAACCACGTTTCAGAAATTGTCTGTCTTTTAATTTACTGACACAGAGAACTACTACTGATAAATTCTGCTTGTTCCTTAAGTAGAAAATTCCATTTTTCCTTCATATGAAGCAAAACATCAAAAAACATTCGTTGCTCTTTACACTTCCTGTATTGGCAGCACTTGTTTTTGGAACATTAGGAGCAACTAGTGCATTTGCAGAAGATGTGTTAGTTGATATTGTTCCTGAAAACGTTTCATCAGCAAATACTGATGCATTCCTAGATGTATCAGTTGCATCACCAGATAGACAAGCCGAAGTAAAATTTGATGGAATCACCAAAGGATGGGCAATTGTTGCCGGTCAAGCATTTGAATCATCAATTGTACTTGATGGCTTTGCTGTTCATCAAGGTAATGGTGTATGGAAAGTAAAATCTGACACAAAAATTTCTGTTGGAGATAGACATGATATACCATTAGACTTGAAAGGGAAAGCTGTAAATGGAAAACTAAGACTACATGGAACCGGAACATTAGATGGTGGTGATTCTTTTAGAATCATTCTAAGAGGACACTATGCTCCAATTCATGATCAACCAGGAGACTTTGTTGTTGACTGGTCTATGGCCAAAATCCAAAATATGGAAAATGGTTTAAGAATTCCATTGGCTCAGTATGGCACTGTTCATGTTGAACCAGCAACTCCAGTTGTTGATGATATAGCTGATTTAGAAGCAGAATTAAACATTGAGGAATAATCCTCTTTTCTTTTTTTTCTTACGAAAATCTATTCCTAATAATATGTGATTTTTCTAAATTTGCACAAAAAATGAAATATTAAATTTTATCTTACGATTTGATTGCAATTGTTTAAACTAACTGGTCCCCTTTTTCCCAAGACAAATCAAACAAGAAATTCATCATATCCACAAGAGTTTCAGAGTCTGACCACCAAGCATATGTTTGACGTGTAGGGTGATTTGCATTTCTCATAAACAATAATGCCTCTTTTTTGTCATTTATTATAAAACACTTAGTTTCTGAATTTGATGATAGAGTGCGGATGTTTTTTTGTTCCATACTTGATAAAAACTCAGGTGCTTTAACGAATGGTGATATGATAAGTTTTAACTCTGAAGTAGATTTTTCAGCATGATCAAATATTTCAGAATGATAAAGACGATTTACATCTGCTATGCTACCAAATACTTTGAATTCTTCAGTACATGACTCAATCATTTCCTCAATTTTGTTTGTAATGGGACTGACTCCGTGAAGCAATTGCATTTTCTCAGATTTTGACTCGTCAGTTTCTACTGCAAAGAATGGAATCTCATTCCACATCTCTGATAGTGACTCTTCTCTTCCTGCTAGCAAATTAATTCTTGCTTGCTCTTGTTTAACCAAAGTTTCAATTGCTTGTTTCATACCTAATGCAGTATACTTTGTAGGATGAGACATCTCAGCTGTAACTAGTCCCATATTTTGTAATGAATTTACAAGATGATATGTTTCGGTTCGTGGTGTTTGTAATGCCTTTGATATCTCTGATGCAGTTTTTGAACCATATTTCCCTAGATAAATAAACACCTTGCTTTGATTGGAGGTCAATCCAAAATTGATTAACTCGTTCTTGATTTTCTCAAGAGTAATTTTGTGTTTGTACAAGTCTGTGTCCGAATCATTATCAAATAAAGAAATTGTTTTCTCGTCAACCAATATTGTTCACTCCTGATATGTTAGTACAAGTTATAGTTGGAGCGGAAATTTTCATAAAAAAGGAATTCAAATATGGAAAATGATCCATTATATCAATACCGCAAATAACATTAGATGATTCTAATCCCATTGAATCTCTTAGAATTGCCAAGTAATTAACAGATCGCATAAATCCCACATATGGGCCTAACTGAAAAATATTTCACATAAGATAATTTTCATTTTACCTTATAGTTGCTTTATTTTTAACATGAATTCATCAGTCTTTTTTTGTAAATCCATTATTCCTGAATCCATCTCAAATTGGTTTTCCATGATAATAGTAACCATGTTAGATACATAATCATTTGTCAGTTTGAAAAGCTACACATGTGGACTGTTCTTGAAAAAATCTTGATTTTAACCCATGCCTATTTCCAGCAAACACTTAATTCAATTGTATTTTCAGTTTGAAATTATGCGTATATTGCAACTTCATTGTGACAGCATTGAGTACACTCCAACAAAAAAAGAAATCAAATCTGCCGAAGATATAGAAAATCCTCAAACCCAAAGACTGGAGGAAGTCGTAGTTGCATTTGTTGCAATAGAAGACGGTGATGATTCTTCAGTAGCTCAAAATGCAATATCTCAAATTAAAAATTCTATGGACAAAATTGGTTGCAAGAAATTATTGTTATATCCATATGCTCATCTTAGCTCCAATCTTGCAAAACCCTCAGTTGCTATATCGTTACTCAAAGAGATGGAAGATGATGCATCTGATCTAGAAGTGTCTCATTCTCCATTTGGTTGGACAAAATCCTATAATGTAAAAGTAAAAGGACATCCACTAGCTGAAAGCTCCAAAGTTGTAACAAAAGATTCAACAGACTCAAAAGGTGAAGAAGAAATTACATCTGAAGCTCTAAAAGGTGAATCTAAAATTCGTTCTTACTGGAAAATAATGTCTCCTGACGGGACAATGACAAACATTGGTGATTTTGATTTCTCAAATCATAAAAAATTAGAAATTCTAGCAAAATATGAATCTGCAAAACAACGACATGTAGATGAACCCCCTCCACATGTTGCATTAATGAAAAAAATGGCAATTGCAGATTATGAATCAGCTTCAGATTCTGGTAACATGAGATTTTATCCCAATGGTCGTTTGATCAAATCTTTGATTGAGCGTTATGTTACTGATAGGGTTAAAGAATATGGTGGATATGAAGTTGAAACTCCAATAATGTATGATTCAGAACATCCAAGTATGGTTAGTTACTTTAACCGATTTCCAGCCAGACAATACAATATTGATTCGGAAGGAAAAAAGCTATTTTTGAGATTTGCTGCTTGTTTTGGCCAATTCCTTATGGCTAATCAATATCAAATGTCATACAAGAATCTACCATACAAACTATATGAACTGACTCGATACAGCTTTAGAAGAGAACAATCAGGTGAATTAGTTGGTCTTAGACGACTCAGAGCATTTACAATGCCTGATTGTCATGCATTTTGTAAAGATCTAGAACAGGCAGTCGATGAGATTAAGACTCGATTTGACTTGTCTCAAAGTGTACTCCGTGAACTTGGAATTGATGAAACTGATTATGATATGGCAATTCGATTTACTGAAGATTTTTACAATGAAAATAAATCCGCAATTGAGGAATTAGTCAAAAAACATGGTAAACCAGTATTAGTTGAGATGTGGAAAGAAAAATTCTTTTATTTTGTTCTAAAATGGGAGTTTAATTTTATTGATGGTCTAGGAAAAGCATCTGCTCTTTCTACAGATCAGATTGATGTTGAAAATGGTGACAGATATGGAATTGAATTTGTTGATGAAAATAATAACAAACAACATCCTATAATCTTGCATAATTCCCCTAGTGGTGCAATTGAAAGAATCATTTACGCGTTATTAGAAAAAGCTGCTAAAGATTCCAAAGAAGGAAAGAAACCACAATTTCCATTATGGTTAGCTCCAACACAAGTCAGAGTAATTCCATTAAAAGCAGAATTTAATGATTTTTGTGAAACATTATCCGATAAAATTTCTCGTAATAATATTCGTGTAGATGTCGATGATAGAAATGAAAGTATTGGAAAAAGAATTCGTGAAGCAGAAAAAGACTGGATAAGATACATCTTGGTAATTGGTGAAAAAGAAGCAAATTCTGAAAATCTAAGCATTCGTGATAGGATGACTGGCGCTGTAAAAGAACTATCATTTGATGATTTCATAAACGAAATAAACGAACAAACTAAGGGAAAACCTTTTACTGGTTTGAACTTACCAAAACATCTCTCAAAGAGACCACAATTAATGGTGTAAAAAATGAGCTTTACTGATTTATACATGAACAAAAACCCGATGATTACTCTTTCTGATGAAGAATCTGAACCAGTGGCAACTGTATTTGGGATTCCATTTGATGCTACTCATTCCTACAAACCTGGTTGTAGATTTGGACCTGATGTGATTCGTGATTCATTTAACAATATTGAGGTTTTTCATCCTGAACTTCAAGTAGATGTGGAGGCTGTACACATTGAAGACTTGGGAAATACCCGACATACTGTAGTTGCATCTGAAATGATTGAGATGGTAAAAAAAATTACCACCGAACTTGTAGCAAAACAAAGACAGCTTTTCATTTTGGGTGGTGAGCACTCAATCACATATGGTGCATTCCCAAGCTTTCCAAAAGAAACAGGCTATGTTGTTTTTGATGCACATTATGATTTACGAGATGAATTTGCAGACAGCAAATTAAGCCACGCTTCTTATCTTAGAAGAATTGTTGAAGATAGAGGCTCTGAAAATATTTTACATGTAGGTGCTAGGGCCTTTGTTCAAGAAGAATTGGAATTTCTAAAAGAAAATAATATCAAAACAATCTCCGATAAAGAAATTAGAGAAGGGAAAGGACCTCAACTCCTCAAAGATCATGTGTCTACTTTTAATACCATTTATTCTAGTTTTGATCTTGACGTACTGGATCCTGCATTTGCTCCAGGTGTAGGTAATCCAGAGGCTGTGGGAATTACCTCTAGAGAGTTATTTGATTTGATTCATTCTTTTGAAGACACCAAAGTCACTGGTGTGGATATTGTAGAACTAAACCCATATCATGATAATGGGTCTACTGCATCTATTGCAGCCAAAATAATGTCTACTTTAATTGCCATGAATTTATCACAAAATTAGTCTTAGGCTAGTTTTGTAAATTTTGACTTCATTTTACTTCATTTTTGTCCCTGTTCACTTTATTAGCTAGTATTGTTGGGATTATCACGTGTTAAATAATCTGAGAGAAACTCTTGCACCAACACTTGAAAAGATTGGAAAAGGATTTGCATCTACAGGATTGTCTCCAAACTTTTGGACTTCTGTAGGATTAGCATTTGCATTGTTATCTGCTGTGGTTTATGGTCTAGGAATAGAATTTGGACTAATACTTGGGGGATTTTTGTTACTTGTTTCAGGATTCTTTGATATGGTTGATGGTCAAGTAGCAAGAGTTACTGGTAAGACCTCAAAAAAAGGCTCATACTTTGATTCTATGTTTGATAAAATTGCCGAAGTTGCAATATTTTTAGGAATTCTAATTGGTGGATATGCTGAACCCCATTGGGTATTACTTGCAATCACTTTATCATTATTAGTTAGTTATGCCAGAGCAAAATCTGATGCTCTTAACATAAAACTTCAAGGAGTAGGTATTGGCGAAAGAGCAGAAAGACTTTTGGTAATTGCAATAATTGGAATAATTGGTTTTATGGAATACGCTGTAATGATTGTAGTAATAATTGCTGGAATTACTTTAATTCAAAGAATGGTTGTAACTGCAAAAAATATTAAAGAATAATACTATCGAAGTTTACCACGTTTTCTTCTATTATCTGCAGATCTAATTTTCAGAATCTTAAAGTGAATTGCACATGAAATGCAATACCATTTCAGAACTGTTGGTGAAGCGATGTATGCACCTTGTGCACGTAGCTCTTTTGCTAATGTATGTTCAACAAGATTTAATTTCGAAGTGACTTTCTTTGCTTTATCCTTTGGAACTGTTTGTCCACAGTTTGTACACTGTACAACCCCTGAGGAGCCTTTTCCGCCTTTAGTTCGACCTCTACTTGCACGTTTAAGTGGCATGTCGATAAACTTATTTGCCTACTTATATTCTTGCGGATAATTCAAAAAAACTGATAAAATTATGCCTAAATTAAGACAAAAAATACTCTATGTTTTAATTCTAGATCGAGTAACCCTTTTTGATAGACAATGCAAGGTCTTTGCCATACCTGTCTTTCTTCAGGCGTTGAAATTGTAATCGAAAAAGGACAAATCATCTGTCTGAAATGTCTTGAAAAAATCAATGCAAATAACTAAATCTGTTATTACCTGAATCAAGAGAAATGAAATTAGCTGTTTTTGCACATTGTGCAATTGATACAATTACAATTGATAATTCTAATTATGAACAAATTGGTGGCTCTGCCTGTTACTGTGGAATAACTGCAAGACAGTTCAAATTTGATGTAGACTTGTTTACAAAATTTGGACCTGATTTTCCAAAACAATATCTTCTAGAAAGTAAAATCAACTTTGTAAATTCTGAATCAGAAAAAAATACTACAAAATTTGCTATATCCATTAATGGCTCAGATAGAACCCTTAAACTTGAAAATGAATGTGAACCAATAGATTACTCTGGTGTATCTGCTGATGGACATATAGTCAGTCCCATCTACCACGAAATTTCTGATGATGTTTTTAGAAAAATCAAGAATGACTCTAATTTCCTTTTTGTTGATCCTCAAGGATTTTTGAGAGAAAAAGATTCTCAAAATAATATTGTTTTAGAAAATTCTAATCTTGATTTATCTGATGTTAATGCAATAAAGGTTAACCCTGAAGAAGCTCAACATCTTGTCAATGGTTCTCATGATGAAATGATGGTAGCATTACAGAAAAAAGGAATTGAATATGTATTATTAACTGATAAAACTAATGTGTCTCTTTTGGTAAAAGACAAAATCTATTCTATTACTCTTCCCAATCAGCAAATTCATGATACTACTGGGATTGGTGATATTTTTTGTTCAGCATTTTGCTGTACAATACTTAAGGAAAAGGACTTTTTGTGGGCTCTTTGCTTTGCAGGAGGAGCTGCTCAAGCTGCTCTTGATTCAAAAAATGTTGGGTTGCAAAAAATTCCACAAAAGGGAATTATTCAGACAAATGCTTCTTATTTTTACAATTTAGTAAAATTCAGAGACTTGTAATGCATTATTCTTTTATTGTACTGAGTAGTTTGTTTCTTCTGTGCAAATAGGCATTTATGGTTCTGGAGCTACAGATACGGCAGCAAAGACAATTAAAAAAATTTTAGATGATAATGGAATCAAATCCTTCACATTAACAAAATCAAAAAGCAAACAAGCTGATTGTGTTATTGTTTTAGGTGGAGATAAGGGAGTTAGAAATTATTTTCATAGCAGTCTTGACTCTACTTCCCCTGTATTGGGAATTAGTGAAGGTGAGACAAGTGGTTTTTTGGCTCAAATTGATCTTAGAGAATTTTCATCTTATGTAAACATCTTAAAAAAACAAAACTATACAATTGAAGAAGTTCCACGACTTGGTGTAAAAATTGATGGAAAAAATGTCTATCCTGTACTTAATGATGTTGCAGTATTTTCTTCAAAGAGTGCTATGTTGATGGAGCATACACTGAGTGTAAATGGAGAAGAAGTATGGCACGATAATAGTGATGGAATAATTGTATCTACACCAATTGGTTCATCTGCTTATTCCATGTCAGTTGGTGGACCTGTCTTGTTTCAGGATTCTTCTGTATTCGAAATAATTTCTGTAAATTCTCTTGATGTAACTCGTAGACCAATTATTGTATCTAATCAAAGTTCTATTGAAATCGATGATATTTCTGCAAGACTACATTGTGAAGTTGTTCTTGATGGTTTGGATAGGTATAAGGTAAACAAAACTGTAGAGTGTACCCAATTTCTTCCTCCTGCAAAAATTATTCGACTCAAAAAGGATTCTACTGCAATTTCTGCACTTGCTAAGAAGGTTCATCTTGCAGAAGAGTTACTTAGTATGCCTCCAAGCTCCAAATTACTTCTAAAGACATTGGAGTATGAAGGTGCATTAACTCAAAAAGATCTGGCAAACAAGACCTTACTTCCTGATCGAACTGTAAGATTGGCACTGAGTCATCTTTTGAAAAAAGGATATGTAAAAAAGAAAGTTTCAATCCGAGATGCTAGACAGAAAATTTATGAAATATCAAAAATAGAATAACATTCTCAAGAATGTTCTTTAGAAATTTTATTTGTATGTGATGCATCGTTTTTTGTTGCTTTTTCAATTCGTTTTTGAATATCTTTTTTCCAACATTCCGCTGAACAGAAATCTTTTATTCCTGTCTCATATTCCTTACCGCATTCCGCACATTTTGCCAATTTTACAGCTTTTTTGAAGTCATGGTTCCATAATAATTTTTTATTGATTTTTTTCCCAAATTTGGGAAAAATTGAAAATTATGCGTAAGATTTTTCAAAGAATTGAATTCAACTAATTTAGTAAATTCGTGCAAGTGCTTGTAAATCTAAAAGTGATATTAAATTATGGTTCATGTTGATAATTGATTGCATTAGATCATTTTTTGCATCAGTATGTCCAAGTCCTAATGCGTGACCTAATTCATGTCTGATGATTGATTCTAGCTGTCTTTTGCTTAATTCATCGACATTGTAAATTTTAACAAATGCTTTTTTGATTTTTCCGTTTTCATCATAAAACAGATTTGTATATCCATCATATCCCTGATTACTAGTTTTATCCATTAAATAGATTGTAATTGCTTCTTTGTAGTCTAGTTTGTATTGAACTTGTAATGTTGGAACTTTAACTCCAAATGATTTTGAAATTTCTTTAATTCCTTCATTCCATCCAAGAAATTGAGTTCTAGAATTTTTTACATCTTTTGAATTGATTGCATCTTCTACAACATCTACCTGATTTTCACTAACTTTTGCATCTCTTAGAATTAAAACTGGAATCTTGTCATCTTTGACTTCTTTCCATACTCTTAATTCATTCCATTGACCACCCTCTTCGGCCCAAACTTCTACAGGAACAAAGATGGCTACAACTACTACCATAGGTAGTAGACCCATGCCTCTCACAAAGTATGAATATCATAGATTATAATATTCACAAGTTTGTTATTTGTGTTACAAACAATTTTGTACGTAAATTTGTAATATTTTTTTTGTTACATTTTTTTGTTGTAATTCTTAGAATTTTTTTTGTAAGATTTGTAATCTTTTATACATTATTTTCAGAAGCAGCTCTGATAAACGCAGCAAAAGATTCTTCAGGAAATCCTGGTCTACTATTAAATTCTGGATGAAATTGAACTCCTAGATAGAATTTGTGCGAAGGAATTTCAAGCATTTCCATTCTTTTTCCTTCATCACTTTCAGCTGAAAATATCAATCCATTTTTTTCAAATTCTGGAATATACTCTTTGTTAATTTCATATCTGTGTCTATGACGTTTGTTGATATTTACTGTGTTGTAGATTTTTTTTGCATTTGTATTTTCTTTTATTGTTATTTCGTTTGCACCTAGTCTAAGTGAACCTCCCATATCTGAAACATCTTTTTGTTCTGGAAGTAAATCGACAATAGGATTCTTTGCATCTGCTTTAATCTCAGCCGAATTCGCATCTTCTAAATTCAAAACATTTCTTCCAAATGCAATTGCTGCTAATTGGAACCCAAAACATATTCCCAGGTATGGTATGTTTTTCTCACGTGCATAATTTGCAGTTTGAATAATTCCTTCAGATCCTCTTATTCCAAATCCTCCTGGAACTAAAATTCCATCATAGTTTGATAGTATACTGTAATCTGTTATTGATTCAGAATCTATCCAGTCAATATCTATTGATTTTCCTATTTGTGCCCCTGCGTGTTTTAATGCATGATTTACACTTACATAACTATCTGCAAGTGTAACGTATTTTCCAACCATCGCAATCTTTACTTTTTGATCTTCATGATTAACCATATTCTCTGCAATCTCATTCCATTTGTCCCAATTTGCTGAAGCATTTACCATTCCAACCTTTCCAAACTTTGTAAATATTGCATCCATAATTCCTTGATCATAAAGCATCTGTGGAACTTCAAAAATTGATTTGGCATCATGACATGATAGTACATCTTTTGCAGTTACGTTTGTAAACATCGCAATCTTCTTTTTTGTTTTTTCTTCTAATGGCAATGTGCATCTAACTGCTAAAAAGTCTGGTTGAATTCCTATTCTTCTTAGTTCTTGGACGCTGTGTTGTGTTGGTTTTGTCTTTTGTTCTCCTACTACATCAAGTGAAGGGGCTAATGTCACATGAACAAAGATTACTCCTTCTGACCCTTCTTCTACTCTCATTTGTCTGAGTGCCTCTAAAAATGGCAATGACTCTATATCTCCAACGGTCCCCCCACATTCTACTATCAAAAAGTCTAATTTTTCATCTTCTGTAATCTTTCTAATCCTTCTTTTGATCTCATCAGTTACATGTGGAATAATCTGAACACATGCTCCTAGATATTCTCCTTTCCTCTCTGCTTCAATGACTGAAGAATACACCTGTGCAGTTGTAATGTTGTGGCTTTTTGGAATATTTTGATTTAGAAATCTTTCATAGTTTCCAATATCCATGTCACATTCACCTCCATCTTCTGTTACGAAAACTTCTCCATGTGCAACTGGATTCATTGTTCCTGCATCATAATTTAGATATGGATCTATCTTGACACAAGATACTTTTTGATCTGCTAATTGTAATAACTTTGCAATCGAGGAAGTTGTTACGCCTTTTCCGAGGCCAGACATCACACCACCTGTGACAAAAATAAACTTCGTCTGCACATTAATGAAACAAGTATCTATCTTTTGTATGTTTTGTCTATCGTTAGTTGAAATTAAGGTTGACAGGCTCTCTTCAATTTAGATTCATGCTGAATTCTCGATTGGCTGAGTAGATGCGATCTTTACAATTGTGAAAAAATCCCTTATTTTTTTAACGAGTTTTAGACATTCCTGTGGTGTATTTTTTATTTTTCTTTGTGTATAATACTATGAGAACCTCTAGACTGGTGGTCATAACTAAAATAAACCCCTCCAATACAATTTGAAAACTTGGCCACCCTTCTATGACGGCTTTTAATTTGTGCTAAAGAATAGTTTGTTTTTTCAGACTTTTTGTAAATGATGAAATTTTTGATTCTAGTTTATTTTGAGGAGTTTTTTCAATTAATTTCAAATAAGCACTTCCAACAATTACTGCATCTGCCCCAACTTTGATGTATTTTTTTACATCTTTAGGAGTTGAAACTCCAAATCCTACTCCTATGGGAATTTTCCCCTTGGTTTGTTTTTTAACATCTTTGATTGCTTTTAATGTGTAATTTTTGATTCCTGATTTGACTCCTGTTGTACCATAAACTGCAACAAGATACAAGAATCCAGTTGATGCTTTTACAATTTTTTGTATTCTAGTCTTGTTAGTGTTGGGAGATATTAGAAATATTGTGTCTGCATTGTTTTTTGCTGCATGTCGATATTCTTTTGATTCTTCAACTGACATATCTGGAAGAATGAATCCATCGATTCCTGCCTTTTTTGCTTCTGAGATGAATTTTGGATATCCTTTATGATACAAAATATTGGTGTACGTCATTAGTACTAATGGAATATCTGTTTCTTTTCTGATTTTTTTTACGATATTGAAAAATTTGTTAATCTTAGTACCTCTTTCAAGTGAAACTGTACTTGCATTTTGAATCACAGGTCCATCAGCTAGAGGATCTGAAAAAGGAAAACCTAATTCTATTATGTCTACTCCTCCTTTTACCAATCCTTTTACAGTTGCAATTGTTGCTTTTTCGTTTGGAAATCCAACCATGATATATGATATCAGTGCCTTTTGATTTTTAGCCTCTAATTCAGTGAATTTTTCTTTAATCCTTGACATTTTCCCTCAAATAATTTTGTACTTCTTCAACATCTTTGTCCCCTCTTCCAGAAAGTGTCACAACTATCGATTCTGATTTTTTTCCTTTACGTGCTACTTTAATTGCTTCAGCTATTGCATGAGCTGATTCAAGTGCTGGAATAATTCCTTCTGTTCTAGTAAGCATCAAAAATGCATCAATGACTTCTGCATCTGTAGCTGAATGGTATTTTACTTGTTTTGTATCTTTAAAGTATGAATGCTCAGGTCCAACCCCTGGATAATCTAACCCTGCTGATATACTGTGTGTTTCTGTAATTTGCCCTTCACTATCTTGAAGTAAATATGTCATCATGCCATGTAATACTCCTTTAGTTCCAACTGATAATGTTGCTGAATGTAATTTTGATTTTAATCCTTGACCTGCAGCTTCAACACCTATCATTTCTGTATTAGAATCAACTAGAGGATAGAATGTTCCAATTGCATTAGATCCTCCTCCAACACATGCTATGACACTATCTGGTGTTTTGTTGTTGATCTTTTTCATCTGTGATTTAATTTCATTTCCAATGACACTTTGAAAATCTCTAACCATTACTGGATAAGGATGTGGTCCTACTGCCGATCCTAGAAGATAATATGTTGTTTCTACATTTGTGATCCAATCACGAATTGCTTCATTGATTGCATCTTTTAGTGTCTTTGAACCCGAATTTACTGGATGAACTTTGGAACCCAATAAATCCATTCGAAATACGTTAAGCTTTTGTCGAATTGTATCTTTGTAACCCATGTAAACCTCAGCTTTCATTCCTAAAGCCGCACATGCCATTGCAGTGGCAACACCGTGTTGTCCAGCACCTGTTTCTGCAATGATTCTTTTCTTTTTCATTTTCTTTGCAAGAAGTGCCTGACCAAGTGTATTGTTAATTTTGTGTGCCCCGCCATGTAGCAAATCTTCTCGTTTAAGATAGATTTTGGCACCTCCTAGTTTTTCTGACAAATTTTTTGCATAGTACAATGGAGTTGGTCTCCCAGCATACACTTTGAGATAATAATCTAATTCTTTTTTGAAATTTTTGTCATTTTTGAATTTAAGATAATTTTCTTCTAACTCTTCAATTGCAGGAACTAGTGTTTCTGGAATGTACTTTCCACCAAATTCTCCAAATCTACCATTCTTAGGATATTTCAATATGCTCTCACCAATTTCCTTACCTGCTCTTCGATATTATCGCTTTTCATAATACTTGACCCCATCAAGAAAGCATTTGCTCCACACTTTTTTAGATATTGGATGTCTTCAGGAGTTTCAATTCCACTTTCTGAGAGAATAGGTCTAGATTTTTCATATCCTTCTAGAACATTTTTTGTAGTTTTTAGATCAATTTCTAGTGTATCTAGATTTCTATTGTTAATTCCAATAAGGTCCGCATCTGTCTTTATTGCATTTTCAAATTCTTCTTTTGTATGAACTTCAAGAAGAATTTTTAATTCCTTTTTGTGGGCATAGTCAATAAATTCATCAATTTCTTTGAGAAATCCTTGATCAAACAATGATTGAATCAATAACATGTAATCTGCACCAATTTTTTCTGCAGTGTCTATCTGGATATTATCTATCATGATATCTTTCATTAATAATGGTACATCTACTGTTTCTCTAACCTTCATGAAATATTCTGGTGAACCGTGAAATAGATTGGGCTGAGTCAGTACTGATAATGCTTTTGAGCCTCCTGCAATCATCTGTTTTGCTATACTTGCAGGATCTGTAAGAGTTCTAATTTTCCCAAGAGATGGAGATGCAAATTTTATCTCAGTTAGAAGTGTTGGATGTGGATTTGTATTGATAATCTGAATAAAGTCTTTACTTGATTTCTGTAGATTTACATCTACATCATATACTCCATCATCAATTGCTGCTTGAGAATTGTTTACTAATTTTTTTAGAATATTTTCAGCCATTAAATCATCTCCTTTAATTTTGAAATCTCTCCTGTATCTGTTACAAAGTTTTCTAAAACCTTGAATGCTTTCCCATCTTTAATTGCATTTAATGCAATCTCTACTCCTTCTTCAAAATTATTTGCAATGTTTGCGACAATTAATCCTCCTGCTGCATTTAGTGCAGTGGTTTCAATCATTGCTTGGTTTGCAGTACCGTTGAGCACTCCAACAAATGACTTGATTGCATCTTCTTTTGTTTGAATCTGAATATCTTCTAGCTTTGATTTATGTAATCCTACAACTTCAGGATCAATTGCATTCATCAATATCTTATCATTTCTTAAAATGCATACACGATTAGTTGCACTAGTTGAGAATTCATCCATTCCATCATCAGAACGAACAGTCATTATATTTTGGACTCCTTTTCTTTTTAGAATTACAGGTAATCTATCAAGATATTCAATAGAAAATACTCCAACTAATTGATTTTTTACTCCAGCTGGATTTGATAATGGTCCTAGAAGATTAAATGCTGTTCTTTTTCCTAATTGTTTTCTTGCAGCAGAGACATGTTTCATTGCAGGGTGGAATTTTTGTGCAAACATAAAACAGATGTTGTGTTTTTGTAAAATATCTGCAATTTGTGCAGGTTCTTGATTCAAATCATATCCAAAATATTCAAAAATGTCTGCACTTCCAGATACTCCCGAACTTGAGCGATTACCGTGCTTTGCTACAATTCCTCCTGCTGCAGCTACTACAAATGATGCTGTAGTGGAGACATTGAAGGTTTGAAGTTTATCACCACCAGTACCACACATGTCTATTATTGTTCCTTGATTTTTAGGCTCAACTTTAAGGGCAAATTCCTGCATTTTATCTAACATTCCTAATAATTCATCATCTGTCTCTCCTTTTTCTGCTAAACTAGATAGGAAGTCTGCATTTTGTCCATCATTTGTTTTTCCAGAAAGAACATCTGTCATGATAGAGTTTATCTCATCGTAAGTCAGGTCTGTCTTTTGTTGTAGTTTTGAGATTAATTCTGTGATCATTTTTCTTTCACCTGTTTTATGAAATTTTCAAGAATTTTTTTCCCATCTTCAGTCATTATTGATTCAGGATGAAATTGTACTCCTTCGATTAGATATTTTTTGTGTTTTATTGCCATGATTTCTCCGTCATCAGCTGCAGTGGCAGTTATTTCTAATACGTCTGGAATGATTGTCTTGTCTCCAACCAAACTATGATATCTTGTTGCTCTAAATGGATTCTTTACATCTTTGAATAATTTCGAGTCTGTATGATCAACTAGGCTTGTCTTTCCATGTCTTACACATCCTGCATTAGTGACTTTGCCACCAAATGCATGAATAATTCCTTGATGTCCTAAACAAACTCCTAGTATTGGTGTAGATGGACCCATATCCTTGATAACCTCTGAGCATACTCCAAAGTATTTTTCATCTTCTGGGGTTCCAGGACCTGGTGAAATTATTATTGCATCATAGTTGGCCCTCTTTATCTCATTTAATGTAATTCTATCATTTCTAATAACATCTGATTCCACTCCAAGTTCACCAAGATACTGTGCAATGTTATACACAAATGAATCATAATTGTCAATGATTAGAAATTTCATTTTGTTGCCTCCTTTAATGCTTGAAGCATTGCACCTGCTTTGTGTTCTGTTTCTTTGAATTCATTTTCTGCAATAGAATCTGAAACTATTCCAGCACCTGATTGGACAAATCCCTTACTTCCATCAATGAAGATACTTCTAATTGCTATTGCAAAATCACAGCATCCATTAAATGAAAAATATCCTATTGCTCCTGCATATGGGCCTCTTGATTCAGTTTCCAATTCATCGATTACTTCCATGGCTCTGACCTTTGGTGCACCTGAGACTGTTCCTGCAGGAAATACTGCCTTGAATGCATCAAACATGTCATTTTCAGGTGCCAAATTGCCCACAACATGAGTAACTATGTGCTGAACATGACTGAACCGCTTTATCTGCATTAGAGATTCTGGATGAACTGTTCCATACTTACATACTCTGCCAATATCGTTTCTCCCCAAATCTACTAGCATTGTGTGTTCTGCTAACTCCTTTTCATCATGGAGTAATTCCTCTGCTAGTTGTTTATTTTTTTCTTCGTTGTCGGTAATTTTTCTAGTTCCGGCAATTGGAAAAGTTTCTACTTTATCATCTGTAATTCTAACTAACATTTCAGGAGATGCTCCAATAATTGTTTTGTCGCCTTGTTTTAGATGATACATATAAGGTGATGGATTTAACTTGCGCAATGTTTTGTATAATGTTAGATTGTCTCCTTTATTTTCAAAAGCAAATTTCCTAGACAAAACAACTTGGAAAATATCTCCGTCATGAATTAATTTTTTTGCCTTGTTTACAATTTCAGAAAATTTTTCCTTATTCATGTTTGGTGTCACATCACTAGAATGAAAATCTCCAAATACATCTTCATTCATCTTTAGTTTATCAAATCTGTTTTCATCATGATAAAAGTAGAATAATTTCTTGTGTAAATTGTCATACAATATCCCATCATCATAAATTCCAAACTCCATTAGCGGTTGTGGTGAATTATGAGTATCAGGAATATCTTCAACCAGTCTAATTGCATCATAGTTTACTACTCCCACTGCTCCTCCCAAGTAACGATAACTTTGATCATCTGATCTTCCTAACAGTTTTTTTAGTTCCCCAAATGGGTCTGTAGTTTGAATTGTCTCTATTTTTCCATCTTGTATTGTCTCTACTTTATCAGAATATCCTTTGAGGATTATTTTTGGGTCAAATCCCATAACTGATGTTTCCGCTAGTACTTCAGGACCGGTTAATGATTCAAATAGAAATGAATGCGAATAGTTTCGAGAAATTTTATTGTAAATTTGAAATTGGTTTTCAGATAAATCTAGGGGTATTACTTTTGCTTGAGAGTTTCCAAATACATCCACCCATAGACAAAATTTCAGTGGTTTATTATTTAAATTGATGAGTAGGTTTTGTTGATACTATTTTTGTTTAAAATGATTCATTTCTTAGGCGTGAAACAATTACGGTATAGTACGGTACCTTTATATCATATCTGATCGTATACTAACATCATGCAGGGGGTAAATAGAACAATCATGCAAGATATGCAGATTCTCAAAAAATCACAGAATACAGTATCATCATCAGTTTCTAAAGTAGAATGTTATGTTTGTGGTAAAGGATTACAAGATGGTCATTCTATTACTGCAAAAACACTGTCAAATGGAACTGTACTATTTTGCGATGTTCATTATTCATTACAAGGTTGATTTGGAAAAGTTTAATCCACCATTGTAATCCTAGTTTGTTATGACCGATCTGAAAACATATGAAAAAATCAATGAAGATATTAAATTCACAGAAGAAGAAACAGTAGAGCTTTTGAAGTTAAGTGAAAAGGAAATACTAGTTCTAATTCTCTCTGAACTGAAAAAGATAACAGAAAATACGCAAGGATTTAGTACAAATTCTTAAAATAATCACGAAAAACTGACCTTTCTCATTACGGTAAACTCCTAAATTTTTCATTTTTTTATATATTGTATACAATAGTATAATTATACCAATGACCTACTGTTAATCATAAAATGTCTCGGTATGAAAGTCCAAAAGTTAATGTCAATGTTGGTGCTGCAAAGGGTGTTTTAATTGCAATTATTGCATTAATTGTCATTGGAGTTGTAGTTGCCTCTGCAGTGCAAATTGTAGATGCAGGACATAGAGGTGTTTTACTTCATTGGAATGCAGTTGATGTCAATGCTGCACCACTTGAGGAAGGACTTCATTTTGTGGTTCCATTTCAAGATAGTGTAGTGAATATGGAAGTCAGGACATTAAAGTTTGTAAAGTCAACCTCTTCAGCCTCTAAAGACCTTCAGACAGTTTCTACTGCAGTAACAGTAAACTATCATCCATCCCCTAATTCAGTTAATTTCCTCTTCAAGCAAGTTGGTCTTGATTATGAAAATAGAATTATTCAGCCAGCAGTAGAAGAGGTTGTAAAACAAGTAACTGCAAATTATAATGCTGAAGAATTAATCACAAAACGACCTCAGGTGAAATCTGATATTGAATCTGAGATTGCTGCACGTCTAAATACATTTAACATAGTTACTGAAGTCATTTCTATTACTGACTTTCAATTCTCACCCCTCTTTGCACGAGCAATTGAAGATAAAGTAGAAGCAGAACAAAAGGCACTAAAAGCTGAAAATGATCTTAGAAGAATTGAGGTGGAGGCAAGACAACACGAAGCACAAGCACAAGGTATTGCTGCTGCAAACATTGCAGAAGCCCAAGGAGAAGCTGAAGCAATTAGAATTATCAACGAAGCACTAGCCAATAATCCGAATTATTTGGAATGGCTAAAAACACAACATTGGGATGGTAAACTGCCACTTGTAGTTGGTGAAGGTGGAACCCCATTTATTCAAATCCCAACTGAATAATTTTAGTTTAATTTTCTTTCTCAGTATCTGATTTTTCTCTTATAGAATCATACATTGCAAGAAATTGTTCAGGTTCATTTTGTCTGTAATGTTTTTGCAGATGTATAATTTCTTTATCTGAAATCTTCTCTCCTTTATTTTCGTGATATTCTTTAATAATTTGATATTGAGTTTTTTTAATCTTAAATTCTCGAAGTGTATCATTAACTGATTTGTTACAAACAAAATCTTTAATCATAAAACGATATGCCAAATACCCTATAATTCCTACAATTGCAACTATTGAGAGGGGTATGATGATAATTGCTGCTACCATGTTTCTAATTGTATTATTTGGTATTTCATTGTATTTATTATCAAAAACTTTTGTTTACTTGAAAAATGCTTGGTATGATTTGAGCCTGTCAAAATTAGACTCTCCTAATTAGTTCACTCTAATTTTCACAGTGTTTAAATGAATAATTGTCATATGTGACACATGAAAGACAATTCCTGTAGAAGTTGCGGAAACGGATTAGAGGTAAAAAAAACCTGCAACATTTGTTCCCAAGCAAATCAATTCTCTTGCCACAATTGCGGATATGTATCTGAAGAGCAAATTCACTTTCAATGTATGATGATTAGCCTTGATCATACACTACTTAATGCCTAATTTACCATTCTAAACTATTCATTCCAAACTGGTTGTGCCTTAAGCCATCCAATCAAATCAACATACAATTTACTTTTTTCCATGTTGAAAACTCCGATTTCAAGGTTAGTTGATGATTTGACAGTTTTTGTAAATTTGTCATATTTTGCAAAAACTATCTTATCTAGATACATCTCATTTTGCATCTCTTTTTTTGCCAACTCTTCAGACTCACTCATGGCAAAACTAGCAAATAACACACCATCCACCCAATATGCACTAGCAGCTTCTAGTGATGACATCATACCGATGAGGTCATCTAAGCTTAGTTTGATCATGTCACGAACATATATTCGATCATATGATTTGTGAATAAACTCTGTCATGAAATTTGTTTTTTGAAGAGTTTAATGAAGATTTGGAAATTTTATAACTAGTTTTTAATCAATCATTTTATGACTGAAAAAACTAATAGTTTTTCTGAGCATGATCCGTTTGTAACTGAATTTCCAAAAAAAGACTTTGGTATAGTAGATTATCTTCAAGGAAGAGTACATTTTGCTTTACTTGATCAAATGAAACTAATGGCAACATCTGGAATGACACAAACACAAATCAAAGAAACAATCATTGCTAATGTAACTGAAATTATTGATAATTTTGATCCACAAAAAGAATCAAAAAGTCTTTGATTCCATTGTTGCTAATTCTGTCATGATTATTTTATGGCATTTACAATAACAGTTAGTATGAGGCATATCGTTATCGTTTCTGTATTTGCATTCTTTTGTATGCTCTATCATTGACAATTTTTAGACCACTATTGTGTCATGCTTTAGTTGGATCGCCACTCAATATGTTTAGAACATGCTCTACAATCTGTTTTTGGCCCCCTTCATGAAGATCTGTTCGTACTGAATCAGAACCCAAACTAACAAAAATCAGATTGTTTTCTCCTAGGGGAAAAGTTGTTCTTGTAATCTTTTCAAATGCTGCTACTGCATACAATCCTCTTCCAATTTTTGGACCTAATGCCTTTCTTGCCTTCCATGCGACTGCAGCTCTTTTGAGTGAGGCTTCAGTCTCTTCTGGAGAGAGAAAATTTGTTACTCCTTCACGATGACTTGTTGCAAGTATGTTTCCTTCAATATCGGTAACTATACTGTGTCTGATATTGACGTCTGAATCCATAATTCTCTCTAAGAGATTCTCAAAACCCATCAAAGACCCTAAAACAAAATATTACTTAAGGGATTCCTATATTCTCATTTGTGAAAAAATGATTTCCTTAGAAATCTCTAAGGAGATTCATTAGTATTTTTTGATTTTTCTTTACACCAGCAATTTGGACTGCATTCAGAGTTAAAATTTGTCATTTTATTCCTCTGAAATAAGCCAGGAAAGACCAATTGCTTCTTCCCATGATGATTGGTAATTGTTTTCTTGCATGCTTTATTCTGGTAAAATTTCTATTTAACACAGATGAACGATTCATCAGTATCAATACTATGAACAAATTAGTAGTGATTCTTTATATCAAATTCGAATTATTTTTAGTACCCGACCATAAATGGTGATGATTCAAACTTCCATTAATTTGAATCTCATCATTTTTTAATTACTTTGCAAACTCGCAGTTTTTTCATAAAAAAATTCTTGTTTTTTCAAATCTTTATCAGAAATAATCCTACATTTTCGCATAGGAACCAATCTAGAAATTTCTTCATATGTATTGATGTCTCTGACATCTTCAGCATAGGCAATCTGCAAGAGTGGTGATTTTTCTTCAATCATTGGTTTTGCTTGTTTATATCCACTACTTTGTCTCATTCCTGTTCTGAATAATCCGATATTTTTGTCACTTTTTGATATTTGAGGATCTTGATAGCAACAAATTGCAAATTCATCATTATCTTTTTCAACAATTGTTAATCTAGTGAATTTATCACTCCATCCCTCTATTTCTTTAGCAATAGATTTGGCATCTTTCTTATCTTCAAATACAGTTGAAATTACCAATCTGTCTTTTTCATATGCCCATGAAATTCCATAAAAATCCCTATACCAATTAATTTCAAATAACACGTATTTCATCAAAAAATTCTCAAATTAATGCTTTCTAATTTACTTGTATGAGTATACACAAAAAAGAGAATTATGGTGAAATTACCAATGTCGTCATTTCACATTGGCACTCTTCTCTTTTTCCACAAAAAGGACAATTGCAATCACAGTATAGTAATGCCTGTTGGCATGACTCACATTTTGTATATTCTGCAAAATCCTCTTTCAAACAATCTTGCCTCCCATGATTATTAATGCAAAACAAAATTGATAAGTGATATGACATAAATTCTAAAAATTAGTTTTATTTTTTCATCTCAATTAAACAAATGTTTGAAGAGCAATGGAAATTTCTTTTATATCTTGAGCCTAACATAATTTTGACGCCTTCGTTTAGTGGTTTAGGCATGCTATAAACGACCACTACTCCAAGACGTCAATTAATCATTTTTTTAATAATGCATTCTCTGGTGTTTTTTCTTTATTTGATTCCCAATGCCAACTGTGATGTTGCTTCCAATGTTTATCTAATTCATCTGTGTTTGGTTCTTTCCCAAGTGGTGTTCCACAAAGTTTACACTGTTTCATTTTTTGAATCCTTAGATTTTTTCTTTTTTGGTTTAATTATGGGATGACATTGTGAAGGAAGATTTTCATCATTATCCATTTACTTGAATTATAGATCATGTAAAATTAAGAGTTTTGTTCTTTTTTCTTTTTTTATATGTTCTGAATTTTTCCTTTTTCCTTTTTCTTTCTAAATCCATAATAGAATATGTCTTTCCAGTTTCACAAAGTTTCATTTCACCTGTAATTTCATCATGAATTGATTCCAATGATCCATTAGACAATAATTCTCCGACAATATCCCATGCCATGTTTTCTGAAATTTCAAATTTGTATGGGATGGTCGAAACCTTGGTAAAAAAACCACTCTTTGAATTTCTTAAAATAAAATTTTCTATTTTTTGTTCTCTGGTTAACGAAGGGTCCTTTCTTTTGAATCTCTTAAATGACCTTCTTTCTGACAATATTTTTTTTGATATTTTCTAGTATTTTAGCTAATCATTTTAGCTAATCATTTGAATGCAATGTATCAGGATCATTATTTCCAGGCAAATATTTGTCCCCTAATTGCAACTTCATTTTTTCATCAAATTCTTCTTGGAGTCTTGTAAGGTAGATTTCAGCCTCTGTTTCGTCTTCTGGAATTCCTGTATTTGTATCATAATTAAAACCAGTGGCTAAATGGTAAAATTCCTCAAAGAATTCTTTACAATCAATCACATCTGCTTCGTCATCTATTGATGCTACCAAGCAATTACTATCTATTCTAAAATTAAGACAAATTTCTTCGTTAATCATAGTGTCTGCTATGACAGACATAAGAAATGGAATAAATTGTTCCTCTAATACCCCCTGTCCCTTATTTGCAATCCATAATTCATGACCGTCAGACAAATAATCAAAAGTTCTAACTATTACATCTCTTACATCTGAATCAGTATATGCTAGTTTTGATTTCCATGATTTCTCTCCCTGATTTTCTGGATCAACGTACAATACATCAAATCTTAAATTTTCATTTAGTTGTTCAAATTCCCATACTTGTTTGTTAGTCCACATGGGGGAAAATTTTTCTATTAATCTTCTTGTAATATGATCCAATGAATATTTTTTATCTATCTATTGTTTAATCTTATCTTGAGTTAATTATTAATTCCTGATTTAAGAAATTCTAGTGTACATTCAGCAAGTTCTTTATCAGAATGTTTTTTAATTTTATGCTTACAATTAGGGCAAATTCCTAGTTGTTCTTCTGCAAATTCTTCTCCTACTTGTTTCATACAACATTCCATCAATTCTGCTGTTGAATGAGATTCCATTGTTAGCTTGCAAGTTGGGCATTCTGTCATATCGTTAATCTATTTATTTGAATTTAATATTAATTAAAAACTATTTTCTCTTAAACCTTCATTTATCTTAAAAATTTTAGCCACAGATAATTGGTAATCAATGCCGATTTGTTTTGATGCGATTACCAACACCCCTTCATGCCTATGGCAATGTTTGTTCTTTACATAAATTGTTAAAATAAAAAAAGTGTGCAAAAATTGATTCAAGTAATTAAAAAATTCAATCCAGCCTGAATTCTGTTCATTTCATAGAAAGTTTTACTTATTGAGGACTTGTTTATTACTTATTGAAAGCGATTTTTGTACTAGTTGCTGTGGTAGTAATTTTTGGTTATATATGGTATGCAGATATTTTACCGTTTAGTTCTTCAAATAATCCTATTGGTTTGTCTCCAACTGTTGAAAATATTGAACAAATTTCTAATACTTTTACCTCCAGTGGATTGTCCCCAACTGTTGAAAATCTTCAACAAATCTCTAATGCTATTACTTCTGATGAACATAAAATAGTCTATTACTCTTTTGAAGATGTTCCGTCTATTCCTGACAAACAAATCCCTGTTAATGCATTAAAAAAAGCAATTGAGATGTGGGAAACAAATAATCCAAATTTAGAATTTATTCAATCTGAAAATTCAAACATAGAGATTAGATGGCAAGTACATGCATCACCAACTCATGTTGGACTTGCAACATGTAATTCTGTTCTATTTGGAATTCTGAGTCACTGTGTATTAGACATCTCTATTGGTGATAATGACTGTAATGGCAATTTTGTTCAAGATGATGAAAACATGGTAACCAATATTCTGATGCATGAAATTGGTCATGCCCTCGGATTAGGACATACTAGTGAAGCTGGTCATTTGATGTTTTCAACTGAATCCCCACAGATCTCTTTTGACACCAAAGGATATGTAATTCCTGATAGATTTGAAGAACTTTACATTGGTCAACAGGCTTTGCTGCAACAAGAAAAAGAAATTCGTACAGAACTTGGCTTACTTGATGTAAAAATTTCTCGTGAACAATCACAATACGATGAATATTACAAACAATATGAATACTATGAAGGAAAAACACTTTCTCCTTCAGATTATCAAAAGGCACAAAAAATTCTCAATAAGGTAAACTCTGAAGCTGATAAACTTAATGCAATGATTGATCAACAAAATCAACTAATTGATGAAATCAATGAAATTCTCAATCAATTAGGATGTAAACCTAATTTTGAAATTAGCTCATAATTACCCATATAATAAAATGAATCCAACAGCTAAAGCTGCTATTGAAATTCCCATTGTGAGATAAAATTTCATATTCATTATGAATGCTAAAATTCACTAAAATTAATAGTTTAAAATTTGAAAAGCAAGCAAGTTTGATATCTTTTTGCATCGGCTCTTTGGGAGTTACGGTTAGATATCAAACCAGCAATCATCTTGCTTCCAATTTTTAACAATTTGTATTTTCAAAAATTCTTAAAATAAAATATGTCTTGATATTTGATCAAAATGGGTTGAAAAAGTTACCTTATTTTGATTTTTAGAAAAAAATTGTGCCTACCTATCACTGAAAATATTTTCTTAGGCGTGTAAAGTGTGTTCAAAATGTACATACAATTTCTTTTAGTCTAATCTGTCTAAACCATGTCGAGTCATCCGTTTGGCGGCACTCATACGTTTGCCTTAACCCTACCATACCCTAGAATTCAATTGCCGTCAAACATTTTTCATTTAACAAAAAATTTTTCAATTCCAAAAACTATCCATAATTACTTGATCATAATATGTAAAGGTGTACACAAAAACCAGCAATTAGAAAAATGTGAGTTTGTTCATGATGGAAACTGGGAAGATTCTGAACTAGTTGAACATCAAAAATATCATAAATCATTAGAAGATGATAACTATTCTTGGCTAGGGTTTGACTTACCGCAACCTTCTGGAAAATTTAGTGGTCGTGATGGAAAGAGGGTATAATTGCGATCAATTGTCTTTGTGGAGATATTTCAAATTAACTGCATATAATGCACAATTGAAAATCTCAATAATTTTATTCTCAGAATGAATACGAATAATCATGAGTGAGATTGATGTTGTAGCATGGTCAAAGGACACTTTTCTTACCTGGTCTGATTTTAAAGCAGAATCAAATCCTGCAATCTATGAAGACTCTCATAGTGTCATTAAATATCGATATACATGGACCGTCAATTCTGATAAAATAGGTAATCGAATTATTTTTTTTATTGAGAATGTTCGTCTTTCAGTTGATTTTCAATCTCTCTTGTCCTGGGGCCGTATTTCACAAACTAATGATAGTTTACTTAAACATGAACAAGGACATTTTGATCTAGCTGAATTGCTAAAACGTGAAAATCTGGAAAAATTACAAAATAAATTTTATGGCAAACAATTTCCTACAAGAGGTCAAAATGAAGAACAAAGAAAACAATTTGCAAAAGAGGACTCTGGAAAAATGATTGCAGAAGAGATTGAAAAACTAGAACAATTATTATCTCAAAAACGTCAAGAATATGACGAGCAAACAAATTTTGGTCAAAATTTAGAAAAACAATCAAAGTATAATGTGACCTTTGATAAATTGAGATTATAATTTGTCATGCACTGCAGACTGATTTCTTATAAACAGATTTTTTGATAATATTACATGGATTCTGTAAAGTTACCTAAATTCAAATGGGATGAAATATCTGAACTTAATTCTGGACATACTCCAGAAGAATGGGGATCACAAAAGAAAAAAACTATTTCTAAAACTTTTGTAGCTTATACTATTACATTGAATGTTTAGATTATTTCTCAATAATTTTGTTTTCAGGAATTGAATTAATGTAATTCACTAAACTTCTATAGTATTTTAAATGAAAATCTAAATCTCTAATCTCTGTTTGTTTTAACTCTTCGAGTTCTGGACCAAAATCTCTTTTGTCTGTTTGAATATGATTTAATGTGTTTTCGTTTACTTCAATCATATGAAAAAGACTATGGAGTACTTCTCCTTTTGATAATGTATTATCGCATGATTTTTGTAATAGTGTCTCAACCCAGTCCATGATAATTGAGACCAGAATTATTATATCCACTCCTAAATTGATAAATTCTTACCTTTACTCTATTTTTTTTTAGTTTAGGCTGAAATGACTAATTTTTTTTCATTGTTTGTTTTTTTTGATTCATGATTTCCTTGTTTCTATCAATATCTGAATGAACTTCAACATGTTCATACAACTGCTCTTTTGATTCAAATAATTGCTCACAATAATAGCATTGATGCATCACTTAATTACGTCCATCTTAGATTAATCAGTTTCTCTATTTTCATGTTAAAATGCATGATATATTAAAAATTTATGAAAATAAAAAATAAAAATTAGATTTAGGTATTTATTTGCCTTCGTTAGCTGCCCTTACTTCTGCTGCTAAGTCTCCGAATGGGTCTTCATGCCACTTTTCTTTATTCAAATCAGCGCCAAGAGCTCCTGTCTTTGGAAGCAAACCTTCTTCTGCTTGACTTTGTAAGGTTGCATCCTCAGGAACATAATTTTGTTGATTTGCTGTACCATAAGCAATTGCTGCACCCATTGCGATAACGCCTACAGCAATTCCTACATAAACTAATGCGTTTCCCATGAGTAGTAATTTTCATTTTTTATATTAATCAAGTAGGTATGCACTGTCTTGCAATGAATTTATTTAATGAGTCTCTAGTTCAATTCCAGAGTTACATGAAGGTAATTTACCTGATTCATTTTTGAATTGCTCAATTAGTTGTAGTTGGCGTTCTTTTGGATTATCTGTAAATTCTCTTTGGTATGATTGAGTTTTTTGTTTGCATTCATTTCCTTCAAAATCTGTATCTACATATTTTGTAAATACTTTTTCTAGATTATTTGTCTCCCCAATGTATATTGCTTCTTTGTTTCTATTATAGAGTACATATACTCCTGGAATTGGTTTTACAAATTTGGCACTCTCTAGCCAAACTCTCATTTTATCCTCAAGCACTTCCATGATCTATGATAATTTCACTAGATATTAAACTAGATTACAAAAATTTTGATATTACAAGAACCTTCATGCTTTTAATATTGAGAAAAAAGAGAATAAACCCTGTCTCTTTTAGAAAAATTTCCTAAACAATTCAATCCTCGAGAAATTCAAAAAGAGATCATCACTGAAATTGAAGAGAATCTAAAATCTGGATACAAAAAAATTGTTTTATGTGCTCCCACTGGAGTTGGGAAATCCTTGATTGGTGCTACAGTCTCTAGATATTTTGATAGTTCCTTTACTGTAACTGCATCAAAACATCTTCAGGATCAATACATCAAGGATATCCAATTTCTAAAACCCGTTAAAGGAAAACAGAATTTTCCATGTCTCAAACTAATGTCTTCTGAGAAAGTTGATAATTCGAGAAGAGCTATGAGGTGGGGTCTAACATGTGATAAAGGACAGTGTCAGGAGCGAGTAAGTAAAAATGGTAAAGAAATCATAGAGGTTTGTAAATTTAAGCCAACAATTAAGCAAGTTGAAGAAAATACTCAGGATTCTCAGTCATGTCATTATTATTTACAAAAATATGAAGCTCTTGTATCAAAGCATTCTTTGTGGAATTATCACGCATTTTTTCAAATCATGAAATTTAACAAGAATCTTTTTGAAGATTATCTTAACAGGAAAGTATCTGTTTTTGATGAAGCACATAAAATTGAAGATCAAATAATACAATTTGTTGGATTTGATATTTTTAGTGGGCAAGTAGATGAATGTAATCTAAATTCAGAAAAATATGATTTTACAGATTTAGATTCTATGATAAAATTAACTGATGATATTGCTTATTCGTATGCAAAACAAATCAAGGATATCAAGGAGAGCACTGGATTTCAAAACAATCCTGATTATGAATTAATTACAAGATTGGCAAGACGTTTTGATAGAGCTGCTCAAGCAAAAATCGACATCATGGATGATAAATACAATTTTGTGGTAAATGATCCTGTAAAGGATTTGAATGGAAATTTTAGAACTATTTCTATAAAACCTATTGATGTTTCAAAATTTGCAAATACTTTTTTTGAAACTGAACATCAGATTTTCATGTCTGCAACAATTGACAAATCAAGTTTTTGTGAAAATATGGGTTTGGAAAAAAATGATGTTGCGTTTATTGATACTACAAAATCACCATTTCCAGTTGAAAATAGAAAGATTGATCTTCTTAATATCCGACGACTTAGTTATGGTTCTACTGAAGAAGATGAACTTGAGGTAATCAAAACAATTGATAGAATATTAGATGAGCATTCAAATGAACGAGGATTGATTTTAACATCTTCTATTCCAAGATGCCAAAAAATACTTAGATATCTTTCTCCAAAAAATACTGGAAGAATTAGAATCTGTCATAGTAAAAACAAGGATGGAAAAACACAAGACGAAGTCATTTTTGAGCATGCAAAGGATCCAACCGGTGTCTTATTGTCTTCTTCACTTTGGGAAGGCGTTGACTTGAAAGATAATTTGTCTAGATTCCAAATTATTGCAAAGATTCCTTATCCTAACTATAAAGAAAAAAGAACCAAGGCAAAGATGGATAAATTTCCTTTATGGTATACCTCTCAAACTCTAACTAAATTATTACAAGGATTTGGTCGTTCAATTAGAAGTGAAGATGATTGGGCGAGAACTTTTGTTCTTGACGCTGCTGTAAACAATGTTCTTTTCAAAGCCCAACAAATGATTCCAAAGGCATACTATGATGTTTTAGGAATCGAAAACCAATAATTGTTATAGAATGAAAATAGTTGGACTATGTTGATTTACAGTAATGCGTTACTGAACACAACAACTGATAACGCAAAACCCCATATCCCAATGTGAATATTTTTTGTATTTTTTGGTGTGATGTTTTGTATATTCATACAGTGTTATCTTAAGATCGATTCATAATAACTTGCATGTTTTTTTTGATAATAACAATATAATCGTGCCTGAAACCTGTAGTAGATAACAGAAATTTAATTATAATGATTATTTTTTCTGCCTGTTATCTCTGAAAATTATTTCAGATCGTGATCTATAAAGCTTGTGGATAAATTGTTCATTCTATGGATTTGCAGTAGTAATTGCACCTTGTGCAGCAGAACCTACTAGTGTTGCATATTTGGCAAGAGCACCTGATGTGTAGTTTGGTTTAGGTTTACTCCATTGTTTTCTTCTGGACTCTAGTTCTTCTTCTGATATGTGAAGATCAATTACATTAGTTTCTATATCAATTGTTATCTCGTCATCATCTTTTACTAGAGCAATAGGGCCGCCAACATATGCTTCAGGTGCAACATGGCCTACCATAAATCCACGCGTACCTCCAGAAAATCTACCATCTGTTACCATTGCAACTTTTTTTCCTAATCCTTGACCTACAAGTGCTGCCGTAGTAGCTAACATTTCTCTCATTCCCGGACCTCCTTTTGGTCCTTCATATCTAATTACTATTACTTGACCTTCATCAATTTCCCCTTTTGACACTGAATCAAATGCATTTTCTTCTCTATCAAAGACACGAGCTTTTCCAGTAAATTTTGTCATCTCTACTCCTGCAGTTTTAATCACTGCTCCATCTGGAGCTAGACTTCCTTTGAGAACGACTGCAGTTCCTACTGAGTGAAGCGGATTCTCAATTGGTCTTACAATGTGCTGCTCTGTTTCTGGAATATTAAATGAAACAAGATTTTCTTTAATTGTTTTTCCGGTAACTGTCATACAGTTTTCATTAAGCAATTCTTTTTCCAGTAATTTCTTTAAGACAAATGGAATTCCTCCAATTTTATCCAGTGAATTCATTACATAGTTCCCTCCTGGTTTCATGTCTGCTAAATGTGGAGTTTTTTTCCTTATTCTCTCAAAATCATCATAAGTCAAATCAATATTTACTTCATTTGCTAATGCAAGTAAGTGTAATATTCCATTTGTTGATCCTCCAACAGAATTTAACATTGTAATTGCATTTTCAAATGCCTCAAATGATAGAATTTCTTTAGGTCTGATGTTCATTTCCAATAATTTTGTACATGTGACTCCTGTATCATAAACCATTTTGTCTCGTCTGTCATCTGATGCTGGTGGACTGGCACTTCCTGGTAAAGCAAGACCAATTGCTTCAGAAATTGATGCCATTGTATTTGCAGTGAACATTCCTCCACAAGATCCTTCATTTGGGCATGCAGTATTTTCAATATTTTTTAGACCTTCGAGAGTTAATTGACCTGCATCATATGCCCCGACTGCTTCATAAACATCGACTATTGTCAGCTCTTTACCATCAAGCATTCCTGGCATAATGGTTCCTCCATAGACAAACACTGATGGAATATTTAATCTAGCCATTGCCATCATAGTTCCTGGTAGACTTTTATCACATCCTGCAATTCCAACTAATGCATCGTACTGATGTGCTCTGACCATTAATTCAATTGAATCTGCAATAACTTCACGAGAAACTAGTGATGACTTCATTCCTTCATGACCCATTGCTATGCCATCGCTTACTGCAATTGTTGAAAATTCTCTAGGTGTTGCACCTGCATCTGAAACTCCTTCTTTAGCTTTTAGAGCTAATTTTGGTAGATGAATGTTACATGGTGTTGCTTCATTTCCTGTGTGACATACACCAATGAATTGTTTTGACAAATCATCATCATTTAGTCCCATAGCTTTGTACATTGCTCTATGAGGTGAACGTGCAGTTCCCTCGACGACATTTCTACTAGAAATTTCCATAACATGTGATTTTCTGGCTGCTATAATTTAGACTTTATTGATATTATTAATTGAAAAACTCTCATTGAGTTTAAATTGTAAATATTTTGGATGACGTTATGGAACAAAAAGCACTGGAATGCCCAATATGTAAAAGCAATAAAGCAGAGATAGCAGGAGAAAATGTAAAATTAAGTGGAAGGTTCAAGGATAAGGAATTTCTTACTACTGAACTAACAGTTTTATGATGTGCTGGATGTGGATACTATATGTTATTTGACAAGATGGCTCAATTTACAACGAAAGATGAGTCTTGATATTCTTATTTGATTATTTCTTGATTTTCTAATTGTAGCAAATATGCATCTAATTCTTCAGGTGTTTCGCCACCAAATACAATCAATATTCTATCATCTTCCATGATTTCATAATCTCTAATATCTGATACTTGCTCTCCATTAATGAAGAACTTAAGTGTGTAATCCTCATTTGTACAGAAAGATTTTCCATCTGGAAATACATAGCATTGATCATCAAGACCAATACTCAATGTCTCAAATAGATATCCTAACGTAACTCCAGTAGCATGTTTGTGAATAGTAGTTCCGTCTCTTCCTTCAAAATGAATCCAAGCTGATTTAATTTGAAAAGCTGGGCCATCAAAGTCAAACGTATCTCCAAAAATCTTTACTAGTATTGCTGCATGTGAGTGCTCACTACCTAATGCGCCAGCATTTTCTGGTCCACCAGGTGCACTTGATTGATCCATATTGACAAACATCCATACTGCATATCCAACAATAACTGCAATTACAGCAAAAACTCCTACTGCAATTAGAGTCTGTTTTCTTTTTTCTGCTGAATGTTTTGTAGCATAATTTTCACGTTTTTGTTCACGTTCTCTTCTTTCTTTTCGTCCCATGAGATAAACTGCTTCCAAAATTTGCCCTAATTAACCATTCGATAAAAACAATAAATAAAATCAAAAATTGCTGATCCTTATGAGTTGTCTTTTTTGTGATATTTTAGATGGAAAAAGAGATGGACATTTTCTATATGAAGATAATTCACACGTCTCATTTTTAGACAAGTATCCGATTGACGTTGGTCATAGTTTGCTTGTTCCTAGAAAACATCATGAAAAAATAACTGATATGACTCCTGAAGATGTTGGAAATACTTTTGCACTTGTTCCAAAAATAGCAAATGCAATTTTAGATGTGACTGGTGCAGATGCATTTAGTCTTGGTCAGAATAATGGAAGAGCTGCTAAACAAATTATTCCACATGTTCACATACACATCATTCCAAGATATAATCATAAAGGCACTGTATGGACAAAACGTCAAATCTCAAATGATGATGAACTCTCCGAACTTGCAAAAAAAATTCGTAGTCTTCTTATTTAGCGTGACCAGGATTATACCTCAAAATTGCCCCAATTTTTCCAAGACTGGCAAGCATATTTCCGTGCTCTGCACTTCCAGAAACAACCTCTAATTGGGAGCCTGTTTTTGCTGCAAGTAATTCTAGATAATCTACAATATCTTGTTCGTTGACATCTACTTCCATTGCGTTACATCCTGGACATGGCTTGCTTGAATACTCTGTTTTTTTTGGAATGACTTGGGGTCTTTCTACAATCTCCTCTTGTGTGTGCTGACAACGCTTGCACTTTCCTTCGACTCTATGCAAATTTGTATTGTCTGTAATAATCAGAGTTTGAACAACATTATTTTTTAGATATTCAATGACTTCTTGTAATCCGTAGGATCCTTTTCCGGTATTTGCATTAATCTCCCTGAACAAACTTTCAACTAATTTCTTTTCTTCCACCATTCTGAAATCTCCTAAAATATCTGCAGACTTTGCAAATGCTTCTCTGATTCCTTCTGATCCTGAATATGATGAATCAATTGTAGATATGATGTTATTTTGTAATCTGTATTCTAAATAATTACCATTGATAAAATCCTCTTTTGTAGGCCCTGGACCTGAAATTATTAATCCTTTGACTGGATAAATATCGATGAAATATTCTCTTGTGGTTTGAGCTACTCTGTTGTAAAAATAACTTAATTCCATCTCTCTGAGCTTTTGAAATCTTTTTGCAGATTGACCCCCTTGTCTGTGTTTTCCTGCTACTCCTGAACCTGTTTGCCCTAATACCTCAATTTTATCTCCATGTAATAATCCCCAACCTGCATCTTTTGCATCAATTGCTAGAAATCCTATAAGATTGTCATCTTTTAGCATGTCTTTTAGAATGTCTACGTGGAAATGGTCATCACATCTGTAAAGATATTGATTCAGATCTTTTGGTGGATCTACTTCCCATACTGTAACAACTTCACTTCCTAAAGGGCCTCCTTCTTCTGGTGGCAATGCACCACAAAACATTACTAATCCTCTTTCAGGGGTTTTTTTGTATAGTTTTAGTCTTTGAACAACTTTACCTAAAGAATCTACTACATGTGATCTTGTAAGATCTGACTTTATGTTATCTGCAGTACCTTGTTCTTGTTGAAGCGAACTGATAATCTCATGAAGTTGTTTCCCTTTTGGAATGTATACTGTAATGAGTTCTGTACCTCTACCTGACTTATGAGATAATTCTTCCAAGGTCTTTCTAATTTTATAGAGTTTAACTGAATCTTGTTTTTCTACATCTATCTTCTTCTTCATTTGTGTTTTCTCCTAATCGTGCGAATATTATAATTCATCGAATGTTTTTAGAAACACTTCTAGTGGTTGATTTCCTCTAATTTTGATAATTTTTTGATCATTAAAGACAAAAAAAGATGGTGTTGCATCAATTCCAACCTCTTTTCCAAATTCATGGAGAGCATTGACCTTGTTTTGGTATTTATGCTCATCAAGACACATGTTGAATTCTATCAGATCCAAATCAACTATAGTTGCAAATCTATCAAGTGATTCTCTTGTAATCCATCCAGTTCTTTCGCCCCCCCAGTTTTTGTAAAGTTCATTATGATATTGCCAATATTTCACTTGATCTTCTGCACAATATGCGGCCTCTGCTGCTAGTAAAGAATCAGGCCCATTTAATGGAAAATCTTTGAAGATTAATTTTACTTTGCCAGTTTTGATAAAATCTTCATTAATGATGTCTAATGTGTTTTGATGAAATTTGTAGCAAAATGTGCATTGATAATCCCCCCATTCTAAAATAGTAATTGGTGCATTTGAATTGCCCATTATTGGAGAGCCATTCTCAATTAATTTGGAAATAATTAGTAATTTTGAATCATTTTCTGATTCAGGATAAAATGTCAAAAAAATTCCTGTAATAATGCCTATTATCACTGGAATTGCTAAGAGGAATAGTTTTACCATAACCTGACGAAATTTGTTTCTAGTAAATAGCTTCTGTTAGAAGATGTTTTAAAATCTAATACTTGTGAGTTTGTAAAACTGTCATTACCTCAGACAATCTTTCAGAAATCTCTTTTTCTTCTTGATTGAGATTAATTTTTTCTAATTTTTCAAAAAATGCTGTATTGTTTAACATGTGATCTAACACATCAAGTGAAAATGGTTTTTCTATTACTGCAATTGCTCTGTCTAATCTTGTTAATACATCTAATAATGTTCTTTCAAGATATCCAGATGCAAAAATTATTCTTTGTTGTGGATTGATATTTAGAATTTCTACTGCAGCTTGTAATCCTGTCATAATTGGCATTTTTTGATCAAGTATTACTACATCAAAATAATTTTCTGATTGCTGTGAATTGTTTTTATTTTTATATACTTCAACACACTTGCGACCATCTGTTGTTGATGTGATTTCTTTGCCTTTTGCTTCCAAAAATGTCTCGTATAATTCTAAAATTGAAGGATCATCTTCAGCAATTAGTACTCTCATTGGTCTTTCTACAATTGATTTTTCTTTTTGATGTATGTTCTCTCTCCCAATTTTTTCAATTTCTAATTTCACAGGATCTAAGATTTTTGAGGTTCCTAACCTTCCAAAAATTCCTTCAATTAACTCTGCAAATAACTCATAATTTGTAATGATTTCTTTTTCTTTTTTACCACAAATTTTTGTCATTGTTTCCATAATTGTCTTGTATCCATTTGCACCATGTAGATCAATTAATGATCCCTGAATAATCTCAGAAATCTGATTTTTGTATTTACTATCGTTTGGTTCTGTTCCTGAATCACTCATTTTCAGATTTTTTTAGGATAAAACATATCAAAAGTAACAGTGTGTTAGATCTCGGAATAACAGACCTCTCAAGCCCAAATGTGACTTTCTTTATAAGCTGATGAACTCATCCAAGAGCTTAAATATATTCAGACAAGAATATTTTTCATGTCTGAATCAAGACAAATTAATGTCTCTACAACCGGTGTTTCAAAAATAGCAATACTGGTATTGGCTATAGTCTTTGCAGCAGGATTATTTGTTGTAGGTTTTGATCAAGGACATATCTTTAGTTTGGTTTATGGTGAACAAGCATTTACTGATCTTTACATCCATGAACTTACTCACGATATGAGACATGCTGCAGGATTCCCTTGTCATTAGGGGTTTAATCTCGTGAAAACATCTTATTTTATCATAATTGTTTTAATTTCAGGTGCACTTGCAGGTCTCATTCATGGCTCAGTAAATTTTGCAATAGTAGAACCATATCTTGATGAAGCAATTGGAATTGAAAATCAGAATCTGTTTGCATCAGGTGAAGAAAACAATACTCCTGAATTTTGGGTAGAATATGAGGGATATAGAGTCTGGCAAAAAAGTGGTCAGATTCTTGCTGGAATAATTTTAGGAACCTCTGTTGGTGCATTGTTTGGAATCGTATTTGCATTATCTAAAAACTCGTTACCAGGAAACAGTGATATCAAAAAGTCACTTGTTTTGGCTGGAATTATGTGGTTTACAATGTATCTGATTCCATTTCTCAAATATCCTGCAAACCCACCTACTGTTGGTGATGGTGAAACTGTAGTGCTTAGAGCAATACTGTATCTTTCTTTTATTGCAATTTCTGGATTAGGAGCAGTTGGTTTTTACAAACTATCAAAGAAATTCAAAAACAGGAAGAAACTTGTAGCGCTGATTGCTTACGGTGTTTTTATCTCCACTACTTTCTTTGTAATGCCAGAAAACCCTGATGAAATTACTGCTCCTATGAATTTGGTAAATGAGTTTAGAATAATGTCTGTCCTTGGAGTCACATCTTTTTGGGTTTCAATAGGTTTTATTCTTGGATTCTTTTGGAATCGATTTATTTCTCATAAAGAGACTACTGAATTTTATAACTAATTGTTCTAACTCTCTAGAATGAGAATAAAACCATGTTGTTTAAATAACCTACAATGTTTTTGCTATTTGCATGTCAAGAAGATTAACTTTACCACAATTAAAAAAATATGATATTACTCAAAAAGTAATAGAAGCATTAGCTGATTCTGAATCCCGCGCAATTTTATTTACTATTATTAAAAAAGGAAATACTGCTGCCGAACTTTCTGATAAACTCAAAATCCCTCTTAGCTCTGTTTACAAAAAATTATCTGACTTGGAAGAACTTACATTAATTGCAGTTGAAAAGTGGATGATATCTGATAAAGGTAGAAAATTCAAAGTTTACCGAAGTAGAATAAGTAAAGCTGATATCTCCATTAAGAAACCTGAACCCACACTTACATTGATTCCTAATTGAGTGATTTTGATGTCAAAGCCAAACATTATTCAATTATCTGAATTTGATATAACTCAAAAAATCATTGAATCCCTTAGCAATGTATGTACTAGAGCGGTATTATTCTCAGTTAAAAATGAGTCAAAAGATGCAACACAAATTGCAGAAGAATTACAGATTTCGCTGTCTACTGTTTACAAAACATTGTCTAATCTAGAAGATCTTACCCTTGTTGAGATAGACAAGTATGTAATTTCATCAGAAGGTAAAAAGATCAAACAATATCGTAGCCGAATCGGTAAAGTAGAAATCACTTTAGAGGCTCCTGAGCCTAGTTTGAATTTGTATCCAAATACAGAAAATCCTAAATCTCATCTTTAGAATTTATTTTTTTTAGAACAATGTTCTCATTCTATAGAGTTAGAATGATTATTTAGAATGAAAATCTGGTTTAAATAACTTAGCTTGTCCTAAGATGTTCAGTAATATGAAACAACAAATGATTGTAACAATAATTGCTGTTATTGCAGCAGTTGGTGTTGCGACTATACCATTGTCTCAACATGCTCAAGCAGAAGGCTTAGTTCCTGATTGGATCAAAACCAATGCAGGCTGGTGGGCTGATGGCACTGTGGATGATGTCACATTTCTAAATGGTATAACATACCTAGTAGAAAATGATATCATTGATGTTTCTGAATCAGAACTAATCGATGTTGATACTGTCACTATTGGATTCATTCCAGTTGAAAAGGCTGATGAACTAACTCCAAAAGCTCAGGCATTAGAACAATTCCTTGAAAGTGAATTAGGTATTGATGTTGAGGTAGTTGTTCCAACAAATTATGAAACCATTATCGAAGGTATGCGTTTTGGCCATATTGATGCTGCCTTTATGGATACTGGGCCTGCATGGATTACCCATCAAAGAACAGGTGCAGAAGCTGTATTGGCAGAACTTGTTAAAGGAAAAGTAAACTATCAAGCAACAGTATGGACTCTAGCTGAAAATGATTCTCTTCAATCCATTGAAGACACAGTTGGTAAAAAAGTTGCTTTTACTAGCATTACTGGTTCATCTGGTTTTGTAAGACCTATGGGAACTCTAGTTACTAATGGTTATGTAACCATTGAAGGTGATGATATTATTGCCTTAGAATCTGCATTAGCAAATAACTTTGAGAGTTATACTTTTGCAGGTGGATACAAAGCAGCATTAGAATTATTACTTAATGGAAATGTCGATGTAGCATTTGGTTCAGATATTGCTCCTCAAAAATATCTTGAATTAGAGGATCAAGTAAAATTACGTCCAGTTACTACAATTGGACCCGTTCCATCACATGTGTTTATGGTAAGTGCTGATATGTCAGAGCCTACCAAAGATGCACTTGTAGATGCACTTGTCGAACTCAATTATGATGAACACAACTCCATTTTGACTGATTTGTATGGTGCTGAAGCACTTGTTCCAACAACTACTACAATGCATATAGGTGAATTTGGAACATTTATCGATAGTTTGACAGGACTAGATCAATTAATTCTTGATAAGCATAACAAGAGCAAATAAAACCCGGGATTCTGATAATGAAACAAATTCAGATGACCGCAAACCCTTCTTTTTCATCAATTTCTACAAAGAAAATTATTCAGATGAATGATGTTTGGACATCTTATGATTCCAAAAACTTTGCATTAGAAGGAATTAACATATCCATTGATAGAGGAACCAATTACGCAATTATAGGACAGTCTGGTTCTGGAAAATCCACTTTGCTCAAATTAATGAATGGAATGATGATTCCTAGCAAAGGAACAATCAAAATTGATTATGTTACTCCAAACATGAATGAGAAAAAATTCAAAAATATGATGCATACAATTGGTTACATTCCTCAAAGTCTTGGGCTGGTAAAAAATAGCACAGTTCTTGAAAATACTCTTCTTGGTGCATTACCTAGACTAACAAAAATTCAATCTTTGTTTAAACGATTTCCAGAACATGAAATTCAAGAAGCTAAAAGAATTCTAAATCTGGTAGGACTATCTGGAAAAGAAGATAGAAAAGCCTACATGCTCAGTGGTGGTGAAAAGAGAAGAGTTGCCATTGCAAGAGCATTAATGCAAAAACCTACAATATTGTTGGCAGATGAAATCGTTTCAGAATTAGACTATGTTACTGCACATGAAATTATGGATTTGATTGCAGATGCTCAAAAACGAATGAATCTAACTTCAATCATGGTTCATCATGATATGCAATTAGCCTTAGAGTATGCTAACAGAGTTGCAGTTATCAAAGAAGGACAAAAGATTCTAGAAATTGGAGTTGAAGGTGATACCATAGTTGATTTTCAAACAGGTGATATGACTACTGAACAGATTATGGAGATGTATGCTGATGACCCCCAAAAATAACATCGTAATTGGAATTATAATTGGATTAGTAGTAATTGCATCTTATAATGTTGAAGCAAACCCAATCGAATTTGTTGAAGGGTTGCCTAATCTTGCAATTGTTGTTGAAGAAATTCTACTTGTCGAACCAAAATATATTCCAACTGCTCTTTGGGCAATGTTTGAAACAATTCAAATGGCTTTTATTGGAACTATAGTTGGTTTTGCAATTGCATTGCCATTAAGTTTACTTTCTGCAAGAAATCTTAACAGCAAATACGTTTATGCCCCTGTTCGAGCAATTCTGGCAGCTATTCGTACATTTCCATCAATCTTATGGGCAATCTTATTTGTGATCATGGTTGGTCTTGGTCCATTTGCAGGTGTCTTGGCAATTATCATGTATACTATAGGATTTGTTGCAAAATTACAATACGAATCAATTGAGACCATTGATTCTGATCCTATGGATGCTGTAAGTTCTATTGGTGTTTCAAAATGGCAATTAATCCGATATGTTGTAATTCCAGAGTCTGCTTCTCATCTTCTTAGTCAAATACTTTACATGTTTGATTACAACATTCGTCAAACCAGCATACTTGGATTAGTAGGTGCAGGTGGAATTGGATTTTATATTATTAATTATATCAAATTCTTTGAGTATGGAAAAGCAGCAGTCTTCATGTTGGTAGTGCTGATTACCGTTTTGATAATTGATTGGGTTAGTGTCAAGATACGAGACAAGTATATCATTAAATCTCAACACGGAATGGAAGTTACAGCAAAATAATTTTAGGTTATAATTTTATCAAGTTGATTTGATTCAACTGCTGTTTTTACTTCTCTTGCCATTCTTTTACCCATACTCATAGGCTCATTAAACAAGAGTGAATAGTATGGAGAACCATCCATGTAGATGTTGGTTCCTGCAACAATTCTTGCTGAGAATTCAAATGATGTAAATTTTGTATTCTCATCATAAACCCCTTCAATACAAAATGGACCATTCATACCCGGTGATACTAACCTTCTAGATGCTTCAACAAAATTTTCTCCCATGTTGTATACTTCATCTAATAGTGACTCTCTTAGAACAAGAGGACTGTTCCCAATTACATTAAATGATGGAACCTTGTCTGATTTTAGTTGCTGTTCTGATGGAATTCTAGACAATCCTTCAATATCTGATTCGTGTCTTTGATCAACCCCGAAGAATTCTAACTCATCTTTTAGTGGAGAATAAAAGAATTGTAAGTATGCCAAAACCCCTGCTGCATATTCTTGAATGTAAAGTGTTTCATCTTTTGAAATCACTCCTTGAGAAATCAATTGATTTCTTTTTGTATTATAATCATCTTCATTTGCTGCCATAAAATATCCTTTTCCACCAGCCGCTCCTTGTCTTTTCACAATCACTAATTTATTGATGTCTTTAGGATCTGATACTGGTGTTGGAACAGGAAGATTTGCTTCTCTCATGAGTTTTTCTTTCATCTCTCTGTCTGATTCCCATCTTAGAATCCATTTGTTTCCAAAAACAGGAGTCTTGATTGATTCAATCTCTTCAGAACTCATTTGTGCAATTAATGTACCGTGTGGAATCAAAACTGCATCATTTTGTTCTAAGGTTGACTGAGTTTTTTGGTCTAGTATTTCTTTAAAAGAATCTACTAAAATTAATTCATCAATAAATGGAAATCTTTTGTAAAGTTTTTCACGTTTTTTTTCACACACCAACATTGTCTTTAGACCCTCATCTTTTGCCCCCTTGAGAACTTGAAGAGCACAATGAGAACCAAGTGTGGCAATTGCTGTCATGTTATGTTTTTTCTAACTCTTTGTACTTTATGAACTATGTGAGGATGTAACATATTGAAAAATTTCATCTATCAACTCTACGCTCAATTCTGATTTGATATCTTCTGGAACTACCTTTAGCACAAAATCATACATGGTTGTATTTTTTGGAAGTTCTTCTCTTTCTTGTAATAAAGAAAAAACTGCAATACCGTTTGAGATTATTGCTACCATCTTTTCTTTGTCAGTAAGAGCCATGAATTCATTGAGGAATTAGAGTAATTTAATGTAAATCTAGCAGTGAAAAATTAATACCCCATCTAAATGGAGTAATGTGAATTATGATAGAAACTGAATTAGGAAATTTACGTCGATCTCATTATTCTGATGAAATAAACTCATCTATGGATGGTTCTGAAGTGACCATAATGGGTTGGGTTTTGACCATAAGAGGACATGGCAACATTAGCTTCGCTACAATTCGTGACAAAAATGGTGATATTTCAGTTATTGCAAAAAAAGGTGATTGTCCTGATGATATACGTGAAAAAATATCTTCACTGAAAGCTCATTCTTCAATTGCAGTTACTGGTAAAGTAAAATCTTCTGATAAGGCACCAGGTGGATTTGAGATAATTCCAACAGAACTGCGCGTGTTTTCAGAAGTTGAAAAAATTCCTCCTTTTGAACCAACTGCAAAAACTGTCAAAAATATTGATACAAGATTAGAGGTTAGGCCTATTGATCTTAGACGAAAGACACTACAACATATTTTTAATGTTAGAAGTCTTGTCTTAAAATCAGTCAGAGATTATTTTAATGATCAAAAATTTACTGAAATTAATACACCAAAAATGATTGCAACAGCTACTGAAGGTGGCGCTGCACTATTTGCAATATTTTATTACAACAAAGAAGCATTCTTGGCTCAAAGTCCGCAATTGTACAAAGAACAATTAACAATGAGTTTTGAGAAAGTCTTTGAGATTGCTCCAATTTTTAGAGCAGAACCCTCAAGAACTAATCGTCATTTGGCAGAAGCCATTTCTATTGATTTGGAAGAAGCATTCGTTGATTACAATGATGTGATGAACAGAATAGAAGAAATTATCAAAATTTCAATTAAAGTTGTTAATGATTATGTAAAAGATAATCCTGATGCAGAATTTACAATTCCTATTATTCCTGAAACTATTCCAAGATACTCTTATGATGATTTAGTAGATAAAATGCAAAAGGCAGGTGCAAAAACTGAATGGGGAGATGATTTGTATCCATCCAATCTCAAAAAAATCGGCCTTGATGGATTCTACTTTATCACTGATTGGCCATTAGGTCCAAAACCATTTTACGTAAAAGATAGCAAATCAAACCCAAAAATTTCTGAATCTTTTGATTTAATGTTTGGTGATTTAGAGTTATCTTCTGGTAGTACAAGAATTGAAAAACGAGATGAGTTAGCTGAGAGAATGAAAAACAAAGGAATGAAAACTGATGCATTCGAGTATCATCTTGGCGCATTTGATTATGGTGTTCCTCCTCATGCAGGTTGTGGAATTGGTCTTGAGAGGTTGATTATGGCACTTACTGGAACAGAAAATATTAGAGATGTAACATTTTATCCAAGAGATGTTGACAGATTAACACCTTAGGTGATTTGTATGGTAAGAGAAGAGGAAATTGAGCAAGTTACAAAATTAATGAAAATTGATGTTCATGATCATAAAGAATACATAGACAAGGTACATGCTATGATTGATTATTTTGATATCTTAGATTCAGCGGGAGTAGATGAAGAAGAAATTTTTATGAAAGATACTCCTTTGTCTATTCTAAGAGAAGACAAACACATTCCATACCCAGACAAATTAATTGAGAAATTAAAAAACTACAAGGGAACATACGTTAGAGCCCCAAAGATGATATAATTGAATCTCAAGATTTCTGCTTTAGAATATGTACAAGAAGTACAAAATGGAAACATTTCAGCTGAAGACTATACTGCAAAAACAATCGAGAGAATAAACCAAATAGATGACAAACTGCATGCCTTCTTGTATATAAATTCAGATGCAGTAGATCATGCAAGAGAGATAGACAAGAAAGTAAAATCTGGAGAAAAAGTTGGTGCATGTTTTGGAATGCCAATCTCAATTAAAGATAATATCTGTATTAAAGACACACGAACATCCTGTGCGTCAAAAATTCTACATGATTTTGTTGCACCATATGATGCAACTGTAATTTCAAAACTAAAACAACAAGATGCAGTCTTTATTGGTAAAGTAAATCTTGATGAATTTGCAATGGGACTAACAACGGAATTTAGTGCATATGGTCCTACTCATAACCCTTGGAACTTAGATTATGTTCCAGGAGGTTCATCGGGAGGCAGTGGGGCTTCAGTAAGTGCATTTGAATGTGTTGCATCATTAGGCTCTGATACTGGTGGTTCTGTTAGAAATCCTGCAAGCTTTTGTGGTGCAGTAGGATACAAACCAACTTATGGCTTAATCAGTAGATTTGGTTTGATTTCATATGCAAACAGTATCGAACAGATTGGTCCTGTTACTAGAACTGTTAAAGATACTGCATTTATGCTAAACATTATTTCCGGTCAAGACTCTAATGATCATACTACTGTTGATAATTCCAACCAAGACTATCTTTCAGGCATAGATGCAGGAATTGAAGGTAAGAAAATAGGCATTATTAAAGAGATGATGAGTGAGGGAATTGATCCTGCAGTCATGTCTGCTACAAAAAATGCTATCTCAAAATTTGAAGGATTAGGTGCAACATGTGAGGAAATATCTCTTGACATGGTAAAATATTCAGTTGCTGCATATTACACAATTACTGCAACTGAAGCTGGAAGCAATCTAGCAAGATATGATAATCTACTATATGGTTACGACTTTCCAGTTGAGGGTTACGAGTTTAATTCTTACATTTCAAAGGCTAGAACAAAATTTGGACCAGAAGTTACAAGAAGAATGATTTTGGGTGGATTTGTTCCTTCTTCAGGACATGCAGGAAAATATTTCCTCAAAGCATTAAAGGTAAAACAAAAACTAACTGAAGAAATTGAACAAGTGTTGCAAAAATATGATTATTTGATTGCACCAACTGTTCCAATATTGCCATTTAAAATTGGTGAAAAAATTGATGATCCTGTATCTTTGTTCTTAGTTGATATCAATACTGTAACTGCAAATCTTACAGGGAAACCCGCAATTTCTGTTCCTTTTGAGTTATCAAATGGATTGCCAATAGGTATGCAAATTTTGGCAAATTCTATGGAAGATAAACAGTTACTTCAAGCGGCATATGCATTAGAGCAGACTGTAAAACTACCGGAGGTTCCAATATGACCAAAATTGGTTTGGAAATTCATTGTCAATTAACAAATCTTGAAAGTAAATTATTTTGTTCATGTAAGGCTAACTATCGTGATCTTAAAATCAATGAAAATATTTGCCCTGTTTGCATGGGATTACCCGGTAGTTTACCTAGACTAAATCAAGAAGCAGTAAAAAAAGCAACACTAATTGCAATGGCTCTTAATTGTAGTACCCCAGAAAAAATTGCATTTTTTAGAAAAAATTACTTTTATCCAGATTTACCAAAAAACTTCCAAATCACACAACTAAACATCTATGGTGATACCAGTGTTGGTGGTTCTGGTTCTATCATGGTAGGAGATAAAGAAATTCGAATTACACGAATTCAACTAGAAGAAGACCCTGGACGATTAATTTACGAAGGAAGCTCTTCTAAAAATCAAATAACTTTGGTTGATTACAATCGTGCAGGTACACCTTTGGTTGAAATTGTAACTGAGCCTGATTTTGAGAGTCCAAAACAAGTTAGAGAATTTCTTAACATTTTATCTGATTTGCTTGAAAACCTTGGGGTTTCTGATCCTAGTTTAGAAGGTGCAATGAGAGCTGATGCTAATGTTTCGACTGAAGGAGGTAAGAAAGTAGAAATAAAAAATATTGGCTCATTTCATGATTTAGAAAAAGCAGTACACTTTGAAATTACTAGACAAGAAAGTTTACATTCTCGTGACATTGAAATTGTTCAGGAAACACGTCATTGGGATGATAAAAGAAAGATAACAATTTCATCTCGTTCTAAAGAAGAAGAACTTGATTATAGATATTTCTTAGAAGGTGACATACCTTGGGTTAAGATTGATTCAGAAATTCAAGAGAAATTAAAATCAGAGATGCCTGAAAGTATTAGCTCCAAAAAAGAAAGATATGTTTCAAAATACAATATTCCAACACAAGTTGCAGATGTACTATCTTCAGACAAATTTTATTCAGATTTATTTGAAGAATCTCATACAGATTCAAATGCAAAAGAAATTGCAAATATAATTACTACTGATTTAATGGGTCTAGTTGATACTAGAGAAAAACGTGAAGCATCAAAAATTACTGCAACACATCTAAAAGATTTAGCTAATTCAATCCAATCTGGAAAGATTTCTAGAAATTCAGCTAAAAATGCATTATATGAAATTGTAAAAACTGGAAAAGAGTTGTCTCAGATAATCTCTGAGTTGGATCTTGGAAATGTATCTGATGAATCAGAACTGTTGGAAATTATTAAAGAGGTAATTTCAGAGGAGACTCAAGCAGTCGAACAAGTAAAATCAAATCCTCAAACAATTAATTATCTAGTTGGAAAGGTAATGCAAAAGACAAAAGGAAAGGCAGATCCTACATTGACTTTGGATTTACTCAAAAAACAGATAGGATAACTTTTGACAGATATTTCATTAGAAGATATCGAATTTATCAAAATACTTGCTACTTCTGATGCCACAATTCTTCAGACAGGAATGAATGAGGCCACAAGACATCGATTAGATGATCAAATAGGCACAATTCTAAGGGAATATTATCATGAAAATACTATGAATACTCAAACTGGATGGACTGAAAAATTCCTAAAATCTGGAATTACTGAAGATGATGGAAAAGCAGCAATTGCATGTGCTAGACGTCTTGGGATAGATATTTCGTAAATCAAAAAATCTTTTTACACTCTTTTGAGTTTCTAAAAATTGATCTTGACTGATTTTGAATTTATTCCAACTTCAAAACAAATCCAAGAATCAAATATCTTTCAATTTATGCAAAAACATAACATATCATCATTAGATGAACTATCTCAAAAAGCCAAAGATGATTTAGAATGGTTCTGGGAATCTGTAGATAAAGATATTGGAATCATTTGGGATTCTCCATATACTAAAACTCTAGACACTTCTAAAGGAATTGCATGGTCGAAATGGTTTGTAAATGGTAAAACAAACATCTACAAATCATCTGTTGAAAAATTTACAAAACAAAGTCCTAAAAAAATTGCATATCATTTTATATCTGAAGATGGTCAAACTTCAAATATTTCATATTCAGAATTAGATTCCAAAATATCAAAACTTGCCAATGGTCTTAAATCCCTTGGAGTAAAAAAAGGAGATGTCGTTGCAATTTACTTACCAATGATCGAAGAAGCAATATTAGCAATTCTAGCAGCTGCAAAAATTGGTGCAATTCAAACTGTAATTTTTTCAGGTTATAGTTCAGAATCATTACATATACGATTACAAGATTGTAAGGCAAAAATTCTGTTAGTATCTGATGGATTTTACAGAAAAGGAAAACCTGTATCTCAAAAGAAAACTGTTGAAATTGCAATCAAAGATACAGATATTGAAAAAACAATTGTTGTTTCTTACAAAGGCGTTGATGATTATGAAGAATCAGAAAAAATTATTTTTTATAATGAACTGGTTTCTTCTCAAAATGATGTTTGTGATACTGAAATTCTAGATTCTGAAGATCCTTTGTTTATTTTGTATACTTCGGGCACCACTGGTAAGCCTAAAGGCGTAATTCATACTCATGGTGGATTTTCTGTTTTTGCAGGACATCAAGCAGCATACCTGATTGATACACATGAAAATGACACGTTATTTTGGCCTGCAGATGTTGGTTGGATTACTGGTTTGGTGTGGAATGTATATGGTCTTTTGATAACTGGTGCTAGTGCAGTAATTTATGATGGTGCAATAGATTTTCCAACTATTGATAGAATATGGAAAATATTATCTGATTACCAAGCAACAATTTTTGGAATCTCTCCAACTGCAGTACGATTGTTTAAAAAAAATAATATTGAACCATTAAAATTCTTTTCATTAGACAAAATTAAAAATATTCCAACTACTGGAGAACCACTTGATGAGGATTCTTGGTGGTGGCTGTTTGAAAAAGTTGGAAATAAAAAAATTCCAATAATGAATTTATCTGGTGGTACTGAAATAGGTGGTGCAATGTTGTCGGTGTTTCCTGGAATGAAATTAAAACCTTCTACTGTTGGAATTCCAGTTCCAGGAATGAATCTTGATGTATTTGATGATGTTGGGAATTCTGTACAAACGCAAAATGGTTATTTGGTTATCAAATCTCCATGGCCAGCAATGACTAGAGGGTTACTAAATGATGATGCACGGTATCTTGAAACTTATTGGTCCCGATTTGAAAATGTTTGGTTTCATGGAGATTATGTTTACACTGATGAAGACAATCTTTGGTATATGCGCGGCAGAACAGATGATGTAATTAACGTTTCTGGTCATAGAATGAGCACTGCTGAAATTGAACATACGGTAATTTCACACAAAAAAATATCTGATGCTGCATCAATTGCAATCCCAGATGATATTACAGGTGAAGCAATTGTTGTGTTTTTTGTGGCAAATAACAAATCTGATAGAAATTTGGAATCCGAAGTTTCTGAACACATCTCTCAAAAAATTGGTAAAGTTGCAAGACCAAAACTTGTTTTTCAATTATCTGATTTACCAAAAACTAGAACAGGTAAAATCATGCGCCGATTATTAAAATCAAAATTATTAGGAAATGACCTTGGCGATTTATCCTCTCTTGAAAACCCTCAAATTTTAGATGAAATCGAAAAACTTGGTTAACATTAGCTAACTCATTGATACTTACTATTTCACGCTTTGTCTCTTAATCCTTTCTCATAATACTCAATATTGAAATTTGTAGTTGACCAGCAGGTAGAAGATATAGAGATGCCTGAGAATCTCAAATTAAACACATTTTTACAGGAATTTCATACTACTTGTCCTCATCCTGAGTGTAGTTTTGGTTACTATGGGTTTGCATTTGGACAATCTCCATTTCCTGTACCTCCACTTGTCCAAGTAGCGTTAATCAAAAATGCTAACAAAGGAGCATATGCCCCTGTATCTGGAATTCCTGAATTACGTAATGCCATCTCAAAATACAATAAACATTATTTTGGAATGGATGTCTCTCCTGACCGAATTTATGTTGGACCTGGAACTAAGGAGTTAATTTTTAATCTTTTAGAAATTTTACATGGAACTGTGATTTTACCAACTCCAGCTTGGTTGGGATATCTTCCACAAATTAGATTCTTAAAGAAAAACTTCCATATGTTACCATCTCGTGCAAACAAGAAAATATCTCCTAGTGATCTAAAGAAATTAGCACTTAGATTACAAGACAGACAAAAGATTTTAATTTTAAACAATCCTCATAATCCAACTGGATTATTATATGACAAATATGAATTAGAAGAAATTGCATATGTGTGTAGGGAACAAAACATCACAGTAATTTCTGATGAAATTTATGCACAGACCACTTATGATTTTTCAAAATTTGTGAGTATGGGAAAAATTTATCCAGAAGGTACATTTGTTACAAATGGATTATCTAAATCGCATGCTGCTGGTGGTTATCGATTAGGTTATGTGATTTTTCCACAACATGCTGTTGATCTAAAGAATCAATTTAAAAAAATCCTTGCTACAGAATATACTGCAGTATCTACTCCGATTCAACATGCTGCTGTTGCAGGATTTGAAATAAGTAAAGAAATCGATGATTATTTTGATGTAACTAGAAATATTCATCACTTAATGGGTGAATACACTTACCATGCATTATCTGCCATTGAAGGAGTTAAGATGACAAAACCTGATGCCACATTTTATCTTCTAGCTGATTTTAATGCATTTAGAGATGATCTAAAAAGAGCTAAAATTACTACCTCTCAAAAATTATCTGAGTCTTTAATTGTCCATCCATATCATACTGCAATTGTCGGTGGAGATAGTCTTGTTTTAGAGAGAACTGATTTTAGTTCAAGAATTGCATATGTGGATTATGATGGGGCTAAAGTTTACCAAAATTATCTTAAAAATAAACCAAAAACGAATTCTGAAAAATTTGAATTTGTAAAAACTAATGCTCCAAAAATTGTTGCAGGCATTGAAATGATCAATAAATTCTTTGAAAATCTTAGAAAAGATTCATCACATGAATTACAAACTCACCAAAGTTTGATGGTTCCTCCAAAACTAGTATAATTTCAGTCTGATTTTTTCATATTCTTCTAAAGTAATTTCCCCTTTGGCTAGTCGTGCTTGGAGAATGTCTTTGGGATTTGAGCCAATAATGGGGTGAATGAATTTTTTTCTTATTGTTTCTCGATTAATTGAAATTCGTTTAGAGTTATCATCTACTTTTCTTTTTACCCCATAAACTGCACCAAACAACACTCCTAATCCTACAATTGCAAGTAGCATTTGTGCAATTTCTGGATTATTGTTTTGTGGTGAAGATTCTACTATGGATGATGCTTGTGCTTCAGGTATGATTTTATTTTCTATCAATTCTTGAACTGTCGATTTTATCTCTTGTATGTTGTCTGTGTACCCTGTTGCTTCTTCTATTGTTAATTCTGGATAATTTCTATCAAACCAACTTTTGTATGATGCTTCATTATAATATCTATCAATGTAATGTTGAGGATCTTTACTAGTGTCTACAAAATCCGCAATACCAGTTTGTATGATTGTATCTTCTACTTGACTTTCTATTGACTTTTCAACAATGATTTCCTCTTCAATTGCTTGTTCTATAATAGACTCATTTTCTATTTCTTCTGTGATTTTTTCATCAATAATTATTGGAATTCCATTTAATGAAACACCAAAATCTGTAGTCACACCTTTAGTCATATTAAGAATGAATCCAGTTGCATTATACATTCCATGTTCTGAAAATTTTTCATTAATCCTTACGGTTTTATCAAATGTATCATCATAATTGATTAATGCTTGTGTAAGCATAACAAATTCATCATTAAGATCACGAATTACAATTGTCACTAGACCGACAGATCCTTTTTCAACAGTCCCTGAAAATTCTATTTGATCTCCATTGTAAAATGATCTTGAATCTGTTTGAATGTTTGTGACTTCTGCAAATGTTGGTGACATCATTGTTGATATTAGTAATGCCATTATTCCTAACGAATAAGGTCCATACCTGTTCTTATTCATCAAATTGTAATGCATTTTTTTTAATTTAAGAGGCGCGTAGTATTCATCCAGTTTTGTTATACGTAAAAGTTAAATCTAAAATTTACTTTTTTTGATGTTTATTCTGAGTCATTATTAACTGAGATTTTGATCGGTTTTTTTGGGATTTTAAAAAAAAATGTTGTCTGAACTTTTTCTTTACTTTTAACCCAAATCTTGCCTCCTAGGCCCTCAATGATGCCTTTGCATATTGCCAAACCTAATCCACTACCTCCTCTTTTTCTACTTGCTGATGTGTCCACTTGGTAAAATTTTTTGAATAACTCTTTTTGGTTTTCAGGTGAAATTCCTAATCCGTTATCTTGTACAAAAAACTCTACATCTTTTGATCCTTCTTTGGCTCCTATTGTTATGATGCCTGTATCTTCAGAAACAAAATCTACTGCATTTTTAATCAAATTAGAAAGTACTTGATTGATTCTGTCTTTGTCGCTAAAAATTTGAACGTTGCCATTAAAATCTGTGGTTATTTTGATCTTCTTATCAATTGCTATAGGTTCAAACTCTTTGATTATACTGTATAATAATTCTGAAACATTAATGTCTCCTTGACTAAAAACTAGTTTTCCTAAATCTAATTTTTGTGTAGTTAAAATATCTCCAACCAATCTCTGTAGTTTTACTGTTGATGTAAAAATTTCATTTACTGCCTCTCTTTGTTTTTCATTTAATTCTCCAAACATTTCTTCTTTTTGTAACATTTGGACATATCCTAAGATTGGAACCAATGGTGTTTTTAGCTCATGAGACACCATTGATGAGAATTCAACTTTCTTTCTATCCATTGACTTTAATTTTTCCACATATTCTTTTTGTACTTCAATTGTTTTTTCTACCTTTTCTCCCATAGTTTCAAAATTTTCATTTAATTCAAAAATTTCTTTTACATTTGTTTTGATTAGATTTTTCTTTGATGCTTTGTTTGTCTTTGAAAACTCTGCCATATTTCTTGCTAGTTTTTCAATTGGTTGTGTAATACTTTTTGAAATGTAAACTGTTCCTAGTAATGTTCCTGTAGCTACAAATACGGAAAATACAAGTAAAATTAATCCAGTTGATTTATCTACTGATGTTACAAAGTTTACAAGTCCCATGTAAAATATGATAAAACTTGATACTCCGGATACTAAAAATAATGTATGTTTGATTGGTAGCATTTAGATCCACTTCCTAATTTTAGGAGTTTGCTGTTTCAATAACTTTAGATAATAACTCATCAATATCTATTGGTTTTAAGATGTATGAACTAATCCCTCTGTTTACTAATTCATCTAATTCTTCTTGAGTGATTGTTGATGCAGTAAATACAATGATTTTATGATCTTTTAGGGTTTTGTTTTCTTCTAGATCTTTAATTACTGAATATCCGTCAAATTCAGGCATAGCTAAATCCAATAAAACTACATCGTATTCATTTGATTTGATTAGCTCTAACCCTTCTTTTCCGTCGTTTGCTACAGTACATTCTTGGTCTTTAAGCTCTAAGAACGTAGTTAGCATTTTTGTAATCTGCTCATTATCATCGATTATTAGAATTTTCAAATTATCTTCTTTGTTCTCTTTGTTTTTACTCATTTTTTAACTCCTCCAGTATTTTCTATCAGATCGAAATTTTCCTGTAGATAGTTTAGAATGATTTTTTCTTGTTCAATTTCTCTTAGTCTGTGTTCATAAGTAATTTCAGATCCTAATAGTGATTCTGCATTTGTTTCATTAAGATGGTGAGATTTTTTCCACATCAAACTAAATAATGATCTTAATGTAGTGACAAATGTTTTAGAATCAGTCCAAACTGCAAGCATATCTTTCACTTGATTATTGCTAATAAAGAAAATTACTTCATTATCATCTTTTATGATGAAACAAAAGTCTTCTCTGTTTTTATCATCTATTTTTTTGATTTTTTTAGGTTCAATGTCTTCAAAAATGGCTGGTATGTCTCCTTGATGATCTAGTAGTATTTTTAGATCTGATTTTGTTTTATTTAGTAATTCTGCAAATTCGGTAAAATAGAATTTTTTAAAGTCTGTTTCTGTTCCTAAAACTAGAATATTTTCTTTAGATTCTTTAATCATTTGTTCTAATTTAACTAAAATTGAATTTCTTCCTTGCAGTGATTGAAATTTATTGTTTTGTTCCTCAGTTTGGTCTTCACCATACTTTGGAATTATTTTCCATAGTCTGATAAGACCTTCTTTGCCTGCATCAAGCTCATTGACTCGATTTTTTTCATTATTTACCAAAATTTCTAATGATTCTTCAATTCCTACCGCATTGAATTTCGTTGGTTTTCCAAATATTGAAAAAATGATTCCTTTTTGTTGTAAGGTAGATAATAAATGATAAGTCTCAGTTCTTGGAATTTTAAGTGCTTTTGATACTTCTGAAGCAGTTTTCACACCAATTTTACTCAAAAAAAGATATACTTTAGATTGATTTGGTGTCAGATCATATCTAATTAACATTCGATTAAGCTCATTTATCGGATTGTCTGTTTGAAACATTCCTTCTTCTATGGCTTCAGTTGTCATTCAGAATTGTTACATTAAATTCTAACATAAGCGAGTGTATGTTATCGAATGTTACAGATCCACTCGATTTTATGAATTATGTGCCTAGAAATCTCCCTAGAAGTATGTCGCCATAGAGTATTTGAATGATAAATCCTCCTGTAATTAATAACAAATATGGTATGCCTGGTGTAATCCAGGTGTTTGGATCTGTACAAAATTCTTGATTTTCAGCATGATGAATAACAAAATCAAATTTTTTCTTACCATTATCCGTTTTTTCTATGGCAAATGCAAATTTTGGATTTTTTGCCTTATACCCCATTAACATTGCTGCTAATTTTTTTCCAGTACTTTCATCAAATCCTTCAAAAATATGTTCTCCTTTAATCCGCGCTATTACATTTCTTGTAACATTGATTAAAAATGGAATTACAAACAATACCGCAGCATTTGAAAGTGTTGTAAATGGTGTAATGGTATTTTCACTAATTGTAGATAATGGTGCAATTACTGCTAATGCTATCAATGCAAATGCATCTGCTCCTCCAAAAAGACCTAATCTCCATATCAATATTACAAATGGTGTTATGATTAATGCAAACGCTATTGTTAGAAGATTAACAATAATTTCATCACTTATGAACACTAATAGAAATCCTATCACCCCAAATCCTATCCAATAATAATCATGAATTTCTCTTTTCCAAACATCAATAATTGAACCAACAATTAACATTGTTAGTGCTAAGCTTATTCCAATAATGTCATAATTTGTTAATGATTCAATCATAGTGCATATCCCATGAAATCATATTTGAAATATGATAAGAAAAATATTCTCTTTTTTTAGTCATCTTTTTTACTATTTTTATTAACGATTTCTAATATCTGATATTTTTTCTTTAATCTCTTCAATTTTGTCTCCAATTGGAATTTTATCTGTAATCAAATCTAATCTATCTGTACGTTTTAAGAAAAATAATCCTCCTCCTACTGCAACAGGAATGATAATGAGCATCATTGTACCAATATCTAATGATAATTCTGGTGATGATTCGGTAACTGTTTCTTCTTCTATAATGGGTATGTTTAGTATATTTGCTGTTTTTGATATTGTTGCAGGGCTAAGACCGTTGCCTGATACTGTAACTTTGACTGAAATCGTATCTTTGTCATTTGCAATTATGTTTAATGTTGCAATTCCTGCATTATTAGTTACTCCGTCCATTGATCTTATTTCGCCTCCTTCTGCTTCCCATTCTACAATAAAGCCATCTAATGAAGCTGTAATTTGTGGAATAGTTACTGATAATTCAGCCTCAATCCTTTCATTCCAATTCATACTGCCAAGAAGATTCAATGATAATACGGGAGTGATATCTAAAACATCAATATCATATTTTGATAAAGTAAAGTCTTCTGAAAGCAATGCAAGTTCAATTTGACCTTCATTAATTGTTTCTAGTTCAAATGTTGTAAAATAATCACCATTTTTGATCGTTACGTCTTGTGGAATTTTTACAACATCTTCATTATTTGAAACAAGTTTTATTTCAGTGTCTTTTTTTGTGTAAACTGGATTTCCACTCGAATCTAATAATTGAACTGTAGCTAAAGTTTTAGAATTTGCCAGAAGATTGTTTGGAAATGATACATAAATTTCTGCAGGATCTGTGGTGTGACTAACAATTGGGACAGTTCCATCAAATCCTCCCATTTGATATGCTAGTGTAGTTGTTCCTACTTCCTTTGATATCATATTCATCAATGCATATGGTTGGTTTTGTTTAATTGTTACATGGTCTGTCTCAATAATATCATTTGCAGAAAAAGTCAATATCCCGTCTTCGATAAATGGTGTTACCCCTAGTCTTGGATCCACATCTTCCTCATTGACCTCAACTGTTGTAGTTTCTTCTTCTCCTGCCTCTTCTACTAAATATCCTAATGCTGGAAATTTGGTTTCTGCTAAAATCATTGGCAGTAGAGATTCGACAGTCATTGAAATATCTGCTTCAGAGGGTCCTATCGGATCTCCAGTTATTGTTTTAACTCCTTCGTTATCTGTAATGGAAAACCTTACTGTTTCTTCAGGTGCAACCGTACCAGTTTCACCAAAAACAATTACTGCATTTTCTCCTTTTTTCATTGTGGGGTGTATTGGATTTACAGTTTCTAATTCAGATGAAGAAAAAATTACATCATGATCAATTTTAGCCTGAACAGGGACAGTGACTGAAACTAATTCTCTATTTGTTGATCCTATTGTGCTCCCTCCTGTTTGTCTTGAAACCTCAATCTCTGCTTCATAATATGTAACTGCTATGATCTCTTGGTTCCCAGTAGTCAGAAATGGTAAAACACGAGTAACAGCTGGACCTTCTCCTTCTAATGCTCCCATTTGATCATGAAATATGTTAATTATAGCTGAATTTGTTAGATAATCTTCAACTGAAATAAACATGGTATATTCTTGTTCATAATCTTCTGTAATGTCTCCTAACCCAGTTCTAGGTGTAAATTCTGTGAATGCTGAATAGCTTCCTTTCTCAATAATTAACTCTTCTTTCTCAAATAACACTTCTTTGAAATCATGACTTGCGTTGATTGAACTGTCAGGGTTTTCAACATTTAATTTTAGATGGATATCTTCTTCAGCTAAAACTGGTGTTCCTTCAGCATCTTGTAGTTGTACAATTGCAAATCCTCTGGTTCCACTATAACTGTTATAATCTTCAGGATAAGTATATAGTTGTAATTGAAGAGGTCCATCAGGTTCTAACACATTAACTATGCTACTAATTCTTGTCATACCTTCTGTTTCTGCAAAAATTATTGCATTACCAGAACCTATGATTTCAAATTCTGTTATTACATAATATTCTCCATTACTGATTGTCACATCCGAATTTTTTAGTTTTATAATATCATCATTTGGTGTTTCTAGATGTATCACTATATCTTCTGATGCAATAGTTGGTAATCCCCCTGTTGTTGCTAATTCTAACGCAACATATCCATATCTTGGACCATCAATAGGAAAACTGTCGGGGGTAATTTTCATTAATATTTGTGTAGGAAAATTATTGTTGTTAAAAACTTCAAATGTGATTTCTTTAGACGAAAAACCTGGTGCAGCTAATACTATACTTGTTATTCCAGGATTTTTTGCCTTGATCAATATATTTTTTATAAATTTATTATTACCTTCTTCTATACCTATAATTTCAATAATTGAATTATCTGAACTTATTGCTTTTAGATTGTCTATTTCTTTTGGTACCATTATATCACTTGACGAAACAAAAATTTGTAATGTTCCTTCTGTGTTTTCAAGTAATTTTTCAGGATGAAGTTGATATCCAAACTCAGATGTAATCTGAGCATGGACAGGCAATACACTTATACAAAAAATTATGCCCAACATCAAAAAAATTGCTTTCAACTTGGATTAATTTGATGGATTTTTGTTATATTGAACAGTGTGAAATATCATAGTACATACAGCTATCCGCCAAATATTGAAGCTACGCTGAACAACTTTAACTGAATTAGAACAATTGCTCCAATTGTAACTGTAACCAGAAATATTGAATACATGAATCCTCCTGAAAAGGATCCTGTAGTGATTTTTCCTAAAAATAACCCCGCAACCCATGATTGCACTAGAATGGCTATTCCTAGTAACTCAAATCTTGATTTTGCCACAAGTTCCATTGCTGCACTTTTTGTCTCATTTGACTCAAGTTGTGCTCCTAAACTTGTTAATGATTCTATTACCAACAAAGTTGTAAATCCAGTAATTGCAATTAACATGAATCCTACCATCACATATGGCTTTAACATCTCTCTCTTTGTTTTTTCAATGGTTCTCATCTTTTCTGAAACCTTTGCTAATGCTGTTAATGTATTCACATTTCCACCACCTGCAGAAATAATCTCAAATAATACTCTAAAATTAATTAGAACTTGAAAATCATTTGTATATTTTTTTATAAATTCAAAAGTATCGTCTAGTGTCATACCCCATTTTAATTTATTTGCAATTCCATTAGCTACTACGTTAAACATTCCAAAATCTTTTCTTTCTGTTGTTCGTATAACACATCTTTCAGGACCTAGACCTGCTTTTCTTGCTTCTGCTACATCTCTCATTATTTGTGTTGTTCCAGCTTCTGCATCCAGTGAAAATTTATATTTTGGTTTAAAATTTAATGCTGGCCAAACTGCTGATGCAATTAATGCTGCCCCTAAAATATATAAATTATATTCTGTTGGTAATATTTTCATTGGATTTAATGCTGCAGCAGCTAAAATTCCTGGAATTCCAAACATTAGAATTTTTTTAAAATCTAATTCTTTGAGTTTCGTTTTAGTTATTTTATGAGCAATAAACAAAAACATTACTGATACTGCTGGAGGCATTACAATTACCATGTATAATGGATCAATATCTCCTGCAACTGGTGAAGTCCCGACACCCTCTGTAGATGTAGCAGTAATGATGATGTAGATGGCTAAAACGACTACTTGCATAGTCATGTATGTTTCAATTAATGTCTGAACTTTACTTACTAATTCTTTTTGTTGGGATTCATAAAGTTCAAAAGCATTATTCATTTTTTCTGTAAGAAAACTTACAACATCACCTCCACTTTGAATTGCAGAAACCCATCCACTGAGAAACTCTCCAAAATCTGAAGATTCTTCTCCTTTAGATTCTGACATTACTAGTAATGGGTCTTTTCCCAGAATGTCTATTTTTTTTAAAATTTTAATTGATTCGATTCGCACATTTGGAAGTAATTCCATTTCTTTAATTTTTGTAAAAATTGTATATGGTCCAAAACCACTGGTAGCTAACAGTGTTACGATTGTCATAAAAAATGGTAGTTCACTAGCTAATTTTTTATCTCTTTTTTTCTGCTTGTCCTTTTTCTCATGTTTTTTAATAAAAGACATGATTACCCTCCGTATTCTATTCTCTTTAATATTGAATCGGGTTCTCTATAATACTTACCAATAGTTTCTGCTACTTTGTCATAAGCTCTAACTCCACGTTGAACAAGCCATTTTAGAACCATTTTTCTTTTTTCATATTCTTCTAATAATTCATCCATACTTTTCCCTGTTTGTTCTGTGATCCTCTTTAACATCTCACTATCTATTAATCCCGGATTAAAATAATCGGATTTTGGGTCCCATTTGAATGCTGCATGATAATCAATTGCAGTTTTAAGTTCTTGAACAATAGTTGCTCTTCTGATACTTTTTCCATCTTGACCTTTTACTCTTTTAATTACAATTGCACAATTCATCAATGCCATATATGATGCCGGAATGTCCATTGGTTTTTGTTGTAATCTTTTACTTGCTGATTCTAAACTATCTGCGTGCATTGTACATAATCCACCGTGACCAGTAGCCATGGCCTGAAACATGACGTATGCTTCTGATCCTCTAATTTCACCCACTACAATATAGTCTGGTCTGTGTCTTACACCTGATTTGATCAAATCATATAATCCTATTTCCCCTTCTCCCTCTGGTCCAAATCCTGTTCTTGAAACTAAACTAAACCAATTCTTGTGTTTGATGTTAATTTCAGATACATCTTCAACTGAAAAAATCTTAAAATCTGGATCTACCAATCCCGTAATTGCATTTAGAATGGTTGTCTTTCCGCTTCCTGTTGAACCAATTACCATTATTGACATCTTAGCTTCCATTAACATCCATAGATAAGCTGCAATATCGACACTAATTGTACCAAATGTTATCAAATCTATAACAGAATATGGATCTTGCTTGAATTTTCTTATTGTAAAACTGGTACCTTTTGGAGTTACTTCTTTTTGATATAGTACTGAAATTCTGTGATTACCTTGTAATGCTAAATCTGTAATTGGATATGCAGAACTGATATGTTTTCCTGCTCTGAATACAACTCTTGATACAAATGCATTTAATTTTTCATCTTCAAATGATATGTTACAAGGAATACTGTCATATTTTCTATGCCATATGTAAATTGGTGTATTAACTCCACTACAACTGACGTCTTCTATATTTGGATCATGCATTATAGGATCAATAATCCCGAATCCATCTATGTCTCTTTCAAGATAATATTTTACTTTTTCAATACTTGCAAGAGGTTGATCTTGAAATAATTTTTCATTTTCTTTTAAAATTTTATTTACAAACGAAATGAATCCAAAATCGTTTTCAATGTTTTCAGGAGAATCAATATTTTCTTCAATTAATCTATAAAGTTGATTATAAATTATTTCTTCAGGTGAATTAAGTTTGATTTCATCTACTTGGTATGATACACTACCTGTTTCTTGATTTTGTATAATGTTTGCATAACTGAATGGTGCCTTTAATGGATATGTTTCTAATACTTTAGCACCTTTTGGTGTTTCATGTTTTAACTCACTTAGAAAATCACTTTTAAGAAATGTCTCTAATCCTTGCTCTTCTTTTTTCTTTCCCATAATGCTCTATCTATTATTTTGATTTTTTAGTTATATTGAACAGTATGAAATATCACAATACACACAATAAATCCAAATAATTTTTATTTAAAAAGATTTTATGAGCAAGTTTTAAAAAAAATTCCTCTTGCTCTAAGGTTATTTTCCAATAACGGTTACACTTTGTGGTCCGCCGGCTTTACCTGCAAATATACTGACAGTAGTTGATACACCTGAATCAAGTGATGTGATTGTATTGTTGTTCAACTTGAAGTATATGATTGCTGATTGACCAGGATCAAGTGACACTGGGCCAGTTCCTGCATCTGCAGTAATACATTCTGTAATTGCTCCTCCTGAATCAGGATCTATTGCAACGTATTCACTGCTAGCTGCACAGTTGTCTATCATTCTCACATTTGTTCCCTGATTATCCCAGCCTGTGTGGTTTAATGCTTGCTGAACTACTGTTGAACTTACAACTGTATCTGCATACCACTGTCCAAATGGAATGGACTGGCCTCTAACTGTAATTTCATTTACGGCAACTACTTTGTCACCTGTATTTCTGATACCAGCTGCTCCCCAACCAATTCCTGTACCGCTGAATGGATCAGTAGGGTCTACCCATACTTTAACTGCCGTTACAAAAATTGCTTCAGTCTGTGTACCTCCCTGGAAAAGTGATGTTCCATAAAGCACTACACCTGAACCAAGTACAACTGATGACACCAAGATGATGACAGTTGTGAGTACTGTACTGATTGCACGTTTTTTGCTTAGTTTGGTTTTCATTTTATTGATTTTTTTCCTTACTAATAGAATATCTAGTCGCGTATGTAATTTTTTTGAATTACAGAGTAAAAAGAATTTAACATATTATGGGCATATTTTGCTTAGTTCTAAATAATCTGTAATTTTGAATCTATTGTACGCCTTCTACTATGACTGAATAAGGAGATCCAGCCTTCCCTGCGTATACACTAACGCTTGTTTGTATACCTGCATCAAGTGATGAGATTGTATTGTTGTTCAACTTGAAGTATATGATTGCTGATTGACCAGGATCAAGTGACACTGGGCCAGTTCCTGCATCTGCAGTAATACATTCTGTAATTGCTCCTCCTGAATCAGGATCTATTGCAACGTATTCACTGCTAGCTGCACAGTTGTCTATCATTCTCACATTTGTTCCCTGATTATCCCAGCCTGTGTGGTTTAATGCTTGCTGAACTACTGTTGAACTTACAACTGTATCTGCATACCACTGTCCAAATGGAATGGACTGGCCTCTAACTGTAATTTCATTTACGGCAACTACTTTGTCACCTGTATTTCTGATACCAGCTGCTCCCCAACCAATTCCTGTACCGCTGAATGGATCAGTAGGGTCTACCCATACTTTAACTGCCGTTACAAAAATTGCTTCAGTCTGTGTACCTCCCTGGAAAAGTGATGTTCCATAAAGCACTACACCTGAACCAAGTACAACTGATGACACCAAGATGATGACAGTTGTGAGTACTGTACTGATTGCACGTTTTTTGCTTAGTTTGGTTTTCAATCATATTCACAATCCTTTCATTAGATATCTATCCAAGTATGTAATTTTATTAAATTTCTTGTAAAATATTTAAACTACATGTGAAAGTTCCGTTCTTAGGATTTTCACACATTAGTAATTTCATGATCTTACAGATCGTCACCTGCAAGCATAGTATATGCATTAAGAAACTTTGCAACTGTCTTTCGTAATCCTTCATAAGGCATACACATTGAAAAAATCTTTGTTACTCCTTGTGGCATTCCTATTGCAACTACGCTAATTCCTTTCTTTCTTGCATCTTCGATTGCTTGTTTCATTTTTTCATCTGCATCATATGTTCCCAAGGCTT
>JBHHVF010000002.1:0-55386 GCA_046754145.1 Candidatus Nitrosopumilus sp.
TGGTTTCCTTTTAGCGATACTTCTTTTGTAATTCTTCAATTCATGTAATTCTTCGATAATGCTTTTGATCTCTGCAAGAACATTTGCTCTAAACGCATCATTGTTTGTTTCAGCTGACATGTCTTGTCATGTTGATTTTTCTATTTTATTTAAGACTTTTTAAGAAATTATTCTGGCTTTTGCTCAGAACTGATCTCTGATGTAGTGTTTCCTCGTTTTTGCTCTTTTCTGTATTCCATCTTTAACCAGATTGGTGTGATTATAGTTGTAACTGCTACCATGATTACAATTGTAGAATACACATCTGTTTCTAGAATTCCTGCAGTAACTCCTACTCCTGCTACAATTAATCCTACTTCTCCTCTTGAGATCATTCCAACTCCAACTCTCATTCCTTGTGCTTTGCTTTTTAAAAACAACATTGCAGGTAATCCACATCCAAATAACTTTGTTACAATTGCAACTGAAATAATTACTCCACTTAACATTAGAATATTCAAATCAACTGCTCTTAGATCTACTTGTGCTCCAATAATTGCAAAGAATAAAGGAGCAAAAATCAAACCAATCTTACTAACGTAATTTTCTACTTTTTCAAAGACTTTGGTAGTTGATAATGCCATACCTACAGCAAATGCTCCTACAATCGGTGACAGTCCTATGGACCCTGCTAACGCTGCGGCACCAAAGAACGCCGCAGTAGCTATTCCTTCAACACTTCCTTTTGCTTTCCACAATCTTGGAGTTACTATCTTTGGAATTACCACAACTGCTACAACGAGCATTATTGCAAAGAATGCCAATACTTGTAAAATTGTAATTGTTACTTCTGTGATGTCTATGTTGTCTACTCCTCCATCCGAACCTGCAATAGATGTGACAACTGATAATACTGCAATTGCTAAAATATCATCAACAATTGCTGCACCGATAATTAATCTAGCTTCAGGCGTTTTGATTTTACCAAATTCATTTAAAACTTGAATCGAGATTGCAATACTTGTAGCTGTTAGCGCTGTTGCAATAAGCATTGATTGTAAAGCATCAAATCCAAATAATTGGAAAATTGCAAGACCTGCAAAGAATGGAACAACTACACCAAGTGTTCCTACAGTAAATGCCGCCTTTCCTCCCCTGAGAAATTCTTTTGGGGTCATCTCAAGTCCTGCCATAAACAAAATTACAATTGCGCCCATTTCTCCAAGTATTCTAATTTCATCATTGATTTGCAACAACTGTTTTCCATCGACTACAAAGAATGCTCCTAATGCAAATGGTCCAACAATCATTCCTGCCAAAAGTTCTCCTAAAACAATTGGAAGTTTCAATCTAAGGAAGAGTTCTGCCATGAGTTTAGCTGCAAAAAGAAGAATCCCTACTCCGATAATTGTCTCAATGAATTGCCCTTCTGCCGCCATCTATACCATAGGCAGGAAATCTGTAATATAAGGCGATATTAGGTTGAAAATTATTTTGTTGTTGTTAAATTAAGCAATTTTTTTAGAGTTTACAAAAACTCCTTTCTTAGAAATGATCTGTCCTATCTCTTGACTTGAAATCTTGTGTTTTTTGAATATAGATTTGATTTTTGTTGCCTGACTTTTTGGTGCAACTACACAGAATCCAACTCCCATATTGAATGTCTTGTACATCTCTTCTGGTTTTACTCCTTGTTCTTCTATTAATCCCATAATTGGTGGGATTTTTGGAAGAGAATCTATCTCATAGCCTATGTTTTTGAGACGCAATAACTTGGTAAATGCACCTCCAGTTATGTGAGCAAAACCATTAACTTTGCATTTTTGATTAATCTCAAGAACTGGTTTTGTATAGATCTCAGTAGATTTTAGCAATGCATCCCCAATTCTTCCTACTCCTTTGACTTTGTCTTTGATAGAGTATTTTTTTAAAAGTGCTTTTCTTGCAAGTGAGTATCCGTTTGAATGAATGCCTGTACTATTTGCACCAATGATCACATCTCCTGATTTTATCTTATTACCTAGAACCATGTCTTTTTTCTCTAATAATCCTACCACCATCCCTGCCAAATCAAATGCAAATCCTTTACCTTCAATGACATCAGGCATTATTGCAGTCTCTCCTCCAACAATTGGCATTGCAGATCTCTTTGCACCTGCAACTAATCCTTCAACAATTTTTTTGAAAATTGTTACATCATTTTTGTTTGCAGCAATATAGTCTACAAATGATATTGGTGTTGCACCAATACAGATTATATCATTAACATTCATAGCAACACAATCAATTCCTATTGTGTTGTATTTTTTCATCATGTTTGCAATTACTACTTTAGTTCCTACACCATCTGTGTGTGTGGCCAAAAGTTTTCCACCTGGAATCTCTACAATTCCTGCATAATGCCCAAAACCGTGTGTCATCTTTGCTTTTTTCTGAAGCTTGTGAGTTGATGAAATTAATTTACCAATTGCTTTTTGGCTTTGTTTAATTTTAGAAATGTCTACACCTGCTTTTTTGTAGGTCAGAACCATATTTTCAAGCGCCTCTGTTGCGAATAAAAGAATTTGCTTATCATTTCAATCACATGTACATTCCAGATGTTTCTTCTCTATGCTCTGCATATTTTTCAGATAATTCCTTGAATTCGGCATTAATCCTCTCTTTGTCTTTTTGAAGTTCTTCTGTGTCTATGTTCATATCATAGAATCTATTTAGTGCCTCAATCAGAGTTGCAGCTGCTGCAGGATCTGGTGCTATCTTGTTTGCTCTTGCCAATAGAGTTAACCCCTGAATTTCTCTTACTAGACATTCATTTAGTATTCCTCCTGGGATGCCTGTGATGAATCCCTGTGGAATCATACTGATGTCTTTGTCTGCCATTGTTCTTACCAAATCTTCTTCAGCTGCACAATATGCTTTGTCGTCATGTTCATAGCTTGCAACACCGTCCAAAATCACAATCTCATTTGATCCTTTCTCTGCTGCCCAATCCAGTATTGCTCCTACTAGAGAATAAAGTCCCTCCATTCTCAATGTTATCTCACAAATTATTGCACAGATTGTTCCTTCTTTGTTTGCATAAAATCTGAATGGATGACGCAATCTGCCTCTCATGAAAACTGTTGATGGAGGAAGATATTTTGATCTCATTACTCCAATTTCCTCCATTCCTAATTTAGTAATCATATGATTAATTGCAACAGGCCCTACGAGTCCAGCTCCGACAAATCCTGCAAAAATTATTGGACTCTTTAATTCTACTTTCTTTATTTCAAAAACTTCGGCTTCAGGAAATTCTTTATTCACGGTTTACATCGATTTTTTCTGTCTAATTATCTTTGTCAATTCATGTTTAGTAAGCAAATCGTTAGACTGTTTTAGGTTAATGTCACAAAAATAGAGAAAAAATAAACACATGTACAGAATCCTTTCCATCCTCTTTTTGTTTAAGATATACGTAGTTGTATTATGAGCTTCCAAGAATTTCGTGAATGTCAAAGCTGTAAAAAATATGGTTTTAGCATTCCATTAAAACTTGATGAATCGGGCCGTTGGGTTTGTCCTTTGTGTGATTATGATTACTGAATTACTGTTCTTTTGATTGTGCAATAAAAGATCGAGGTTAATGTAAAAACACTAGCAAATGAAACAAGAATTGTCATCGTAAAGGTAGGCGATGATGACAATTTCAAAAAATTGTTCTCATTTGCTTCAATATTGTTACGTGTTTTTGATACATTACCATCGGTATGTTATTTCAAATAACATAGGCACAAAACTAGACATTTAGGCTCAATTATTTTCTTCTAAATGCTGAAAGTGGTTCTCCTAATATTACAAAGTCACGACTTTGTAATACAACATCAATCTTGTCATTATCTAATTTAATAGTGTTATAACAACATAAAATGGCAGATTCGTCAATGACTTTTTTATCAAGTCTATTTCCAATCTTTTGATGCTCTTCAAAGAAACCTACCTCTGAAAACCATGATGTATCTTCACAAGCTACTCTGGGAAAAGAACGAGGATATGTTTCATCAAGAACATCTACTAAAAATTCACTTATCTTATTTGTCAATAGTATTTGGTTTTCAGATAATTCATTGTATGTAATTACTTTATCACATTTGTATTTGATTGTATCATGTGCAAAACAAGCAGTAAATATGTCATTTTTAGATTTATTAAAAAATTCAGTAACAATTGTGTCACGTATATTTTCATTTTCAAATAATAAAATAGTATGATCTTTGTTTTTTATTTTAGAAATAAAATCAAAAACCTCCTGTTCAGAGTCAGCAATACATTCAAAATTATGAGAGTCTAATTTATCTAGAATATTTTCATAAACTTTCATGCTATTAATGGCACAATTACTTGAGCAATAATTACTAGCCCTATTCTCAAATTCTTTATTGCAGGTTAAACAATTTTTCAATTATCTCAATATATCACAATAAAAATTAGATTTAAAGGATCAGATCTGAATCCTATGAGATTAGAATGGGTTTAGTGATAGTTTAGGCTTTCAAAGGTAACTACAAAGCTAGTTCAACACTCTAACAATTTAAAATAATTTTCAAAAATTTGAGAATAAAATTCAGATTTGGTAATTGAATTTGCATTTATTATTAGCATATTACTTTTAATGTTGTGTTGATTAAAAAAATTCTTGTTCCATATGATGGATCTCTTCATGCTAAATGTGCTTTAAAAATGGCTATTTCCTTGGCTAAAAAATATCATGCAAAAATAGCAGGGATTTACATCAATGATCTTCCACCACTACTAGAATACGGTATTTTAGATCGTGTTGGAAAACGAGACATATCTCATGGTGAGAGAATTTTAAATAATGCAAAAAGTATTGTAGAAAAAAATAAGATTCATTTTCAGTTCAAAGTAATAACTGGTTCTACTGCTAGTTCGATTTTGAATTATGCAAATAAAAACAAAATTGACCTTATTGTTATTGGACATAGGGGTCTAAGTTCTCCTAAAGAACTGTTGTTAGGAAGTGTGTCTCACCATGTTCTACAAAAATCAAAAATGCCAGTATTAGTGGTAAAATAAACACCTTATGATACACAATAAAAAATAATAAGAAAAAGTTATTCTTTTGCAGTTAATTTTAATTTTCTAATAAATTTTTTAACTACCTTTGTTTTTACTTTTTCTTGAACTAGTTCCTCTACTTGTAACTCTTGTCATTCCCTCAGTGGATGGTCTTGCTTTTGGTTCTTCCATATCTCCAGCTTTAACGGTTCTGACTCCACGACCTAAATGCATAGTTTCACCTTTTGGTGTTTTTTTGAGTTTGTCTAGTTCAGTTTTTCTATAGGCATCCCCTGCCCAGTTTTGTGGACCTTCATCCTTTTCATAGGATGATGTTCCTCTACTTCCAACTTTACGTACTTTGGTCATGCCCGAATTGGGTGTCATTGTTATTTATTAAGAATACACGATTTGCATTACAAGAAATTACTTTTAATTTTGAAATTGATTTGTCTGATCATAACAATGTTTAGACTAAATTCAAACTATTCAAAATCAGAATGTTCATATTGAAAATCTTACAAATTATCTGAAAAATGATGTGTATGTTTATCTACACTGTCTTGGGTTTTTGCATATTCGTCTGGATATGATTCTCTATGTGAGCGTTTCCTTAACATCTCTTCATGTTCTTTTCGTGAATGATGAAGCCTATCCTTTTCATGAAGAAATTCTCTACCACAGTATTGACATTTTACTATTGTTCTATGGTGCTCATGCCTGACATGTTTCACTAAATCTTCATGATTTGAGAATTTTGTATCACATTGAGTACAATTATTTTTTTTACTAAATGGATTTTTCATACATATAGAATTACCTAAGTATTATAATATAAGAATGAATTAACAATGTTAATTGAATTCATCACCATAATGAATGCTATGTGATTTCCTAACCAGATAAGTTCATTGTTGAGAATCATATGTTTATCTTTAATTTAGATAAACACAACAAGATACATGATTTTTAAGAATATACTAGTACCATACGATGCAACAAGTTTCTCTAATCGGGCATTTCGAAAAGCATTAGATATTGCAAAAAAAGATGGTTCCAAAATCACCATATTTACGGTCATAGAAGGGGAATATTCTGCAGTTATGGGTTATTCCAAAATTAATCCTCAAGTAATTAAAAAACAACAAAGCGCTGCCAAAAAATTCATTTACAAACTAGAATCTGCTGCAAAAAGCAGCAACGTTCCGATATCTGTAAAAATAAAACAAGGAACATCAATTGTAAAGGAAGTAATTAATTTTGCAAAATCTAAAAAATCAGATCTTATAGTTATAGGCTCGCATGGGAGAACAGGTTTGAATAAATTAATTCTTGGCAGTGTTGCAAATGGCGTAGCACAACAAGCAAAATGCTCTGTAATGGTGGTAAAATAAATGACTTTTAAGAATATTCTAATCCCCTATGATGGGTCTATTCATGCAAATCATGCTTTCGATAAAGCCATAGAGATAGCCAAACAGCATGATTCAAACCTCAAAGTTGTGTCTTGTTTAGATATTGCAAATATAGGTGGATGGTATATTGATAGACAAATCAATAAAGATATTATGAAAAATGCAAAAAACCTAACAAAGAAACTTTTCTCAAAACTAAACAATACTGCAAAAAAAAATTCCATACATGTAGATTTTAAAATAATAGAATCAAACAATACTGTAAAATCACTAATATCATTTGCAAACTCCAAACAGATTGATCTCATAATAATGGGTTCTTCAGGTAGAGGGGAGTTTGACAAAGTATTGCTAGGTAGTGTAAGTAATGGAGTCATGCAAAAAGCAAAATGTCCAGTTTTAATCATAAAATAAGGATAAATTATGATTAAAAACATTCTAGTTGCATTAGATGGTTCAAAAAACTCTATTCGTGCATTAAGTAATGCAATTCAACTTGCAAAACAAACTGATGCATCAATTACAGGATTATCTGTAATTCAGGCATTCCCAACAGAAATGGGTGTTGTAAGAACTGTAGTTGGAAATGCACTAAGTAAACATTACAAACATTTTATGTCCATAGCAAAGATGATGTGTACTAAAAAGGATGTAGAATTTTTAGATGTAATTGAATATGGAGAAGAGGGTAGAACAATAGTATCTTTTGCACAAAAAAACAATTTTGATTTGATTGTTATTGGTTCTAGAGGTATGGGTGCATTGGGGAAACTTTTTCTTGGTAGTACTTCAAACTATGTTATACATTCATCAAAAATACCAGTTCTGATAATCAAATAGTATCTAATGGAAAATAAAAAAACTATAGGTTTCTGGTCTGCAGTTTCAATTGGTATTGGTGGGATGGTTGGCGGGGGAATCTTTGCAGTTTTAGGTCTGGCAGTTAATTTATCTCACGGAGGAGCTCCAATAGCATTCATCATTGCAGGATTAGTTGCATTAGTTACTGCATATTCATATTCAAAACTTTCAGTATCTTTTCCAAGTTCTGGGGGAACGGTGGAATTTCTAAATCAAGGACTTGGAACAGGTATATTGACAGGAGGACTAAACATTCTTCTTTGGATAAGCTACGTTGTAATGTTGTCATTATACTCATATGCTTTTGGTAGTTATGGTGCAACTTTTTTTCCTGAAAATGATCAAACATTTTGGAGACATATACTAACAAGTGCAATAATCATTTCATTTACTTTATTGAATTTTCTTAGTGCAAAAGTAGTAGGAAAATCTGAAGAAATAATCGTTGTAATTAAGATTGTAATTTTAGGGGTTTTTGCTGCAGTTGGGTTTTGGAGTGTACAGTTTGATGAATTTGAACCATCTACATGGAGTCCGCCAATAACTCTCATGGCGGGAGGCATGATAATTTTCTTGGCGTATGAAGGTTTTGAGCTAATTGCAAATACTGCAGGAGATATACAAAATCCTAAAAAAAATCTTCCAAGGGCATTTTACACTGCTGTTTTGTTCGTAATAGGACTATACGTGATGGTATCAATAGTTACAGTAGGAAACTTATCTGTAGATAAGATTGTTGAATCACGAGATTTTGCACTAGCTGAGAGTGCAAAACCCTTTTTGGGTCAAATCGGGTTTGTAATAATTGCAATAGCTGCACTTCTTTCTACAGGTTCTGCAATAAATGCAACATTGTATGGAGCATCAAGAATTAGTTATATAATTGCCAAAACAGGGGAATTGCCAAAATATCTTGAACAAAAAATTTGGAATAAACCTATTGAGGGGTTAGTGATCACTTCTATTCTCACACTAGTAATTGCAAATCTTTTTGATCTTGCTAGTATTGCAGTTATTGGTAGTGGAGGATTTTTACTAATTTTTGCTGCAGTAAATTTTGCAAACTTTCGTTTACATAAAAAAACACACAGTAGAAAATGGATTTCGTTGATAGGATGTATTGGATGTCTTATAGCATTAAGTGTACTTATTTGGGAATCTAAAATTACATCTCCTGAAAATATGTGGATTTTTGTGATAATGGTCAGTCTAGCGTTTATAATTGAAATAATTTATAGAAAAATTGCAAATAGAGATCATAAATGCTATTTTTAAAAATTCTAAATACTGTAATAGATAGAGTAAGGTTTTTCAGTTTTTAATTGATGAAAAATCCAATTTGTTCTATCAGTTTGTTTCTTTTTAAATAATTTTTTTGTATTTAATCTTAATTTGGTAAACACAGATTTCCCAATTATAATTTGATCTGGTTTTGCATAACTTTGCATCTTTGAAGCTAAATTTAATGTCAATCCAATCAAATCCATATGAGACAGATATTTGTCTGCTCCATATCTCACTACACTACAATTTCCAAAATCTACTGTTACTTTGATTTTGAGTTTTGGGAATCCATCTTCTTCAAGTATGGGGTTTATTGCTTTGTCAATTATTTGATGCATTGTTTTTGCACATTTTATAATAGAGTCTGCTTGTCCACTTTTTTCAGTATATGGAAAATAAGCCAAAACTGCATCTCCTACAAATTTTAGGATATAACCATTAAAATCCTCAACTACATAAGACATCTCTTGAGAAAAGGTTCTAATGATTACATTGAGTGTTTTTGGACTCAAATCCACACTCATCTTAGTTGAACCCACTAAATCAACATACAATACAAACAATGGCAATCTATCTGAATCATGTTTTCTAAGAAATTTTTTAGATCTTGATAAGGCTAAATGATGATACTCGAAATTCGCATCTATTGCTTTTTTCACTCTTTTTTTTGAATTTAAGATAAAAGTATTCATTACACACTAGATTTTTTTTCAACATAAAAACAGTTCATAAAATTAATTCATCACATCCTCTGATTCTCATTCTTGAGTTTTAGGACATGGTTAATTTATGCTAAAGATGAAGTTTCATTATGATATTTGAAAAAATTCTAGTTCCATATGATAATTCAGCAAATGCAGAGCTTGCTTTAAAAAAAGCATTGGCATTGGCATCTCTCACCAAGTCTACAATAACTGTAGTACATGTAATTGCATATCATAGTGCAATGGCTAAAATCGTTGAACCCTATAAAGAAACTATAATTGCACATGTAAAAAATTTCCTTCAAAAGGTAGAACAAAATGCTTTAAAAAAACACATAAAAATTGAAAAGAAAATCTTGTATGGAAACCCAGCTGAAGAATTACTTAATCTTATGAAGAAGAAGAAATTTGATCTAGTAATAATGGGTAAAAGAGGTACAACAAAGATTACAGGACCTTCTTTAGGAAGTGTTTCAAATGCCCTAGTTCAGCATTCTAAAGTACCTGTTTTAGTGATCACATAATAATATCTCATCTAAAAATATGATAGATATTTTTGACTGAACTAAAAAGAAATGTTGGAACTTTTGGAGCCGCATCAGTAGGTATAGCAAATATTATCGGTGCAGGAATTTTTGTTCTAAGTGGAGTTGCTGCAGGGATTGCAGGGCCTGCAGTAATTTTCTCATTTCTAATAGCTGGAGTTATTGCAATGATGACTGCATTATCTGCAGCAGAACTTTCATCTTTCATTACCGAAACTGGGGCAAGTTATGCTTATACAAAACGAGCTTTTGGAAGGTTTTGGAGTTTTCTTGTTGGATGGTTCAAGTATTTTGATTATTTGATAGGAGGATCTGCAGTATCTATTGGATTTGCGGCTTATTTTACTTCAGTATTTGGATTAGAGGGAGCATTACCAATAATTCTTGCAGCTGTTGGACTACCAATAGTACTTGGTGTTTTGAACCTCATAGGAGTAAAAGAAGCAACTCAAGTAACATCAGTTATGGTTTTGATCAAGATTTTTGCAATAGTTGTTTTGTTGATGATTGGAGGATTTTATCTATTTCAACACTTTGATGTTGGTCATTATACACCATTTTTTGCAACAGGTTTTGGAGGCATGCTAAATGGAGCAGCAGTGATATTTTTTGTATTCATAGGATTTAACACAGTTACAATGATGTCTGAGGAGACAAAAAATCCTCATAAAACAATACCAAGAGCACTAATGGTGGCATTTGGAGTAACCTTTGTTTTGTATATGGGTGTGGCTTTTTTACTGATAGGCATTTTGGATTGGAATGATGTATCAAAAGATGCTCATCCTTTAGGTAGTATATCTTTGGTAATTTCTGAGAATCCCATGTTGTTTGATTTTATTTCATTTTCTGCATTAATTGCATCTGGTTCCGTAGTTCTAAGTAGTATACTTGGAGGAACTAGAGCAAGTTTTGCGATGGGAAGAGATCAATTACTCCCACAGCAATTTGATAAAATTAGTAAAAAATTTGGAACGCCTTATTTCTCTATTATCATAGCATGTATCGTAATAGTAGTCTTTGCCGGAATTTTTTCCAATAACATTGAAACAATAGCATCAATTGTGAATTTTGGTAGCTTGTTTACGTATCTTTTTGTAAATCTCTCAGTGTTAAAATTAAGGAGTTCTGAATCACAAACTAAGCGATTTTTCAAAGTCCCGTTATATCCGGTGATACCAATAATTGGAGCAATTTCTTGTGTTGGTTTAATGTTCTTCCTTAACCAATCTGCAATACTTGTTTCAATAGTTTGGGCTGCAATAGGTTTGACTATATTTTTTGCTCTATACAGAAAACCAAAAACAAACTAGAAAAATAATTCATAATTAGTTTGACTTGAAACAAAATCTTAAATTCAGATCCTTAGATATTTGAATCCAAATTTGAAAAGGTTATCCTAGAATTAGAAATCCTAATAGAGTAAGGGCACAAATAGTGGTACTAAACGACATTAAATTTCCTCGTGAAAGTTTAGAAGGTTTTTTCAATTGATTGTCTAACATGAAAAGAATAGAATTTTGTAAAATATAATCAATAATTAACAATGTTAAGCATTGCCTAAATATCAAAAATTAAGAATAATAAATAATGCAGAAGCATTTCTTACTCCAAAAGGAATCACTTAGGAATCACAGATAGCTTTCCCGACATTCCTAGTTTCATTCGTTGTAGCAAGTCATGATAGTGCTTCCTCAATTGCTTCTGCATTAAATCTTAAATTCATAGATCATAATTCATTAAAATTACGAAATTTAAAGAAATGTTATTTTAAAAGTTCATTATCTATATCAGGATTCATTAATTTCTTTTTTCTTTTTGCTTTTTCATCAATTTCATCTAAAAGCTTAATTTTTTCCTCTTTGAATAATTCTTCCATGCTTTTTTGAGACTCATTTTTTTCCATATCCTATCACTACTAATTTACTAAAGTGACCTCAAAATTATAGCAGTTGGTACTAAAGATATCATCTACAATAAGACCAACTAGAGTTGTATCAAAATTAATTTCCAATGCCCTAATTTTTGAAGGAAATATCGCTATTAAATTTCAGTTAACATTGTTAACTGAAGTATATTACTCATAAATCTACAAAAAAATCAGATTTGGCAAAATTAACGTGCAGAGATTATGGTTATGAGTGTGATTTTGAAATTAAGGGAGAAATCGAGCGCGTAATAGAGAAATTTGGAGAACATATGGAAGAAGATCACGGCATAGACTATACCAAGGAAGCACTAATGCAAATTATCTTGAGAAAAAGCACTTGAATACAAACGAAGGAATATGATTGAAACTCTGGACTATAATGTTATCATGCTTTTTCTAGATTCTATTTTTCTTCAGGGAGATAATGGAGGTATTTTTGGATTTATGAGTAATGGTAGACAAGCACTTGGAAGTGATGACCCAATGGTAAAGGGTGTAATTCTAACATTGTTTGGAGTAACTGGATTTGGTATATCACTAAATTTCTTTAATGCTATGGTTAGAAAGAAGATGGTTGATCAAACAAAACTAAAACGAATTATGAAGGAAACTAAAGCATGGCAAAAAGAAAGAATGGCTGCCATGAGATCTAAAGATCAAGCAAAAACTGCTGAACTAAACAAAAAATCATCATACATGAACAAAATGTCAATGGAGATGATGCAGATGAATATGAGACCTATGATGATTACTTTTGTACCTTTAATTTTGATATTTTATCTTGTATTGCCAGTATTGTTTTCTTACACTGTAGCATTATCTCCAATTCCACTAAATGTAATTCCAGGAGATTTCTTCCAACTAACATGTACTGCCGCACAAGCAGCAGATCCAGAACATGTTTGTACTCAAGAAAATGAACTATATCTTTGGGCATGGTATTTTCTTTCATCTATTGCTTTTAGTGGGATGATTATGAAATTGACAAAAACTTCAATGGGAATGTAGCTTAATCCTCTAATTCATTAGAACATTTTAGAGAACAAGTATCATTACACCAATGTTCAAATTTTTTGCCACATACAATACAAGTTCTCATCGTGAAAAGAACGCTCCATTTAGGTTATTCATTTTTATCATTTGACCAGCTATGGATGTTTTTCACGTTTAGGCTTTGAATGTGCCTTTATCATATGTCGTTTTGTTCGTTCTGGATCGGTAAATTCCATATCACATATTCTACATTTATTTGAAAATGTGTTCTCTCTTTTGAAAATATTCTTTATTGAATTAGTCTTAATTGATAACTTGGATTTCATGAATAATCCAGAAATCAGAGATTATAAGGAATTGCTTAACATTGTTAATCAATCAAGAATTTCCCAAAATAGTTAAAGTGCATTATTTCTAGTATGTGTATTGACCAGTGCTCGAAAATATCGTGACAGAATCTACATTGTAAAAGATATTATTCTTACTCTTGCAGAATATGGCCATCTTAATCAAACGGCACTGTTTAGTTTTTGTGGATTAAATATTTCAAAACATAAGCAAATTTTAGATAATTTAGAACAAAATGATATGATACAAAGAATAGAAGCCACAGAAGGAAAAAGAACAATCACAATTTTCAAGGTTACGCATAAAGGAATAAATTTTTGTCATGAAATGTTAGAGCCTTATGAAAAATTGTTTCCAAGAAGTGGAGACTCTTCTAACTCATAAAATCTTTGATGTTAGTCTTCATCTAGACGGTATTCTGAAGATATTGCTTTATCCAAATCCTCTCGTTTCTTCAAATAATTACAGTATCTTTTGTTCCACGAACTAAGAGATCTAAATTGCTGTATGCCTGTGACTAACCAAATTCCGGAAGTAACTAAAACTGCCATTAACAAAATAATCAACATAAATCCAAACTCATTCTCATTTTCTAGTAAACGAAGGAATTGTGGGTGGGTGATTAGATATGATGAAATCCCAATTGCAAGAGGAGCTAAAATAAGGGCTGATAATGTAACTCCCAGCATCAATCCTTTGATGTGTTGTATTTTTTCAATAAAAACATCCATAGAATTTAGAATATTATTTCTACTATCTGACAAATTCTCCTACCTTTTGTATGTGCAAACAAATTCTTTTCATATGTTCTGGATTAATTGGTATTAGGGGGATATTAAAATTTCCTAAGGGGTTCACTCTTGTAGATATTGCTAGGTAGTATTTAGTGAATACTTAACAATGTTAATTTAGTTTTATTAAAAATTACAAGAATTTAATCATATGAACAAAAAGGAAAACAAAGTAGAAGATGAAAACCTTGCAGTTAAAAAAAATGAGGATTGGTGGAGATTAGAAAAATCTCAGATAGGTAGAAGAAAATTTTCTTAGAGATGGCGTTTCATTGTAAAGGGTTATGCACACTCCATAAAACTACAAAAATATCCATATCAAGGAAATATGAAAATGGACAAAAAAGATGTTCATATTGTTCCATATTTATTGAAACTACAAATACTCGATGTCCTTGCTGTAACAGTCTTCTTAGAACAAAATCAAGAAAATAAAAAAATTATTTAACTAACAACGTTAACCAGTGTTTTAAATTATGATAAAATGTATGCTGCAGAAGCAAGAGTCGGGAAAGATTGTGACTAGGGCAGAAAACGAAATCTAGGACATTGAATCGCAATCCAAATTAACCATCTTCCCTCTTCCAGATGAAACATGCTTCTGCATTAATTGCTATCCTTATTTTTGATATTTAGGCAATGCTTAACATTGTTAAGGAATATCTAAAAGAAATATTTCCCAATAATACTCATGGGATTTAGTAAAACTTGTCCACTATGTCTACAAAGCTTTTCTTCACTTGCAATTTACATGTCACATATCAAAAGTAATCACAGCAAAATTTCTCCTGAAGCATTTGTAAAAGATAACAATGAATTAAAATGGTCATTTAAACAAAATGATTAGAAAAAATAAAGAATCTCTTATAGAGAGATACGCAGAGATTATTGAAAATGATGATGAGAAACTATGGCAAATTGAATTTTTTGAAGATAAGCGGTTAATGCAAGTTTTTTTATCATTGATTAATTCTCCCAAGTCTGCAAAACAGATTAGCCGAGAAACCAAAATTCCTATTGGTTCTGTGTATCGTAAATTAAAAAAACTAGAACAAAAAGAACTCCTTGAGAGATCAGGGATGATATCTCATGAAGGATCAAAGACATTTCTCTATCAATCTTAGAAAATATTATGATGTTTGTGTCTTTAGAGCATTTTTAGAATGAATAGATATGAAATTAGGAATAAAACTCATAATTATTGTAATTGCAGCAATTCTTGCCCAGATGTTTGGTATTCTTCTATTTGGATAGGCAAAGCCTTCAAAGGGTCTTAGTAATTTAGTCAGGTCTCTTTTTCTGTCTAATTGCCTTTCTGCATAAAGAGATCTAGCATAGTTCGCCCCTTGTCTGTAATTGTATATATTACATTTGATCCAACTGGCTCTTTTTTGATAAAGTTGTAATCTACACACAGGTGTAAATAATTCAGAAATGACTTTTTCATTCTGATCTTTGATTTTGAATACAAATCTGAAAATGTCATGGGATTTCCTTTAAGCTGATACAATAGCTTCAACAAAGACAGTGTACTGTAATCTTTTGTTCGAGCTTTTACTGCATCAAGTACTTGCTCGTCTCTTTTTATGATAAAATCTTCGAATTGATCTGCCACTTCTAGTGGTACGTATGTTAGTCTTGCTCGCATCATACTGTATGGTACGGTACATTACCTTATTAGTCTTTAACTTGAGCTTTATTGATCTTTCTGGATGGTTTTTTTACACCTGAATTTCATGCCTGCTAGTTAAGTTCAGGTTTACTGCAATTGTTAGAATTGTGAAATTATAATGAATCATCTACTTTAAGCAACCCAAACCTGAAATTTTATTGTGGACGTAGCAATCAATGCAGTACTAACTATAGTTGGATTAGTAATGTTGTGTTTTGGTGGAAACTGGTTAGTTAGTGGTGGTGTTGCTATTGCAAGAAAATTCAGAATAAGTAATCTTGTTATTGGAATGACTATTGTAGCGTATGGTACTTCTACTCCTGAACTTGCAGCCAGTGTTGCAGCAGCTGGTGAACATAGTGCAATTATTTTAGGAAATGTTATTGGAAGTAACATTGCAAATGTTGGAATGGTAATTGGTATTGCAGCAATTATAGTTCCTTTAATGGTTAGTAAATCCGTATTACGAAAAGAGATTCCAATAATGTTGGGTGTTTCTCTTTTGCTTGTTTTAATCTCAATTGACGGAGAACTTTCTGTATATGATGGAATTTTATTACTTGTTGGTTTAGGAGTATTTGCATTTTACACTTACAAAGATGCAATGAAACAACGTGAAGCAAACAAAGAGAAAGTTGAACAAGGAAAAAATAATGTCTACCTAAAATCAATTGGATTAATTGGAATAGGAATTGCACTTTTGTATGTTGGTGCAATTCTTACAGTTGATAATGCCGTAATTTTGGCAAAAGAGTTTGGGCTATCAGAAAAAATTATTGGTTTAACAGTGATTGCAATTGGAACCTCTCTTCCAGAATTAATCACATCAATTATTGCAATTAGAAAAGGTCATGCAGATATTGGTGTTGGCAATATTATTGGAAGTAACATCTATAACATTTTGATGATAATGGGAGTGGGAGCTGCTCTTGGTGGTGTGATTATTGCTTCAGATGTTTATGTTGATTATGCAATAATGATTATCTTTAGTCTTTCATTGTTAATTGCCCTCAAAACTGGAATTATTAGTAGAGCCATGGGTGTGTGTTTGGCTATAGGTTATGTTGCGTACTTGGCAGTCACATTTTTCAAGTAATTTGTACCTAAATTTGGAATTTAGATGGAATTTACCATGATATTTTCAGCTTTTAGTGATGGTGCAATAGATGGAAGTGATGCCCATTGGATTATGTTTTTTTGATTATTTCCAATTCCTGAAATGTTTTTTATCATAGTTGGAAGGTTGTGAATTATTCTAACTGATCTTCCAGGTCCCTTTATCTGGCCATTTTCAATAATTCTTATTCCACTTCTTGCTGTACATGAAAAATCCCCTTTAATTGGATTTACTGCATATGTGTACCATAGTCTTCCAACTAATAGCCCATGCTTTGTATCTTTGATCATCTCTTCTTGAGACATATCTCCTGGATTTATTTTGAGATTGTGTGGAGCTGAAATTGGAATGGGTTCAGAACTTCTTCCCATGGGGGAACCTGCTCTTACCGCATTACCTGAGGATTGTTTTCCTTCTTTGTAGCTATCAAAAAGATTTGAAAAAGTATTTTTAAAAATTCCCTTTTCTATCAAATTTCTTTTTTGAGTTTCTACTCCTTCATCATCTGTGGATTTTGTTCCAATGCCTTCTGGAATGTGTGGATCATCAATTAAATCAAGTCCTTCATCTGCTATCTTCTCTTCAAAATTATTTGAAAAACAACTTTTCTTTTCTGAAAATGTTTTAAAATTAAAATTAGATGCAACAACAAATGCTAATAATTCTCCTACTGAATACGGTTCAAAAATTATAGAATATTTACCTGAATCAATTTTTTGTGGATTTATTGATTTAATACACATATTCTTTGCATCCTCTCCAATTTGTTCTGTAGAAAAATTTGATAAGGTCCTACAACTTGCATGTCCTATTCCTGATACTGGTAACACTCCATGTTCTGATTCTGCATTAATAATTCCTGAAATGTATGTTGCCTTGTCATTTAGATTCAATCCATTAGAATTTGCAATCTCAAAATTCTCTGAAACAATATTTAGCGATCCTGTAATCGTATTTACTTTATCATTATTTGCTGAATTTATCATGTTTTGTGCGATATCCATTGTTTCTGTGCCGGAAATCTTCTCTAGTTTCTCATCAAATGTACCATCCAATTGCTTGATGGATGAATCATGTGGTAATCCTCCCCAAAAATCTCTTGATTTTAGTTTCGATGATGTTTTAAATGCATTATCAATTGTTTCTTCTATTTCGTGTTGATTAGTTGTTTGAACTGAAGCAATTTTTTTATCATGAATTAGTCTTATACCATAATTTTCATCAAAGTTTTGTTTAATTTCAGCAATTTCTGAATCTGTGATTCTAACAGTGATGATCTTTTTTTTAACAGCAACTATTTCACATTCATTAATTCCTATATTCTTTGAATGATTTAATGCCTTATCCAAGGCAGACAATTATTTTCTCCTTGGATTTTTGTAATTGAATTTATTGATTTTAATTAATTCAACATATGAGCCAAATTGAGTGTCTGTAACTTTATCAAGATCATCTTCTGTCTCATCTACCATGTCAAACTCTCTTAGAATTTTATACTCTGTATTTCTTTCTGCTGGAATTCTACCAATCTCTTTTACAATTCTTCTTATTTCTTTTGGTCTTAATAATTGACCGTGCTCTGAGCCTGCAGATGTTGAAATGCTTTCATTGATCAGTGTTCCTCCAAAATCATTTGCTCCCCACATTAGTAATAATTGAGACATCTTTTGACCTTCTTTGACCCATGACATCTGAATATTGTTAATAGAATTATTTAACATAATTCTTGCAATTGCATGTGTAAGTAAAACATCGTTTCCACTTGCACCTTCTCTCATTCCTTCGTGTAATTGATGTTTATACATTGGTGCTTCAGAAGGAATAAAATTTAGTGGAACAAATTCTGTAAATCCACCTGTCTCTTTTTGAATTTCTCTTAGTTTTGCAATATGCTTTACTCTCTCTTCAAGTGTTTCTAAATGACCAAACATTATAGTCGATGTTGTATTGATTCCCATTTTATGTGCAGTTTTGATGACTTTTTCCCAATCTTTTACACTGATTCTACCTGGGGAGATTTTGTCTCTGAGTTTTTGATCAAGAATTTCAGCAGATGTTCCTGGAAGTGTGTTTACTCCAGCTTCTTTCATTCTCTTTAGAAATTCTTCAATTGACACATTTGATCTTGTTGCACCGTATAGAATCTCTTCAGGTGAAAATCCGTGAATGTGAATATCTGGAATCTCTTTTTTGATTGCTCTGCATATGTTTTCATACATGTCTCCTTTCATATCTGGAGGGAGTCCTGCCTGAACACAGACTTCAGTTGCTCCCAAGTCATATGCCTCTTTTGCTCTTCGTACAATCTCTTCAGTTGGTAGGAAATACCCTTCTTCTTCTCGAAAATCTCTACTAAATGCACAAAAGCCGCATTGCTTGATGCAGACATTTGTGAAATTGATATTCCTATTAACTACGTATGATACAATATCTCCAACTCTTTTTCTTCTGATTTCATCTGCAACTAATCCTACTAGATGAAAGTCAATTCCAGTTGTTTTGTATAACTCTAAACCGTCTTTTTCAGATATCTCCTTGTCTGATAATGCATTGTTGAGGATTTGAGATACTATTGGGTCTGCATTTTTGAAAAGTGAATCTATATTTGTCATCTCCAATACTCCTCTTTTACCAATCCTTCTCCATTTTCAATTACTGACATCTTTTCTCTTAACTCTTTACTAACAAAAGAAAAGAATTCAGGATATATCGGGAATCTGCACTTCAATTCAAATCCTGCATTTTTTGAATTTTCATCTACTTTGTTAATTTCTGGCCAGGAAAATTCTGGGTTAACAAAATCTGGAGTCAATGGTGATATTCCTCCCCAATCATTTATTCCAACAGACAAGAAACTTTGATATGATTTTGGAGATAGATTAGGTGGAATCTGTATGTTCATTTCCGGCATAACAATCCTTGATAATGCGACAATTGTTTTGAAATAGTTTTCATCAGCTGATGGTGTGTCTTTCATTACTGTATCTGATTTTGGTTGAAAATTCTGTAAAATTACTTCTTGAATGTTTCCATATTTTTGATGTAATTGTTTTATTGCTATGATTGAATCCATTATCTCCTCTATCGTCTCCCCAATTCCTACAAGAATCCCTGTTGTCATTGGAATTTTTAATTTTCCAGAATTTTCTAATACTTCTAATCTTGCTTTTGGTCTTTTACTTGCAGCCAAATAATGTGGCATCCCTCTTTCTGTTAATCTTTCACTAACATTTTCAAGCATTACTCCCATTGATACATTTGTTTTCTTCAATTCTTTCATCTCATCAAAACTTAGATTGCCTGCATTTGTGTGCGGGAATAACCCTGATTCTAAAGCTAGTTCTGATGCATGAATTAGATATTCTGCAGTTGATTTGAATCCATTTTCCTTAAGCCAATCTCGTGCTTCTTGGTATCTTTGTTCTGGTTGTTCTCCTGTAACAAAAAGTACTTCTACACATCTGTATTTTTTTGCAAGTTGTAATAATTCTGATATCTGCTGTTTTGACATTAAAGATAGTTTTTCTTCTCCTGGTTCTGCTTTGTATGTGCAATAAGAACAAGTGTCTTTGCAGAGATTAATTATGTTGAAAAATGCCTTTTTAGAAAATGTTACTGTGTCTTTTTTGAATTTTTTTCTCAAATTTTGTGCCGTTGAAAAAAGATCGCCAGGATCTTCTAATGCATTTTGATAAATATCAATAATATCTTGACGGGAAATTGCTTTGTTCTCTAAAACATTGTTTAAACTCTCAGAGTTTAAGACAAGTTTGTTCAACAGAAAGGACTCTTGATTCGAAGTATTTATGCTTGTATTGTATTAATTCCCATTTGGTCTTTCTTGGAGAACAATTGTGACATTTGTTGTTCTTCCATCTCTTAGAACCTCTAAAATCATTTCATCACCAACTGATTTTGCCCTTTGAAGATATATCAAAATATCATCAATCTTTCTAACATCAATTTCATCTACTGCTAAAATAATATCCCCTCCCATTGGATAATTGATTCCTTGAACTTCGACGATTTTCTCAGACCCAATTAATCCTGCCTTGGATGCTGGACTATTTTCTACAACTGTCACTACCAAAAATCCTACTGCATCTTTTAACTCCAAAACTTTTGCCAAGTCTGGATCAATATCTCTGCCTGAAATTCCAATCCATGGGTGTTTGTATTCTCCTTTCTCAACAAGAGTTGGTACAATTTTTGCAATAGTCTGCGATGGTATTGCAAATCCTACTCCTGTGAATTCTCCTGTTGTTGATTGAATTGCAGTATTGATGCCAACGATTTCACTTCTCATGTTAATTAGTGGTCCTCCTGAATTACCAGGATTGATGGCAGCATCAGTTTGAATTACATCTGGAATAGAATATCCAGCACCTGATGGTAGTAATCTTCCTAATTGACTTACTATTCCAGAAGTCATAGATCCTGATAATCCAAATGGGTTTCCAATTGCAGCTATTGGCTCTCCTACTTTGAGATTAGATGAATCTCCAAGTGATAATGGATGTAACAATGTAGGTTCTACATCGACTTTGATTACTGCAAGGTCTGTATACTCGTCTATTCCGACAATTTCTGCATTATATGATCTACCATCAAGAAATGTAACTATTACTTTTTTTGCGTCATTAACAACATGAGCATTTGTAATTATGTGTCCTTTTTTATCAAAAACAAAACCTGAACCTACTCCTCCTTCTACGATTTCACTTCTTTGTATGTTGACTCTAACTACTCCTGGTTCTGATTTTTCAAAAATATCAATTAACGATAAACTCTTTGAATAAAGCGGAGTTGTTTCTCCAACTGTACTTGGTTCATGACCATTACTTACTATGATTTCTGGTTTTAATGATTCTGGTGGTGAAACAAATAGTACTGCAAATATGACAATGACAATTGCAGCTCCAATGGCCCCACCTACAAACACACCTGACTTGTCCATGAGATTTTCTGTTTCCTATTTTCTATGTAAAAGGCTTACTATACACTGATTGAGTTTTGAGTATGGTCTTTCATTGAATATATTCTACCTCTCCATGTAACTGCAGAAGTACTTTTTGCCTGAAGTAATCCACTCAAAAATCCTAAAACTACTACAAGACTTCCTAGCGGTGCAAATAATGCATGAACAAATCTTAATTCAAGTCCTAGTTTTGCCTCAATTATTGCACCTGTGTAGATTAGAATTGAAGCAATTGCTGCAGTGATACAAAGTATTTTTGCAGACATGATTTCTGCTGGGAATAACATTGATGCAGCAAATACTGGAAATGGAACAAACAACAAAAATAATACTGCAAAGAAAATACCTATTGCAATTTCTCCACTTTGAAGATATAGTGGAATCATTAGTCGTTTTAATGCATTCCACAAAGTACTCTTATCTCGAGCCCAAACAGCTTCCACTAGGTGCTCACCTCTTACCATCTTCATCTTGTGTCCTGATTCTTTTACTTTTTTCCCAAGTGCACCATCTTCGATAATTTCTCGCTTTACTCCTTCATGTGTACCTACATCTTCGTATGTCTTTTTTTTTAAGATGAAAAAACTCCCAAAGAAATAGCCAGTTTTTTTTGCAGGATTGTTTACATTTAATGCTGAAAATCTAGTATGCAAAAACGTAGAAATCATTGGAAGTGTAATTTTAGTCCAAAAATCAAATGTTACCATTTTTGGAATTACAGATAATGCATCTAAATCAAATGAAATCAAATGAGATACTGCAAGTGAAATTATATTTTTGGAATGTTTTGTATCTGCATCAGTAAATAGTAAAAGTTCCCCTATTGATTTTCTATATCCTTCCATACATGCCCAATTTTTGCCCATCCATCCTTCTGGTTTGGGTCTTGCAGAAACTGAAATTATTTTAGAATGTTTTTTTGCATACTCTGAAATAATTTCTCCTGTTGCATCCTCTGATGAATCATCAATAACTACAATTTCATAATTTTCATAATCTTGTTCAATTAACGAATCTAAACATTTACCGATAAACTCCTCCTCATTTCTTGCTGGAAGAATTATTGAAACCTTGGGTGATGATTTAGAGGTATTTTCAAATTTATCAAGGTATGGTGTTAATCTAAATGAGGCAATCATTGATTTGATGAGAAATATCCAGGCACCACAAATCCCAATTAGAATTGCAATTAATGAATAGTTGAAAACATCTGTTACTAATTCCATGAACTATCTCTCAATTTCTTCTTTGATGCTTTGCATTGCTTGCTCTGTACCACTTTTGATGTGTTTTTTTATCATACCTGTAAACATACCCATCATTCCAGTTAATTTTATGTCCCAAAGTGTGTGAAGTATTGTTTTTTCATCTTTAGGGATAAGTGATATGATTTTTTCTCCATTAATGATGCCTTTTGTGAATTTTGCCTCTATCTTCTCTTTAGGTTCAAGTCTTACTTCTTGTATGCATTTTTGGTCTCTGAATGCTATTGTGATCTCCCTGTTGATTGTATTGCCATCTTTTGATATGTTTTTGATTTCTTTTGTCCCCTTCCAAAATTTTGGTTCATTGTCAATATCTGAAACAACTTCCCAAACTTTGTCTACTGTGGCGTTGATTTCAATTTCAACCTCAATTGTTGCCATGCTTCACAAACATTTGTTCCGCATTAAATATATTAGATTGTCATTTGATTTGAAATAGACTGTGGTGGGCAACATGCCTAAAATCCGGAACAGTAACTCCAGTTCCAATGGCAATTGCCATTCTTCCATCACAGTCAATTAAAATTTGAAAGAAAATGAAACCCTCAAAATACATGCCAAAAATTGGAACCTTTGATGGATCTAGTTTTTGGAAAAACGCATACGCTCATCAAAGAGGCAAATTATTAAAAAAAGTCAATGTCCCTGAAGATCAAATTGTTGTACTAGTTAACAAAAAGTACATGGAACTTCCTGCTGCTTTAAAATATGAAATTGAAACTAGTGGAATAAACAAAAATGAATTACAGTAAATTCGAAATTCATTTTAACAGGAAAAATTAGTGTTTGGTATGTCAAATATATCGTATGCTGATTTTGCAAAATTAGACATTAGAGTTGCAAAAATTATTAACACTGAACCAATCGAAGGAAAGTCTAGAATCATTAAAGGACGAATTGACTTGGGAAATGATGATCAACGAGATGTGATTATTGGTGGTGCACAATACTATCAACCAGAAGATATTGTGGGAAAAACTGTTATTGTCATTGCAAATCTAGAACCAAAAAAGATGGCAGGTGTTGAATCAAATGCAATGCTGCTAGCAGCTGATGTTGATGATAAACCCTTTTGGTTAACAGTAAATGAAGATGTTCCCTTGGGAAGTCCTATAAAATAAGATAATAAATTTTTGAAAGATATCTAAATCTATGATTAATCATAGATCATTAGTTTCTTTTCTTCTAATAGGGCATGCAAGTTGTTTACAGATCTGTAAACATCTGGCTCTTGTTTAGCTCCTGTACAAACAAGTTTTCCTGAGGAAAATAACAAAATGACTGTTTTTGGATCAAGCATTCTGTGAATAAGTCCAGGAAATTGCTCTGGTTCATACATACTTCTTGGTAGGGTTCTTGCTGCTTGCTCCAAATGAATTCTTCCACCTAGATTAATTGATGCTACAATATTTTGAATTGTTACTACTGCATCTTTTTTTACTTTGATTCCTCCTTTTCGAAGCTTTTGTACGACTGTCTTTACTGCCTTTCTGGCCATCTCTTCTGATTTAGAACCAGTACATACCATTTTACCTGAAGTAAAAATCAGTGTTGCAGTTTTAGGTGTCTTTAATCTAAAAACTAGTCCTGGAAACTGGTCTGGATGATACTCTACATCTGGAAATGTTTTAGTAATTTCATTCAAATCCATCTTCTGCATTACGTCTGCTGAAGCTACAACATTTTCTACACTTACGATAGGTTTTGTTTGTGGCATATTCGATTTTTTTTGTATTTGAACTATAATAAAAGCACTCGCCATTTTTTACCCTCGTACACACATTTTTTGGAATTTTTAGCATCATTTTTGGTCTCTAAAGACTAGGACGAATGATTTAATTTAGATCTGCCAAGTGTTGAGTCTAGTGAATTTTACAAATTTTGATTTTGATCAATTGTTTGCGATGAGTGATGATACCAATCCTCTGATGATGCTCATTTGGATTCTTCCAATAATTCTCTTTGTTTTTTATGGACAACGAATTCAACTATACATTACTTCAGGTGAAATCAAAAAAGCAATCAAAAAACTTGATAGCTTTAAACAAGAATCCCGTAGCGAATTAATTGATTATATTCAAAAAAATTTAAAACCAAAAGATGATTCGATAAAAAAAATTGACCGATTTTTAGATTACTTTACTATTATGCCAGTTGACATGGATCCTAATGGTATAGTCGATAAAATAAGACATACAGTTAGATCAAGAGAAGACTATACTAGAGAACATGTAAAATCACTTTCTCCAGAAATTAGTGACTTGGAATTGACTAAAGTGCAGACTTTGCTTGAAATTGCTTCTTCATTACAAATGATTTACAAAATAGTTAATCACATGTATTTAACTGCAAAAAAACAAAACAACTACCCGTTAATTTTACCTCTACAAATGCTTCTTCCTTTTATAATGGAGCAAGCAGAGGCAATGAAAGATGCAATTCCTGCATTTAAAGTAGGACAACCTGTTGGAGATGGAATCGGCCCCATGGTTGTAGGAAAGATGATGTTGAATACTCAAAAAGAAACTATTGCATTTCAAACTGTTCTTACAAAAACTGAATTTGATAATCGAAAATTATTTCTTTTAAAAGCAGAAGGACCAAGTTCTACTGTTGGAAGACCTGCTGATGCATTAGAAACAGTTGTTTCAGATAACAAACTTGATGCAATAATTATGATTGACGCTGCATTGAAAATGGAAGGCGAAGATTCTGCATCCGTTTCACAAGGATTTGGTGCAGCCATTGGAGGAATTGGAACTGATAGATTTCAAATTGAAGAAATTGCAACAAAAAACAATATCTCAGTATTTTCTATAGTCATTAAACAATCAGTCAAAGAAGCGATAACTTTGATGACTAAGGAGATTGCTGATCAAGCTGATGATGTACGTTCACAGGTTTATGAAATGATTCAAGAAAACACCAAAGAAGGTCAATCTATAGCAATAATTGGTGTTGGTAATACTGTTGGAGTGCCTCAATGATGTTCTCTAAGAAAAAAATCACTACTGCATATGCTGTTGAAAAATGTCAAAAATGTGAAATGCTAAGAAAAAGGAAATTTGTTGAGGGTGATGTATTGTTTAGTGTATCTTCAAAATGTACCTCTTGTGATGGAATGACTAGTATTGAGAAAATCTTTGGTGAAACTGTAGAGGTATAATAATGGATAAAAAAGATATTTTGGTTTTAGCTGGAATTATTACAGGAGCTAGTGTTATAGTATCTCTGACGGTTTTATTACAAAATAGGATTATCGATAATCCGTTTGTATAAAATTAGATTCTAAACTTACTTTCTAGATAATCATTAAGCAATAGTTGTCACCGTTACTCCATTTTCATTTGGAATGAATGTGTGCTCTGCTTGAGCAACTCTTTGCTCATTTACTTCAATAAGGACAGGATATGCTTGTACTGCTTTTTTCTTTATTAAAATTCCTAATAACTCTCTGGCCTTCTTTTCTTCCCATTCTGTTGTAATCCATCTTAATGCAAATGGTAGCATGTTAAAATTATTCCAAATAAAATCAAGTAATCTATCAGCTTCAGGATCTTTTGTTTTCTTTCGTGAATTAATGGCAAAAATATTTTTTATTTGTCCATTTCTAACAAATCCTCCTCCTTGTTCTGTTGTTACAAATGGTTCACATGCATAAGCAGAATTTTCTGAAAGTGCAAATCCTCCAATTGACCAAATGTTTGGTATAGATTTTCCAGCATGGATTGTATATTGATCTAATGAATGTCCACTAAGATTTGCAATTGGTTTGAATCCCATTTGTTTTATTGTAGATTCAATAGTACGTCCAATGTCACTTGCTTTTACCCCTGATTTTATCATAGACATTGCGTTTGCTAATGCTTCTTCAGCTGCTTGAACCAATCCATCATATTGTGCATCATAACAGACCGTTACTGCAGTATCTGCAATGTAACCATTAATTTGTGCACCAAGATCAATTTTTACCAAGTCCGTATCTTTGATTGTGATTGGATCATTTGGCTCTGCAGTATAGTGAGCTGCAATTTCATTAATACTAGTATTAACTGGAAATGCACATTTTGCTCCTCGTTTTTTTATTTCTCCTTCAACTTCTTCACAAATTTCATAAACTGTTTTTCCAATCCAATCTTTTACTCTAACCATCTCTCTTACTTCAGAAGCAATCTTTCCTGCTTTGATGTAATCTTCCATTTGCACATTTTTGATCCTTTGAGTGCCTTTAAAATGATTATCTGTGAAGCTTAAATTGGGCAACTTTTAGGATTTACTGGGATCGTGGTCTAGCTTGGTATGATTCTGCGTTTGGGACGCAGAGGTCGCGAATTCAAATTTCGCCGATCCCACCACTAATCATTATCTTATTATCAAATTGTTGCATAATATTATTGCCGAGCAATGAAGAAGAGTTAGAGTAATGACTTTGAAATGAAGTAAACTAATGGCTCTGAGCTCCGGCACGTTTTTATCAATTCTGTGAGATTTTGATTTTATTGAAATTTGAAAGACGAGATATTCTTTTGATTGCAGGGCTTTTGCTTTTCATGATTGGACTGTTACCATTCATGGCCCCAGTTTATGCAGCTCTAATAGTGATAATCATGTATTTTGGAATTAAGGTCTATGTTGGAAAGAGAAAACAATCAATTGAAAAAGATGTGGGTGAAGGAATATGCATGGAATGTGGCTCTAAGGTATTTGATAAAAAATGCCCAAATTGTGACTATTCTCAGGGATAATTCCTACGTATGCCTTAATACTGAAAAATCAGGTTAATTTTTGATGGTTTTAAGATATATGACTTTAACAACAAGCTCAACTTTTCCTCAATTTCATTCTAAAATGAGTCCTATAGCAAAGCAAATTAGGAAACAGCAATGAATCAGAGTCTATCAATAGTATTTTCTATATTCTTACTTGTAGGAATTATAATTCCTGCATATGCTCAGACTTCTGATAATGTTGTAATTAATGAAGTTGACATTAATCCTTTTGGTGATGATTCTGCATCCATTTCTGAATGGGTGGAACTTTACAATCCTACTGATTCTGATATTGATTTAGGTGGATGGGAAATTGCATCTACAACTGTTCTCAAAAAAACAATGACCATTCCTTCTGGCACTGTTATTGAACCAGGACAATTCATAAAATATCAATACGTAAAAGTTTGGTTTACAGATTCAGCTGAATCTGTTGAACTTAGAGATGAAAATGGAATTGTTATCGATAAGACCCCTATACTTACTGATATTCAAAATGACTTTACGTCATGGCAGAGACTCTATGATGGTTATGATTCAGATAGTTCTAATGATTGGAAATTTGCAACATCTACAGCAGGTTCATCAAATGGAAAACTAATAGAACCACAAGAATCTCAAGGAATTACTGTAACTGCATCATCCGAAAAATCTTCTTATCTATTTGGCGAAATTGCAGTAATTAGAGGAAGTGTTTCTGAAGAAGTTGAAACTGTTAAACCATATTTTCTACCTGAGCCAATTCTAGTACGTATCATTGGACCTAATTATGACAAAACTGTTACTCTATACCCTGATCTAAATCTAAATTATGAAACTACACTTAGTTTACATCAGGTACTTGGAATCTATGAAGGAACTTATGATGTGTTTGTAACTTATGCTGGAGCAACTGCTGACACAAGTTTCTCAGTAGGGTTTGAATTAATTGAACAAGAAGAAAAAGTAGATGGAGCACTAAATATAATCACTGATAAATCGCAATACCTTCCAGGACAAACTGTTTCAATTTCTGGTTTTGCTGAAGACATTGTTCCTTTTGAGGGAATGAAATTCACTGTCATAGATTCTAGAGGTGAAGAAATTGCTAATGGTAATCTCTTTCCAACTGATGGTGAATTTACAACTACTGTCTTCATAACAAGTATAACCCCTGGATATGGAACTTATGAGATTAATGCTGAATATTCTGGTAAATCTGTTTCTACCACTTTTGAAGTAGTGGAAGATATCAAAGAAGATGTTCCAATTTCACTTTGGACTGATAAAGAAGCTTATGGTTTAGGTGATGAAGTCAAAATTTCTGGTAGACTAAACCATGTTTGGATTAATAATTTAGACTTGGAAATTACACAAACAAAACAATCAACACTTGGTAGTTCATCTTCTGGTAGTGATGCTGGATTTAAAATTCTAGATTCAGTGAAAATTATGGGCGATGGTTCTTTTAGTTACGCATTTACAATTCCAGACAATTCGCTTAGACTAGGTGATTACAGAATTAATGTTTCAAAGGATATAGGATCTGCATATGTTATAGCTCATGCAGTATCTGATCCTGAAAATTTTGTTGTATCGTCTGAACCACTTACAATAGAATCTGACAAGGGACTTTATGACCTTGGTGAAACCATGACCATTAGTGGATTTGTTAAAGATCCTTATGAAAATTCAAGTTATAGTACGGGTACAGCAGTAACCATCACTATTTCTCATGAGGATGGTAGCCCATTAGAAATTCTCGCTTTACCATCAGGATCAAAGACTCGAATTAATGATGGTATTATAGTTGGGTATGATTTTACAGCAATCCCGGAAACTTCTGGAAGATATTCAATTCAAGTTGATGTTACACAGAATATTTTTACTGAGGGAAACTATGTTGTAAAAGCTCAATATTCAGATGACATTGCAACCAACACATTTACCATAATTGATCCTCTTGATTTGAAAGATGGAGCAGTTATCTTACTTGACAAAGATGTTTACGGTTTAGATGAAACTGTCTATCTTACTGGTGTACTTCCACCTACTGGTGATAATTCAATTGAAATTTCAGTTACAAGGCCAGATGGTACAAGAACAGATTATGGTTCAACTGTTGATAACCAACGATTTTCATGGTCTTGGACTACTCCTATCACTGAAAAATATCAAAATATCAAAACTGGTGATGGAAGAGATGTAATAAAATCTAATTTTGGAGTATATAAAATTAGAATAGCTACTGATACCTATAGTGAAAATCGCTTCTTCAAAGTATCTGCAGATCCCGAAAATGACTCTTTATCTACAACTCCTCTCTTTGTATCTACTGAAAAATCATTATACAAAGCAGGAGAAAAACTCAAAGTAATTGGAAACGTTATCCTACGTGAACAAGGTGATGAAGGATTAGTTGTTCCAGAAAGAGTACAGATCACAGTACTTGATGGAACTTTCCCATACAATCAAATTCATGAATCTTCTGTTTATCCAAATCAAGGTGGTGAATTCTCAAGTCTCTTTGAATTACCTATCACACTTTTTAATGAGGGGCCATATATTGTGAAAGCCAATTATGCAAATACTCGAGATGAAGTAACATTTAGTGTAGCTAATGATTTTGTTTTTGGTATAGATGAACCAGTGTCTCTTTTAGCATCTACTGACAAATCAGAATATTATCCTGGCGATACAGTAGTAATTAATGGAAAGCCAAACAAGTTAATCTATCTTGAAGAATTTGATGTAAGTATTATCCAAAAAGCAGATACTGAAATTACTTGTGGCTCGTTTATTTGCGGAACCAATTCTGGTCCTACAACTTCTATTCGTCCAAGTCCTTCTGGTTCATTCACTCATGAATTTACAATTCCTGATTTAGTATCTGCAATTGGAGTATACGAAGTAACAATTGATGCTGACTTTGAAACAAAATCTATTCAATTTGATGTAATTGAAAAACCTCAAACTATAATATCTGATACTGTAATTGAGAAAGAAAATAGAATTCCTGAAAAAACAATTCCTATTTCCACTGAAGAAAAAACTACTGATGATGTAACTATTGCACCTAGAGTCCTTTCTGGTTCATTGATTACTCCTTCAAGAGGAGATGAACCAAGTGTCAATCTCAAAGTATCTACTGAAACTGGAATCTGTATTATTGGTTCTGATGCAGACTGCCTAGTCAGTGACTCAACTAGAAAACAAGGACAAATTTATGATGTCGTTGAAGTTGATGGAATTAGTCTAAATGTACGATACAGTGGTCCTGATGTGCGCCTAGAAAAATTCAGTATTCTACCTGAATCATCTACTGAATTTTTGCCTGATGCAGATTGGAACGTTGAAGTCATTAAAGATGATCAAGTTTCACGATTTTACTATAAAGTAACATACAAAACTTTAGAGTAAATTCAAAATACCCTTCATCTCATAATTGTTTGCAGTGAAATTACAAGTTTTGATGTTTTATCAGGATGATCCAAAAAAATGCACAGCTGCCAAGATGGTAAAGTTTGGTCTTGCTCAAAACATCAAAAAGATTAGTACTAAAGGATTAGTTTTAGATCCTTTTTCTGAAAAAATTTTACTGCCTAAAGACAAATCTTCAATCAATTCTATTGTTGGAATTGATTGTTCTTGGAATCTAGCAGATCAAGCATTTTCTAAAAAATTTAATGGCATCAAACGAAAGCTTCCACCATTACTTGCAGGAAATCCTGTAAACTATGCAAAACTAAACAAACTAACTACAGCTGAAGCATTGGCTGCATCATTATTTATTTTGGGTTTCAAAGAACAAGGTTTAGAATTACTTGATAAATTCAAATGGGGACATACATTCTATGACCTTAATCAAAACCTATTGAATGAATATTCAAAACTTGAAAATGAAGAACAAATAGAATCCGTTCTAAAAGATTATGGATTATTGTGATTTCTCTTCTTTAGATAAATTATGATTCCTATAATGATTATTACTGGAATTATCCAAAACTCATACTCTGATTTATTTTCTGCAAACTCTATGTTGTCTGATGAACTAATTGGCAATTCTGTTTCATCATTTGTTACAATAAAACTTGATTCATAAAAATCAGGTTTTAGTACCGAATTTGAAATTGCAAATATTTTGATATTGTTTGCACCTATTCCAAGATATTCTGTATCTTCTGAAGACACATTAATCGTAACATTGCCTCCTGTTTTGAGTGTCTTTGAAGATATAATATTGCCTTTACTATTTGTTAAAAAATACATGATGGAATCTGAATGATCAGTTTCTATCCCTACATTCATTTCCTCTCCTTTCAGAATGATATTTTTCATATCTATTTTCTTAATGGATGGAAATTCAGTTTTTTCAAATTCAGTCCATTTTCCTATCTCAAATGGATAAGAATCATCATCAAATGCACTTACTGCTATTGTCCGTGACTCTGGTGAATATGACTCTAGATAAAATGGACCATTGCTAATCACTGCGTGGTTGTTTGACTCAATCCATTTAATTGAAGAATCATATCGTTTTTGATAATATTCAGTATTTTGATTGCTCTCTTTTAATGAATCTGGAATGTAATTTGCATCTTTGAACTCTTGCAAATAATCCTTGATAAGATTTGCATCCTTTGGAATAATCAACGATAACCAGTTTACATTTTTACTTGTAGCTCCTGATCTTGAAAATGATACTTTTCCATCTATTACTGCTTTCTCCATTGCAGATGAAATTTCCCAAGGTACTGAACTCCAAAGCACTGCCCAATCTGCAATCTCTCCCTCATCAAAATGCCAATAATCTACATAAACTTCGATTGTATCTGCATCAATTTGATTTACTCCTATGATTGTCTGAATACTTTGAGCAGCTCTTGGGGTGAATTCTGTATCAAACGTTCGATCGTTTTCATCAGTTTGAGTTCCCCATTCTATTGTAAAGTATAATGAATGTAAAATATCATTCATGTCTATTTTTTGTTTATTATGCCAATTACTAAATTCAAAATCAAATGTTACTTTGCTTGTTGCAAATGTATTTGGTGAAACATTTTCCCAATTTTGTAATGACGGACTCCACATTTTTGCTTCTTGAGGTACATGAAGTTTGTCATTTGGTCCTGCAGTTTCTACTTGCCAATTTGTTCTCACAGGAAACGTTTCACCAGTAAATGGGTGTTTGAATGTTCCAGGATCAGAAATTATTCCCCAAATATGTCTACTATAACTATCAGTTAACCCCATAACTGGATTCCATGCTCCTTGATAGATTTGTTTTACACCAATTACAAACTCATTGCTATTACTTTTGGCATTGATGGGTGTGAATCTACTGGGAACTCCTGCCCCAAAATCATTGACTATTCCGCTAACTTCTTTATTTACAACATATTGATCAATTTTGCTTGCCAAAAAAATTCTAACAGATTCATTTACTCCTTCGACAACTGCTTCTTGAATCAACTGTGATCTCTTTTCTGAAGTTTCAAACTCTCCTGCGTATATTTTCTGAGTCAATTCATCTAATTTGTCATTTTTATAATTCCAGTATGAAGGATCATTAAATCCTGGCATACTTGAAAACCAAGGAGAATACATTTGTCCTAATCCTACAGAATCATATCTTACAAATGCTGAACGGCCCCATCCTTCAGTGTATAAACTCCATTTCAAATCAGAAGGATTTGATCCATATACTACAACAAATGCTTTATTCAAGTCTCCAAAATCTTTTTTGACTGTAAATCCAATTTTTTCAAGTTCAACTCCTAAAATTTCTCCAATTGATTTTCTGATTGGATCATCACTTCTAATAAAAATCGTAATTTCTATTGGGGTTGCATTGATTTGCCATTTACCATCAATCTTAACAGCTCCTTTTTCTTTTAGTACCTTGGAGATGATTTCTTCTGCAAATGTAGGATTGTATTTGAAATTAAACGTCTCTAGTTGTTCTATAACTGTAAGATATTCTGGGTCTGATGGACTATAGTAAGAAATGATTGGGGATCCGTATCCTCCCATTAGTTCATTCACAATTAATTTTCTATCGACTAAATAATTTAGGGCAAATCTGATCTCTTTGTTTGAAAATGGATTAAATTCATCAGATTTTGCAGGATTTACTAGAATGCTGTATGATCCTCCTGTAGAGTCAAAAACTTGTAATCCTTCCCTTGCTTGGTTATTTTCTAATCTGTCTGATGAGATTCTATAATAATATACGTCTAAATTTCCATTTCGCACTTCTTCTAAAGCTGTATTCTCATCAAGATACTGGATGAATTTTACTGAATCAAAAAATGTGCTTTTTTCTGCAAATGATTCGTCATACATTATAGTTGCAATTGAAAGAGCTAGTATGATAACTAGCAATTTTTTCATAATACTAATTTAAAATGCTTGTAATAAAACCTATATCACCTACCTGAATCAAAACATCCATTGAAAATTCATCCAAAAATGATTGTTGGATTGCAAGGAATTATTACAGGTGGGATATCTGTTAAAGATTTTTCTGCTGTTACAAAACTTAATGCCATTGATTCTGAAACAATTTTAAATGAATTCATAAAAAATGAAATTGGAACAAAACAAGAGAACTCATATTATTTTGATGCTGGTGATAAATTAAAAATTGCAGTTGCATTACTTGCAAAAGGACTTCCTATTGATGAAATATCCGTAGCATTAGATTGGAAAGATTTTGAAGGATTAACTGCAGAAATTTTAACTTCAAAAGATTTTGCAGTAATTAAAAATATGATTTTAACTAAACCTAGAATGGAAATTGATGTTATTGGTATTCGATTAGGTGTTGCAATTTTAATTGATTGTAAACACTGGAAACGTTACAGCACATCATCATTAACCACTGCTGTCAAAAAACAGATTGAAAGAACAAAACAATATGTTGCAAAAACTCAAGGGGCAATAGCTGTACCAGTAATTGTTACATTATATCAAGATAAAGTCAATTTTATTGAAAAAGTACCAATTGTGCCTATTTTCCAATTTTCTTCCTTTATTGATGAATTTTATGGAAATCTTGATAAGATGAATACTATAGAAACAGACTAGTAATAAAAAACAAAACTCCGCCTATCACAAATCCTTTAGTAATTTTTAGAGAATTATCAAGTGCTTTGGAATAATCCTCATAGATTCTTGTACCCATTACTTTAACGCTGGTTTCATTTTCTAAAATTTCAAATTTTGCGGATTTTGTAGTAATTTCTGATTTTTTTGCAATTTCTAAAAACCATTTTGATAGTTTATCAGCACTTGAAATTAATCCCAACTGATAGTATCCATTTCTATTTCTGGCTTTAACTTGTGCAAAATGTGTATCAGATGTGCAAATTTCTAATAATTGGTATTCTCTTTTTGAAAAATTGTCTATGATTTTCTCTCTTACTCCATTTTCCATATTGTTTGAATCTGCCCATCCAAGAAAATATTTTTTTTCATTAATTTTGAGACAAACAATTCCTAGTCCTCCCATTCCCAAATCCTCTGCCCATACATCCATATCATCAGAATTTGCATAACCAAATTCAATTGGAAAACTATGTTTTGCAACTAATGTGTCGAGACAAGATTTTGCAGCCTTTAACATGTCTTCTCCATCTTCTTTTGAAATTTCTTCACCCATTGCATTGTGGCAATCAACTATATTCATTCTAGAATAATTTCGGTTTTCCCCATATTGATTGATTTCAGTTTTTATGTAACTTGGAATATCCTCCATTCCGTGTGGAGATAATGACAAAAACAACAATGGATTATTTCCAAATAATAGACCTGTAACTCTTGCTTTGTTTATTTGAACAACTACTGGCTCTGTGCATTGCAATCCATCTTCTTTGACTATGGCATTTTCTAAACTTTTTAAATAATTTTCGACTTCATTTCTTGATGGAAGATTTAATGTATGATCAGAAATACTGTGCATAACCATTGCTGATGATGATAAATTTTTGTAAATCAAATACGGAATATTGCTCCCCCCAACTGGATGATATGGGCCTGGATGTATATCTGGCAAAACCACTCTAAATTCTTTCTCTCCATTAGGTGATGATAGTCTAATTTGTGATGTCATTATTTTGGTTTCACTTGAATGCTGCTCCATTAGTTCTTCTGCATCTGCAAAATCATTTCCTTGAGATGCAAGATATGCTTGAATTGTTTTGTGTGTGCTCTCCATTTCTGGCTTTCCTGCCCTATCTGTGAGAACAGACCATACACTTGCAATTATTAAAAATGATACTCCGTATCCTAATCCTATCGGTTCACTTAGTATTGATATCCACATGTCTTGTGGAATTAATACAAAAAACATTGCTAATGGTTGAATAAAACAAATTGCCCAAGCTTTTTTTAGACTTAGTCCAAGTGTTGTGGTGTAAATTCCTATTCTAAAACTAGCAAAAAGAAGTACTCCTAACGTAATAAAAAATAATTGTGGCTCTTTTACTAAAACAAAGCTTGCAAGGATTCCCATCAAAACTGTAACTGTCCATAACATGTTTCCAAATAGAGAGGAATGCAATGACTTTGAATATTCTTTTTTCTTTGAAAATCTTGTATCTAAAAATTGTGTTACTACTAGTACTCCTAATACTGCTGGTAACCTGTACCATACTTGTTCAAAATCTAAATCTCCCAAATACACAAGATATGTTGCAAAAACCATTACGGCAGCAACTACTAATGATATGACTAATGAAAAATAATGTGAACCAGGATTTACTAAAGTAAGGGAAAATCTATTATGTATATTTGAAACGCCGTCTGGAGATTCCATGGTTTTCTTACGGAGCTAAAAAGATATCGATTACCCATGAAACTACGATTAAACTAATAGGAATTGATATTACAATTTTTGGATCTAATTTGAATCCCTTGGTCTCATCCTCAAAGAATCTCATGAGGCCTCCACTTGATGCTGGAAGTGGTGCTGATTTTTTCTTACTACTCATTATGATTCGAAAATCCGGATTTTAACATAAAAACCTTATTGTTTACTCTTCGTTTTTTCTATAGTTTCTAATGCTAAATTGATCGATTTTAGAATCTCTTGCTGTTTTTCATGATTAGTTTCTTGCTCAAGTTCTTTTGATAATGATCCAATTTTTTTTTCTAGAGTTTCTTCTAATGGCGATTTTTGTTTTTCCTGAGTTTTTTCTTTTGAAATCTCTTTTCTTTCTGGTTCACGTCCACAACTAATACATAATGCATGTCCATCTTTCATCACTCTCACTCCTGAACAGTATGGACACTTTTCACTAAGCAATGTTGCCCCCTTTAGTAACATTTCAGCAGCTTTTTTTGTAAGATCTTTTGACACTCTTTTTCTTTGATTTTCTATCTAAAAAATCCCATTGTTTTTGATTTTTAATTGGTATCCAAACAAAGCTTAATAGTGCGAATAATTGAATTTATTTTGAACGAATGGCAGTAATTTGTAATACTTGTGGTCTTCCTGATGACTTGTGTGCTTGTGGTGAACTTGCCAAAGACAGTACAAAAATTATAATTCGATTAGAAACCAGACGATTTCGAAAAAAAGGTACTATGATAGAAGGATTAGATCCTAAACTAAATAATTTAGAAACCGTTGCCAAACAACTCAAAAATAAATATGCTTGTGGAGGAACTGCAAAAGAAGGATATATTTTCTTACAAGGTGATCATAGAGATTCTATCAAAGATACTTTGGTTGGTTTGGGATTTTCCGAAGAGAGTATAGAGTTACATTAGAACAAATTGCAAAACTCAAATAAACTTCTCCAAGCTCTTGGAATTCCTTTTACTGCATTATTGTCTGTAATTTTTGGTTTACTTCTTGTTTCATTTCCAATTGGAATTTATGTCGTTTTTGAAAGTGAAATTGGTGGTGATATCAACTATGAATATCCTTTTACTCATTTAGATATTTTTGATGGAACAGAATTGTATCAATCTCCAATTGATGTTAGTGTTGGAGATGTGTTTGTTGTACTGTGGACTTTTTACGCTATACTTTTTGTCATTGCTATGTTAGGCCCAAAGCATGGGTTTTTGAAAACACTTTCATCGATAATATCTTTTGGAAAATATGATTTCTCATCAAACTATATGTTTGGTGTAACAAAATGGCTTTCCATTTTAATTTTAATTTCTATATTGATTAATTTTATTCAAGAGGGATTTGATGTTGTCATTACTCCTCCTTTTGTTGAAAATGATCTTATCCAATTTTTTTATGTAAGTCTTGCTCCACTGATAGAAGAATTTGGGTTTCGTCTAATCCTTATTGGAATCCCCCTATTTGTTATCTATTCTCACAAATCGTCTGCAAAATATTTTATCAAATGCTTGTGGAAACCAAGCACTTTAGATATTTTTGATTCTAAAAAAGCCATTTTCTTGATTATTTTTGTTGGGGTTATTTTCGGATTTGCACATATTGCATTAGGTGAGTCTTGGAGCGAAGGTAAATTTGCTCAAGCTACAGCAAGTGGGATTATTTTAGGATGGGTATATCTTAGATATGGTTTTGTTGCTTCTCTTTTAATTCATTGGGCCACAAATTATTTTATATTTTCATACGCAAATTTTATTTCACAATTAAATTTTATTTCAATTGAGGATGCGTTTTCTCATTCATTAATGTCATCATTAGAATTATTGTTTTTGATCACTGGTGCTCTGTCCATTTTTATATTATTTGTGCATAGATTTTATTCTAGAAAAGTATCTGATTTAGAGATTTAATGCTACTTTCAAGCCTTTGTATCTATTTCTGATTGTAACTTCAGTTACTCCTGCAGCTTCTGCTACATCTCTCTGTGTTTTGTTTTCACCATTTGTTACACATGCAACATATAGTGCTGCAGCTGCTAATCCCATTGGATCTTTTCCTGCAGAGATTTTGAGTTCTTCGGCAGTCTGTAAAATTTTTGTTGCCTTTCGTTTTGTTTTTTCGGACAATCCTGCTTTGCTTGCAATTCTTGAAATACATTTAACAGGATCAACTACTGGCATTTTTAGATTTAATTCTCTTAACAATAAACGATAACATCTTGCAATGTCTTTTCGTTTAATGTTACTTGCTTGCCCAATGTCTTTTAATGTTCTAGGAGTTTCTGTATCTCTACATGCTGCATAAAGTGCTGATGCAATCAATGCTGAAATGGAACGTCCTCTAACAAGTCCTTTTTCAAGTGCTTTTCTGTAAATGTATGCTGCTTTTTCAATAACTGCATCTCCTACTGCAAGTTTGTCTTTTAGTCTGTCTAATTCACTAAATGCTTGTCTAAAGTTTCTATCCACTGGTTCATGAACTTGACTTCTACTATCCCAAGTTCTAAGTCTTTCAATTGTACTTTTCATAGAAGCAGTTAGTGGTTTTCCTGTTGCATCTCTGTTTTGAGGATTGATAACAGTAGCTAAACCCATATCGTGCATGGCAAGTGACGTTGGAACTCCTGCTCTGCTTTTGTTTTCACCTTCGTTTGAAAATGATCTCCATTCAGGTCCTGATTCTTCTACTTTATCAGTAATTACAAATCCACATTTTCCACAAAAATTCTCCCCAGTGTTGGCATCTGTAACTAGAGTACCTTGTCCACATCTAGGACACCTGTCTTTTGGATTTACTGTATTAACCATTATTTCACAAAACCTTTTATTATAATATTTAACATTTGCTAATTTATTACTTATAAGTCTGCCGGTGATCTTGTCCGAAAAACGTCAATTTTGTAATAATTTTGGTCGATTATCTTAGATTTTACCTAAAATTTCTCTAATTTTTCCTTCAATCTGAGGTTTTTCCTTTTGTTCTAACAGAAATTCCAAATCTTCTGCATTATCTACATCCCACATGATTCTTTTTACAAAAACCATTGCAACATTTAGTGTGTGTTCTTTGGCAGTATTCATGTGAATTTTGTAACTGTCTTCATCATAATGAGTCTCCATTAAATCAACAGGCATTCTCACAAGTGCATTGGTTCCATCAAATCTTCTAGATGGCACAACTATGGCAAAATTTGGTGGTGTCATATAGTTTAACATAAAATCAATATCCTGAGTTTTGATGTATGGTATGTCTTGAGGAAATATGATTGAAGCATCAAAATTATTTTCTAACAGATACTTGTCTGCAACTGCAACTGCACTATTAACACTTTCTTCCTTTTCATCAATTATGATAATTGCATTGAATTTTTTTCCAAGCTCAATTGCCTCTTTCTCTTTTGTAACTATGATTGTTTTTTCGATTTGTGGAGATATTGATATTGTGTGTAGAATTTCTTCTAACATTACTTTGCATAAATCTTCTATTTGATGTGGAGATAAATCTAAACGAGTTTTTGCATTAGAGAAAGTCTTTACAGGAATTATTGCTGCTATTTTCAAATTATACGTGTACTTGTTTTAAGATGAAATTTGCCAATGCGTCTTCAGCTAATTTGTTTTTCATGGTAATTTTTGTTTCAAAAACTTTCATGTCTAAACTCTGAATTTTCTTTATCAATAATCTGTCTTTGGTATCAACAATTATGTTAGAACAAACATCAGAATACATCTTTGCTAACCCATATGCATTTGATTCTATTCCTGCAGCTTGCATGTATTTTGCCGCAGGCCCACTAATTGAGTTATCTCCAATTAATGGACTAACTGCTACAACTTTTTTCTTTATCTTTGATAGTTCCTTTCTAATTCCTTTGATCTGAAGCATTGGACCGATTGATGTTAATGGATTTCCTGGAGCCAAAATTACCATGTCTGCATCATGTATTGCATTTACCGCCTCAGGATTTGGACGAGATTTGTCTGCCCCGATATACTGAATACCTTCAACTGGATCTTTTCCTCTATGTTTGACCCAGTATTCTTGTAAATGCAATTCTCCTTTATCTGTGATTATTCTTGTCTCAATAGTGTTATCTGTAACTGGTATGATATTTGCAGTAACTGCAAATTTCTCACACATCCATTTTGTAATATCACTAAGATTCTTTCCATTCTTTAGCATGTTTGTTCTAATCAAATGTGTTGCAGCATCTCTGTCTCCTACTCTAAACCATGTCTCTTCTCCAAAAACCTCCATTTGGCGCAAAAAGTTGAATGTGTCTTTTTTAATTCCCCAACCTCTTTCTTGATCAAGTAAATCTGCTAAACCATAAACAATCGTGTCTATATCTGGACATACATAGAGCCCATAAAGCCAATAATTATCTCCAACATTACTAATTACATTGACTTTGGGGTCATGAGTGACTAAACCCCTAACTAATTTGACTGAACCTGTTCCTCCTGCTAATACTGTAATCATACCATTTCTCCTTAAAACTGCAAAGTCTACTTGCATCACTCCATATTACTTTTTCAAAAAACCTCGATCAGATAATTTGGATAAGTTTATTACTTTAACAGCCTTGATTTTTCTCGTGTCCAGAGCTTTAATTTTAACAGTTTTACTTGCAGGTCTTATTATTGTAGGAACTAGCACTCCTGTATGGGCTGCTCAATTAGATGCCAGAATTAACCCTAATGCTGAGTCATCACCATTTAAAATGAATTATCAAAAAACTGTCTTTATTGAATACCCAAATGGCGGAAATCTCTTTGAAGAATTGCGTGGAAAAGAATGGACTGTATCTGGTACAGCTGATGCTTCAAATCCAGGAATTCAAGAACTTATGAATAAATTAAATCAAAAAATTCAAAATGATGGTAGTCATGCAAAAATTACAGACTTGAATGCCTCTTATGATTTTCATCTTAAAGCACGAAACATCAATACCTCTATTGATTATAGAGTCATCTTAGAAGGTTCATTGTCTGATTATGTACTTACAAAAGATTCTCAAAGAACTTTAGTTGATTTAGGTTGGAGGGGAATGACTGTAGATGGTCCAGTTATAATTGATGATGTAGATATCAACATTCCAATAAATCTGATTAAAGACCAAGAACCTGGAGCTTACACATTCTTTACTGAAACTGAAGCAGAAGACATTCTTAGTAAAAGTCTCATTAATGCAGATTTTATCTTAGAACAACCATTAACTAACTGGCATTTTTTGTTTGACCCAACAGGAATCAATGTAGATGCTGGAACATTTGGACTAAGTGAAGAGATATCTGGATTTGTAGTATCTAGTTGGACTATGGGTGAAAGTAGTTTTAGAGAAGGAATACAAATTGAAAGAGTCTTTGAAACAGAAATAACATCTGACGAAACATATGTTGTTAGAAGTGTCCAATCATCTGATCAAGCTAATCTTGCAGCGATTGGTTTTGGTGCATTAGATATACTAGATGGTCTTGAAATTGCAGGTATTACTCCAACTCCTCCAGAGGGATATGCAACAACTTCAACTGGCGGCTTTCCAATTATGATAGTTTATGGTATGGCTGGAATGGCAGCTGTTGCAGGAATTGCATTTTTTATTGTTAGTAATAGATCACTTAAACGTGAAGCTCAAGGTCAACAAGGAATTGATCCTAATAGACTAGTTGGTTATCAAACTAGTTCATCATCTGGTGGCTATCAAACCAATAGAGGTGAAGCCCAATTAAAAGATGATTCTGGTTATCAACAAACACGAAGTGTTTATGAGGAAACTCAACAACAAAGCCCTCCTCCTCAGCAACAAAGTCCCCCACCTCAAGTGGCATCTACTACTGAAGAAGCAGCATGTGGTTGTGCTGCATCTGCTGATATGGGTTCAGAATGTGACTGTGCAATGCAAGGTGCATGTCTTTGTGATGCTACATGTGGATGTAATGCAGATATCTGCAAAGAGCAAGTTCGCTCAATGAGTTAAAATTTTAAAAAAGTTATGTGTGCTGGGAGTAACCCTCCTTCTGTTTTCACGATATTTCGCTTTGCAGCCTACCTGAACTTAGTACAGGAACTTTAAGTTCTGTTTGGCTTTGCTCCATGTGGGGCGGCTTTTTTCATTCCTTTTATGGAAACCTCAGGTTTTGCCATCATAGTGCGCCATATTGGATTTTTTTCTGCTCCGTTGCCAACCATCTCTGATTATCCATCTCCGGATCACATTTCCTGTATGGAGGGAGGAGTTTCCTCTGCCATAGCAGCGTGTCGTGCTCCAGCTCACATGGAACATCTATATCATTTCTTGAATTTGAATATTACTTTTCAGGTTTTGTGCCTATTATGAATAAAGTTCCAAATTCCCGTTTCCATTTCTTTTTGTTTTTCAAATCTTTGATGTATTTTGTTTTTACTTTAAATCCTGCATTTTGAAAAAACAGTTTCCATTCTTTTTTTGAATGTAAATGCATTTGTATTTTCATAATCTTTGCCCACCTTACAGTTGCCTTGTTATCTGTGTAAAAATCTATTCCACAAACAAATACTCCACCAGGTTTTAGTAACTTATAGATTTTATCTAGTGCCACTTCAATTGAATCTGAATAGTAAAGTGACTCCATTGAAAAAATAAAATTAAACTTTCCTTTGTAATTCCAAGATTCAATGTCTGTATGGAAAAACTTCTCTTTATTATTACTCCGTTTCTTTTCAGCTTGAACAATCATCTTCTTGCTTTTATCAATACCTATGGATTTTTTACAATTATTTTCTTTTGCAATCTTTCTTACAACCCATCCATTTCCACACCCAACATCCAAAAATGTAAATGGATTATCAAATGATATTGTTCGTAAAAATTTTGAAACATTTTTTCCATGCTCTACTTCCATCAAATCTGCTCTGCCGTTTTGAGCCCATTTATCAAACGTTTTTTGAACCCTATCCATGATTTCTAGTTTTTTTATTTCCATTATAATCTTCTTCTTACTGATCTTTGAGATGAACGATTCCTACGTGTTGCTTATATTCATTTTTCATTAATTTAGTTTGAAAAGAATTGCCTGATGAATCATGTCGAAATTGTGGTGGGAAATTACTTGATAATACTAAATGTTCTCAATGTATGAAACCAAACAGCATGATTTGTAAGGAATGTGCACATTGCACAATAGAGCAATTTCATTCAACCTGTATGTCCAACCCGACCAACACTGTGCCAACAATCAAGTCAAGAAACAACTCTGTAGTTGTTGCCTTGGCTTGATTATCTCCCATTTGATTGTACTTCAGTATCATTACTGCCTAAGTCTTAAGTAAGATAGGCGTAATTTTGGATCCTTATGGGTCAGGTTCCTGTTGTTTTCAGCTTGATTGTTCTTCTTTTAATGCCTGTATATGCTTCTGCTCAAAGCTCAGACAGAATCACAATCCTTGAAAATTTTGGTAATTATGACAATGGTGAACCTCTATTCATTTATGGTCAAGTTGCAAACATCGTAGATGACTCTTTTCTAATAATGCAGATTATTAATCCTCATGGTGATCTATGTCAAATCCAGCAACTCATGCCATTATCAAATGGTGTTTTTATTACAGATGTAATCCCGTTGAAAGGTAGAATTTGTGGTCTTTCTGGTGAATATGAAATTAAATTGTTTTATGGAGACTATTCAACATCTACTACCTTCAATGTTTCTTCTGATTCTTTTTCTGAACCAAACGATGAACAAAAAATTTCTATGGCACAAAATTTGATTTCTGCTCATGCCTCACTAATTAGTGAAACATTTGATATCACATCCCCAATATCAAACCAAACTTCAAATAATTTGGCTGAGTTAGAGTCTACTTATGTTGATTTATGGAATGAATTTTTTGTTGATGAATTAATTATCGAAATAAATCCATTAATCAGATCTGCAATTGATTCATCATTGGACTCTGTGCAACAGATGTTAGATGAAGATGAAGTATCTTTTGATATTGCAAAGTCCATTGATAGAACAATTTTTGCAGCAATATTTTATTATGAAATTGGTGATAAAACAAAAGCAATTGATTTGTTAACTGATGCTTTTGTTGATATTAGAAATGTCAATCCTGAAAAGGCACCTGCTAAAAGAACTCCGACTTTTGATGAATTAGAAGATACATTACTAAACTTGATGAAAAAATCTGATACAGTAATGAGTAAATCTGTAAAACATGAAGTTGGATTTATTTTTGCTAGAGGAACTGCACCCATTTACTCTGATGAAATTACTGAACTAATTGATGTTCTTTCAAAAGCAAGATATCTTGATGTTGTGTCTCGAAAACAAAGTGATCTCTATAAACTTGTTCAAAATGATTGGGAATCTCTTAAACCTTCTTTGATGAACAAAGATTCAATCAAAGAATTAATCGAATCAAGTACACGGGTTACAGATTTGCATCAAGCAGCTATTCTTTTGAGAGAACTAGATGGTGTTGAGAGATTTATTTCTTCTAATTCTGAAGAAAATAGTGATCTTGCTAATCTAATAATGCCTGATTGGAATAATTTAGAATCTGATTTAGCTACAGCAACTTCAGTTGAGAATATTTTAGAATCTGAACCTAAAATTATTCAAATGACTCAGATTATAGATATTTCATCAAGAATTAGCAAGAGCGTTGAGATATCACAAACAACTGGTACTAATTCAGTTCTTGTGTCTGATTGGAAATTACTTTTAGAGCGAGTTGAAAATGCTGATTCGATAGATGAGATTTTACAAATTGTTTCAGAATTTGATCAATCAATGACAGAACTTAGAGAGAAGAGAAATCCTTTGAATGTTTTGGAGTTTCAATACAAGTCCATGAAAGAGAAAGCTGAAATTCAGGCAGACTATGAAAATCTATTTTTGATTGATAATGCATTGAAAATTTTAGATACTGCCAAACAAATGGAATCTGGCAACCCTTCTATTATGCGAATTGATAGAATCGAAGTTTTGTTAACTTGGGCTAGTGAAAAAGCTCCTCAAATTAAAATCGATTTGGATTCATATGATAAGGATGCCTTCAAAATTCGTGCTAGTGATATTTTACAGAGAGCAAAATCTATTGAAAATCTAGTTGAGCTAAGTATGACAAAGAATCGATTCTTGCCAAACTATGTAGAATTCACTGAAAAACTAAATGAAAAAATTGATAATGTACGAGATCTTGTAATTAAAAATGATCTTGATCAAGCTGATGAACTAGTTCGTGATTTGTTTGATGAATGGGCTCTTGTTTCTGAAGCATATGCAAATGATCCTAATGGTTCTTCTGTAGGATATAGCTCTGATGAACTCAAACGAATTGAATTCCGTAAAAAACTAGATGCATTATCAAACATGGTATCAACTTTCTACAATAATGAATTTTCTACACATTCTAGTGGATATAATCAATTGATGAATGATGCTTATGATTTAATTGATATTGCAAACTTTGTAGATGTAGAATCTAAGATTTCAGAAATTGGTGAGTATGTTAGCAATCATTTGGAACTGACAAATCCTAAAATTATATATGATGTTTCATTTGATGCTGAAAAAAACATCTGGGTTATTCAAGGATATACTGAAAAATCAGAATTTGATAGGAGAGAAAATCTGTATGTTACTATTTACAAAATGGATGGTAGTATCCATAGTACTATGAAATTTACTGATACTAGACAAGGAACATTTTACACTCAGTGGGTAGCACCAACAGAACCTGGTTTGTATGTGGCAATGTTACAATATCAGAACTCAAAGGCAACACAGATTGTTCATGTTGAAGAAGAATTTGATTATGAATATAAAAAATCTGATTTGAATATGGTTGAACTAGCACGCGAATTTGAGGAATTAGAATCATTTGCAGAAAAATTTGGTGGTGAAAATTTTAATGAAAATCCTAGATTTACATCTGTAATTAACGAAATTAAATCTGGTTTTAACAATAAAGATGCTGAAAATGTACATGATAATCTAAATGAATTAAAGATAATTATTGAAAGATATCTTCCTGTACGTTCTCCTGTAGCACCTATTGAAGCAATTTATGATGGTGATAAACTGGTGATTTCTGGACGTGTTCTGAAAACTGTTCAGTTTAGTGAGGATCTTTTTATTGACATTTATGATCAACGAGGAGATCTTGTAAAAGAGATTGCTTTAAGAGATGATCCTACAGGATTATTCAACGAAGTATTATCTCAATCCTTTGAAGATGGAGTTTATGTTGTTCAGTTACAATATCATGATGTGGTAGTAACTGATTTCTTTAATGTACCCTGATCAGGTTTTCCCTTTCACTAAATTAAAGAGCTGTCTTACTGCAAGTTTTGGATGATGTGTTGCTAATTTAATCATATTAGATAATCCAAAATCAGCTTTTATGAAATCAAGAAATTCTTCGGGTTTTAATTCACTGATTATATCTAATTCCTTATCCCATTCTTCATCTGATAGTCCAATCCATCTGTTCTGTACTTTTCCTGCAGAATTGATTTTTGATTCAATCTCTTTTCTCCAATTCTCTTCGTATGGGTATAGTGATGATTCATCTGTCTTTCCGGATTTTATTGCGTTTGATGCCACTTTTCCTGCCACTCTTCCAAATTTTATTGCATATCTGATTCCCTCTAAAACAAGTGGGTTTGCTTGCCCAGCTGAATCGCCCACAAGTATCAAATTGTTAAAGACTGTTTTTCTTGATAATCCATCATTTGGAATCAATCCATAATGAAATTCTACTGGTGTTATTTTCCCTAGTTTTTTGATTGGACCAAGTTTTGATTCCATTAATTCTTTGAGTCTTTGTGTTGGATCAACATCTGATTCTGGTTTTCCTACCCCTACTCCAATTCTTACAATGTTATCCCCTAATGGAAAAATCCATGCATATCCTGCAGGAGAATATTGTTGTCCCACCATTAACCACCATGTTTCAGAATCTACATTCTCTGCTTTTACTTCGTACTCTGCTCCTGCTCCAAATCTTTTCCATTGCGTTACAAAACCCATCGCTTTACAAACTGTTGAGGGAAATCCACTTGCATCAATTACTACTTTGGAATGAAATGTAATTTTTCCATTAGGTCCAGTTCCACTTACTCCGATAATATCTCCATTATCATTCTTGATTACATCATTAACATTAATTTTAACAAAAACTTTTACTCCTGCTTTTTCTGCTTCATGTGCTAACCATCTGTATGTTTTTCTTACATCTAAGACTGCTGCTCTTGGAATTGAGTCACTAATAGTGACTTCATTATTTGGTGAACAAAACGAAAAATTTCTAATTGGATTAAAACAATCATCTGGAATTCCAAACTCTTTGATACTTTGAATCCATGTCACTCCACTGGTTCTAACTGTCTCTGCAATTGAACTTTCTTTTTCAAGTAATGCAACTTTAATTCCATTTTTTGCAGCTGCAAATGCTGCAGATGAGCCAGCTGGACCTCCTCCTACAATTATTAAATCATAATGATTTTCTTCTGACAATTTACTTGAATCAACAGACCTAGAATATAATTTTGAGGTATATTGTGGTGATTATTTTTTCAAAACTGGATTACCTGCTGTGTCGTTTTCTCGTTCTGAATCAAAAGTTTCCATATGTGCAGGATCCCTATGCATAAAACTATGAGTCCCACCATCTTTCCTGCAGAATTTTGAGTGAATCGTCTCTTCAATCTTCAATGTTGTCTCATTCTCATGAAATAGGCGTTTTCCACAATCAGGACATATAATTTCAGGCATAAATTCAGTCTATATCAAATCTATTTAGATGTTTCAGGCCATTTATGAACCGAAACTTTAGATGTTTCACAATTAAAAATCCATTATGGAAGAACCTGAAATCTCATCTTTTGTAATGTGGTCAATAGTTACTGGAATAATTATGATAGTTACTGGACTAACTTATCGTGCATATGTGAGGAAAAAGAATCATGAGATCTCTTCATCTTGAAAAAAAAGGTTTACGTGGACTTGCAATTGCTGAAAGCTTTAAACAAAATTCTTTAAAATCTATCTTTTCTGGAATTGTGATGCGTCGAGATTTTGTAATTGATGGTTTTGTTTTTGGTAGTGCAACATTAGAAGGTGATGATGCTACTGATACAATCCTGGAAATGTATGATGATCTTCAGAGACCTGATATTAGCTATGTTTTGATTTCTGGATTGATAGTATCTATGTATAATATCATAAATATTAAAAAATTATACGAGTCTTTGAAAATTCCAATCATTGGAATATCTTACAATGATTCTTCGGGGCTTGAAGATGCTCTTAAACATCATTTCTCAAATTCGTTTGAATCAAAGATTATTGCATATCAAAAATTAGGTAAACGAGAAAAAATTACTCTAAATACATCTCACGATGTTTTTATTCGAAAAGAAGGTTGTACTTTAAACGATGTAAAACATCTTCTAAACGCATTAACATTACATGGGTCGGTTCCAGAACCTATCAGAGTGTCACAATTACTAGCAAAAACATTATTGCAGAAACAACTATCCTTCTGAAGCTGTTTTACCGCCATCAACATTTAAGACGGTTCCCGTAACCCAGTTTGCTTCATCTGATGCCAAGTATAATACTGCATTTGCAACATCTTCTGGTTCTCCAACTCTTGCAAGAGGTAGTCTTTCTTCAAGTACTTTTCTTGCTTGAGGATCATCAAGATATGGCTTTATCGAGCCTGAATTAATTATTCCTGGATTGACACAATTACACCTGATATTTCTTCTTGCGTATTCTACTGCAATTGATTTTGTAAACATGGGAATTGCTGCTTTTGTGGCAGAGTACACTGCTAAATGAACACGTGGGATTGCCCTTTCACTTGAAATAGAACCAATGTTTACTATGGCACCGCTTTTGACCTCTGACATTTTTGATAAAACAGCTTTTGTCATGTGAAATACTCCTAACAAGTTTATGTCAATGAGTTTTTTTATTTCAGAATCTGGCATCTCGTGAAAATGAACTGGATCATTTATTGCTCCTGCATTGTTTACAAGGATGTCTATCTTTCCATAAGTATCCATAATTTGATTTACTGCTTGCAATGCTTGTGATTCATCAGTTAAATCACATGTAATTGATGCAGTTGCATCTTCATTTCCTATCTCTTTTCTGGCCTTTTCTAGTCCTTCTAGTTTTCTTGCAACAAGAACTACTTTGGCTCCTTCTTCAACAAATTTTTTGGCAATGCCCTTTCCAATATCACTTGATGCACCTGTAACTATGGCAACTTTATCATTTAATCTCATAAAATCACATTATTGTCGTAGCTTATAGAATTTTTGTTATATTCCGTTCGTAAATTAGATTTTATTTCAATTCATTAATTTTTTTGATATATTCAATAATTCCTGTATAATCCATCTCTCCAAATCCCTCTTTGATGGCATTTTCATACACTTCTTCAGCTTTATTGATCATTGGAAGATCAATTCCTAATGATTTTGCAGCATTTGTCATGGTACTGATATCTTTTTTTAGATTAGCTAGTGTGAATGTTACATCATATTTTCTATCAATCATCTTGAATGCCTTTTTTTCACTCATCCCTGTTTTGAAATATGTAGAATTCAATATTTCCAGAAAGATTTTTGGGTCTACCCCTGCCTTTTTGACAAGAGTAATTCCTTCAGATAATGCAAGCGCAAGCATGGTTATTTGTAAATTCATGGCTAGTTTAATCGAGTGGGCTACTCCACTTTCTCCTAGAAAAAACATTCTATTTGCAATCTTTTCAAAAACATTTTTGCAATGATCAAAACTTTCTCTGTCCCCTGATGCCATCATAACTAAGTTTCCTGTTATGGCAACATTTGGTCCTCCCATTACTGGAATATCTAATTTATTGATATTGTGTTCTTGAAATTTTTTTGATATGATTTTAGATTCTGATGGGTCGATAGTACTCATATCTGCAACAATTAGTTTTTCATGTTTTCCTTCTATGATTCCATCTTTTTCAAATGATACATCTTTTACTGCATTTGCATCTTTTACTACTGTAATAATTAATTCTGAATTTTCTGCAACTTCTTTTGGTGACATTGCAATTTTAGCTCCTTTCTCTTTTGCCTGAGTTATTTTTTCTTTTGTTCTATTGTATACTGTTACATCAAAACCTGAATCTAATAAGTGTAAAGCAACTGCATTTCCTAACATTCCAAGTCCAATAACTCCTACTTTAATCATTCTTATTCATTCCATAACATTCTAAAATTAATGTCGTTCTTCATTTTGAATTTCCCACTGCTTGTTTCCAAATCTAGATACTTCAAATTCTAATTGTCCTATTGTTTTGTCACCTTTTTTGACTTTTGCATAATCAAATTTTTTCATTCTAAATATTTTTTCTTTTGGCTTGTATCCTCCTTCGATAACTTTTACTTTGAATCTTTTACTTGCCTTAATGACTAATTTTCTTGCAATTTGTACATCACCCACCCATGAAAACATCTCAAAATCTCCAAAATTTTTAGTGGAAATATTATGCCCATATAGTCTTGCTTCGAGTTTAGTGCCTTGGGATTTTGCTTGTTCATTTAACCATGCAATAACTTCTTCCCCATGATCTTTTTCGATTCCAAAGGTTTCTGAAACTGCCATCTATCAAAATTTACTATATCAAACCATAATAATCATTGTTAAACTAAAATACTGATTTGACTCTGAAATTTCATGCTTACAATAGATTGCAAGGATGTTTTATCCATAAAAAATGAATTACTTGTTTATGTAGCAGACAAAGTTGCAGCTCTTCCAACCTTAAAACATCATCAATTTACCTTGTCTGCTCTAGATGATGATGAAATTATTGATACTACTTTAGTAATTTCTGCAATCAAGGAATATTTGGAGTCAATTGATGAAGGCAAAAATTTTGCTGTAATCTCTAATAATGAGACAATAATAATTTCATCCATTTCTGGTAAAATCATAGAAAATGATGAAGATGTACAACAATCTGAGATGTTTTCATGTACTCATTGTGGATTTGTGACACGATATGAAGTTGAACTTACTACTCATATGCGAATACATTATCTCTGATTTTTTTTAACTGATTTTCAACAGGATCTTTATAAGCACTAAGAACAGAAATTAACTGTGACAAAACCTTCAAAAAATAATGTAACAAAGATTTATTGTGAAAGATGTGATTTAATTTTTGAATCACGAGAAAAATTTGAAAAGCATTTTGATAGACATTCATCAAATGTTACTTGTGAAGTATGCCCAATTGACACTGCCATCGCAAAGTTTGTAAATATCTTTAAACGAAATTCTTCACGTAATTTGGAATAAGTTTTTTTAACCAATTCTTTCAGTTTTTAATAATGAACAAAAAAGGCGTAATTATAGGCGTCATTGTTATAGCAATTGTTGTGGGGATAGCAGCCTCATATTCATCGTCTCCTACTGAAACTGTAAATCTTGACATGGGTAGGACCCATGGTACAATTTCTACGGCTATGGGTTCTCCAATTTTAGGTGACACATCTGCCCCAATTACTATTGTTGAATTTGGTGATTATCAATGTCATCAATGCTATAATTGGTTTCATAATACAAAACCCGCAATAGTTCAAGATTATATCGATACTGGAAAAGCAAATCTAGTTTTTGTTGATTTGGCATTTTTGGGAAGAGATTCTCCAAAGGCAGCTCAAGCATCATATTGTGCTGAAGACCAAGGGATGTATTGGGAGTATCATGACACTCTTTATAATTTTCAAGAATCTAAAATTGATGGAGGTTGGGCAAATTCTGAAAGACTCAAAGCATTTGCATCTAGCTTAGGACTTGATATGGAATTGTTTGAAAGTTGTCTTGATTCTGGTAAATATTCTAAACGTGTTCAATATAATATTCAACAAGCAAGAGATCATGGTGTGAGAGGAACCCCTGGATTCTTTATAGTAGGTCCTGATGGGCAACAACAAATTAGTGGCGCTCAACCATTTCCTGTCTTTAAACAAATCATGGATTCTATGATCTAAATGGCACAAATGATCAAACTAGTATTTTCTAATCCCAAATACATTCTCTTAGCATCTGCAATTTTTGTATCTATGATGGTTGGATTGTTGATATTATCTGAGTATATTTTCTTAGAGCCTTATCTTGTTAGTCATATCCCATCTGGAAGTGAATTTGGCTTTATACTAATTACAACACTTTCAGCATTGTCTGCATTAGTCATTCCAATGAACATATTCCGGATAAATATCCTCAAAAGTTCGAAACAAAAAATGGGTGGAGGTATTTTTGGTTCAATTATTGGCGCTGCTGCAGGTGCATGTAGCTGTGGTCCTGTTGGGTTTGCAGTAATCTCTACATTTGGTTCTGTGGGAGCTACTGCAACTACATTTCTAACAAATTATGAGATCCCAATTAGAATAATTGCTATTGCCATTTTGGCTGTTACTTATTTTACCACTGTAAAATCTCTCAAAGTTGAATGTAAGATCAAATTTTGACCTTGATGTATTAGAAATTACCTATTAGGTAAATTTTTACAACCTTGGAATGTATCTTTTAGTCATTTGAATTATTATTGTGACATTCATCTACGTTCCAATTAGACCTCATAAAAGAGATCCAGATTCTGATGAAATCGAAGATGCAGAAGAATAGCATCTTTTTCCCAATTTCTATGAAAAACTAATGAATTATCAATCTTGTAAGGTTGATATATTTATTTGCCATTTTTTAGGTTAAACATAATGCAGAATTGGAATCTCATAATTGGAATTTTAATAATTTCTAGTCCGATTCTTTTTTCAATGATTGCATTTCCTGATTCTGTAGCTTGGAGTTGGAATGAAGGAAGAGGTGGCTATCTTTTTGCACTTGTCTTTATAGTGGCTGAACTTATTGGTCTTAAAATTGTCATTTCAAAAAAACGATTACTTGCAGTAATACCAATGGCAATTCTTACAATTTTATATCTAATTTCTTTAGAATATGGTTTACGAGACTACATTATTGAATCTGCAGAACAATTTGACGTACAATTAATTTATTCTTGGACATGGATGTGGGACTTTGTTGTCATGGCAATTTTTGTAGTTACTGCATTAAGTATGTTCTTTGGAAAACGATGGATACGAATTGCACCTGCAGGACCTATCTTTCTGACTGGAACTGCGATAATTCTTTCACTTGATGCATTTTTCCCATATGATACACTTGGACCGTTGCAATACGTTGTTCCTTTCTTTGTTCAAACAAATGTATGGTTAATTACTATACTTGATCTTGGAACTGCCGTAGCCAAAGATAATGTCATGTTCTTACGTGGTGAACATGGTTCCATGGCACTACAAGTATTTTGGCCATCTGCAGGTGTTCATAGTATAATCATCTTCTCTTTAGTAATTGGGGCATTCATGTTAAAGATGAATATTCCTAGACACCGAAAAGCAATGTATTTTGTTTTAGGAATAATTGGAACAATTACCGTTAATTTACTCCGAGTTTTTTCTTTATCCTGGTATGCTCTCAAAGTTACCACAGATCCTGTGGCATGGGAAGAATATCACAAAATTGCAGGTGAAATTATGTTCTTGCCATGGCTATTTGCATTCATCCTAGTTGTAATATTGATAGAATCTAGGCGTCTAAAGAAATTAGAAAAAGATAACCCAAAACCGTCTTAGAAATAACTTGTAATGTCACTTTGTCCTTGAACTTCTGAAAGCTCTGAAACTCTAACCCCTAGTCTTCTAATTGTAATTGTCTGATTTTCTAGAGCTTCTTTTAGTAATTGAGACGCATTTTTTTGTAATTCTTCAAGACTAGCGGTTGGATTTCTTAACATTCTTGATTTTGATTTATTTGATAAATCTGATTGAACAAAGTGTATTCCAATTGATTTGAACATTTGTTTATTTTTCATTACCACATCATGTACTTCTTTACATAACTCTAATAGATTTTCATTTAGAAATTGATAATCTTTTGAATCTTTTTTTAATGTCATTATTTTACTATATTGTATTCTAGCTTCTCTTTCTTTGACCGGATCATTATCTATGCCTCTTGCTGCATTGTAAATGTAAGTCCCACTTTTCCTTCCAAATTCTTTATTCAAAGCAAAAACATCTAATTTCTTTAAATCTTGAATTGTTTTTAGATTCATTTCAGAAAACCGTTCTTCAGTTTTTTTACCAATACCTGGTATTGTTCTAATTTCTAATGGTTCTAAAAATTGTTCAACTTTTTCTGGAGATACAACAGTAAGACCATCTGGCTTTTGAAAATCTGATGCAATTTTTGAAATTAATTTGTTTGGTGAAATTCCTATTGAACAACTAAGTTTTATTTTGTCTCTAATTGAATTTTTAATTTGTTGAGCAAGATGGCTTGCTTTTTTAAAATCACTCTTAACTCTTTTTGTTACATCTAGATATGCTTCATCTCTTCCTACATATTCAAAAATATCTGCATTCTCACTCATTATCTCCATTGCTTTCTCAGAAATTTCAGAATAATAGTCAAAATCTACTGGTAAAAACACTGCATCCTTTCTTTTCTCAAGTCTTTTTTTTGCAAATGCTATGGGTATTCCTGACTTTACTCCATATTTTCTTGCTGTATAATTTGCTGTAGCAATAGCCCCACTATCTCCTCCTCTGTCAGAATACACACATACACAAACTGGCTTTGATTTTAATTTTGGAGATCTTACCTCTTCACATTGAGCATAAAAATAATCAAAATCTATGTGGAAAACTACTCTTGTTTCCAATATTCTTCTATGTTATTTTGATTATTACTATATTGTGTATTCATCTAAA
>JBHHVF010000003.1:0-54014 GCA_046754145.1 Candidatus Nitrosopumilus sp.
AAGCAGGAGAATTTGATTATTCTGGAAGTCAATGTCTTAAAGCAATACATGAAGACGGACTAAAAAGTGTCTTAATCAATCCAAATATTGCAACAATTCAAACCGATACTAGATTTGCAGATCAAGTGTATCTCTTACCTGTGACTCCACAATATGTAGAATCTATCCTTGAAAAAGAACGGCCAGATGGAATTATGTTGGCATATGGTGGACAGACTGCTCTAAATTGTGGTGTCAAGCTAGAGGAATCTGGTATTCTCAAAAAATATGATGTCAATGTACTTGGAACCCAAATTCCTGGAATTCAGAGAACTGAAGATAGGCAGCTATTCAAGGACTCTATGACTGAGGCAGGAGTGCCTGTACTAAAAAGTAAAACTGTCACAAACTTTGAGGATGCAAAAAAGGCAGCAGAAGAACTAGGATATCCTGTCATTATTCGAGTGGCATATACTTTGGGCGGTCGTGGTGGAGGAATTGCCCACAACGAGATTGAACTACATGAAATTGTAGAGCGAGGTCTTAAGGCAAGTCTAGTAGGGCAAGTACTAATTGAAGAATACATTGGTCATTGGAAACAAATCGAGTATGAAGTAATGCAAGATTATGATGGTAACAACGTCATTGTATGTAACATGGAAAATGTTCTTTCAATGAAAGTTCACACTGGAGATAATATTGTAGTTGCACCATCACAGACAATTGATAATCATGAATACCATATGTTACGTACTGCAGGATTGCGTGCAACAAAACATGTTGGAATAGTAGGTGAATGCAACATACAATATGCACTATCTCCTGATTCAGACAGATATGTTGCAATTGAGATTAATCCACGTCTTTCACGTTCATCAGCTCTGGCTAGCAAAGCAACTGGTTATCCACTTGCATACATGTCTGCAAAGATTGGGTTAGGATATAATTTATCAGAACTAGTTAACAGAATCACAAAGAGCACTACTGCATGCTTTGAACCATCACTTGATTATATTGTATGTAAACATCCTCGATGGGACTTTTCAAAGTTTGAATTAGTAAACCGAAAGCTTGGAGTTACAATGAAGTCCGTTGGAGAAGTAATGGCAGTTGGTAGAACATTTGAAGAATCTTTACAAAAGGCAATTCGAATGTTAGATATCGGAAATGATGGATTAGTTCTCAACCGTGCAAACGGAAAGACATACACTGAAGAAGAAATTGAATCTAAACTCTCTCATCATGATGATCAAATATTGTATAACGTTGCAATTGCACTCAAAATGGGAATATCAGTTGATAAAATCTACAAACTATCTTCAATTGATCCTTGGTTTATTGAGAAGATAAAAAATATCATAAACACTGAATCAAAACTCAAAGAATCAAAACTTGATGAATCCTTAATGTGGGAGGCCAAAAAACTAGGCTTTTCAGACAAGCAGATTGCCCGTGTAAAGGAGAAATCTCCTGATGAGGTACGTGATTTACGAAAGAAATTAGGTGTGATTCCAGCTGTAAAGCAGATTGATACACTTGCTGCTGAATGGCCTGCAGTTACAAACTATCTCTATATGACTTATGGTGGAAATTCTCATGATATAGTGGTTCCACAAGATGAGAAAGGAATCATTGTAGTTGGTGCAGGACCTTACCGAATTGGAAGTAGTGTAGAATTTGACTGGGGAACTGTTAACATGGTTTGGGGTCTTCAAGAAAATGGTGAGAAAAATGTCTCAGTAGTTAACTGTAATCCTGAAACCGTTTCAACTGACTATGATATTTGTACTCGACTATACTTTGAAGAATTAACTCAAGAAAGAATTCTAGACATTACAGAGTTTGAAAATCCTAAAGGAGTAATTACTTGTGTTGGTGGACAGACTGCAAATAATCTAACTCCTGGACTTGCACAGCGTGGTGTTAACATTTTGGGAACCAGTGCAATTGATGTTGACCGAGCTGAAGACCGTTCGAAGTTTAGTGCAGAACTTGATAAACTTCACATACAACAACCACGTTGGCAAGCGTTTTCAAATATCAATGAAGCCAAAAACTTTGCATTAGAAGTTGGTTTTCCTGTAATTGTAAGACCCTCTTACGTTTTATCAGGAGCAGCAATGAAAGTTGTTTGGTCTCAAGAAGAACTAAAAACATATGTCAAAGAAGCAGCTGATGTTTCTCCTGACCATCCAGTTGTGATATCCAAATTCATGTTAAACTCCCTTGAGGTAGATGTGGATGGAATCAGTAATGGTAAAGAAGTAGTCATTGGTGCAATTGTTGAGCACATTGATAGTGCTGGTGTTCACTCTGGAGATGCTATGATGTGTATTCCACCATGGCGTCTAAGTAATAAAATCATTGAGACCATCAATGACTATACAAAAAAGATTGCATTAACTTTTAATGTAATTGGTCCATTTAACCTGCAATTTTTGGTTCATGATGATCATGTATATGTAATTGAACTAAATATTAGAGCATCGCGTTCTATGCCATTTGTCTCAAAACTTGTTAAACTGAACCTGATTTCCCTTGCATCTAAGGCTATTTTGGGCAAACCGCTACCTAAAATCCCTGAAAACAAGTGGCAAAAGATTCACAACTATGGAATCAAGGTTCCACAGTTTTCCTTTATGCAACTAGATGGTGCAGATATTGCATTAGGAGTTGAGATGCAGTCAACTGGTGAGGCTGCATGTTTTGGAAATAGTTTCCATGATGCACTATCCAAAGGTTTGACATCTGTTGGTTATAATTTACCAGATAAGGGAACAGCTCTTGTAACTGTTGGTGGTGAGCGAAACAAGGAAAAATTAGTTTCAAGTATTGCAAAACTCAAACATCTTGGATTCAAAATTTTAGCAACTGAACATACTGCAGAATTCTTTGAAGAAAAAGTGGGTCAAATAGAAATAGTTCATAAAATTTCAGAACCTGAACGAAAACCAAACATTGCTGATCTTCTTTATGGACGAAAGATTGACTTTATCATTAACATTCCAAGTACTTCTACATTGGAAAAATATGTTGGCATGCTAGATGATGAATACCAAATTAGGCGAAAGTCATTGGAATTGGGAATTCCTGTATTGACTACAATTGAATTGGCAGATTCTTTTGTAAAGACTTTGGAGTGGCTCAAAGATAATAAAACTACCAAAGAACCAATTGAGCCTTATGATAAACTAGAATAGTTTTAAAAAATTTAAACACAAGCACACTATCAAACATTATGGCAAAAAAATTCTCAGATAAAGAGTTAGATGAGGTTCTAAACAAGATTGAAAAATTTGACTCTGACGGAATTAGATTTTTGCATCTATTAGACAGCGTAAAGAAAAATTTTGCAAAGACAAAAATTGCAGAATTCAAACTCAAAGATATTTTGGTATTTCTTGATGAGAACGGTCACGTTCAAAGAATTCCATATGATGATAAACCTGGATTTCATGAGATGACACTTTATAGAATTACTGACAAGGGACGTAAATTAATTAAAAAATTCTCACGAGAACCAGATGATGATTGGAATAAGAATAGCTATCCTACTACTGTCGTATGCCGTAATTGTGCTCACTCTTATGATCGTAGAGTTCCATATTCTGCGACTGTAAAAGTTTGGTCAAATACACAAAGATGTCCTAACTGTGCACATAAGAGAACTTTTGAAACAAAATTTGATTAGATTACCTGATCAATTATTGATTCGTTTCCAATAATTGTTCCATCAAGTGTGACTATTTTTGCAGTAGATATCGATTTAATTTTGTCAATAATTGGTGAAATTGATTTTTTGTATTTTTTTCTATGTGTTGCATAAAAGTACTTGTTAAATGATGGAATAATTGTAATTTCTATATCTCCTGATTTGTTTGGAAAAATGTTTTCTTTTTCTGTCTTAAATGAAATCCAAACCCTTTGCCCATTAACTACAGAATCTTCTTGAAAAAACACTGGATGTACATGACCCATGATAATCTTATCAACATGAGAAAAATTCTCTGAAGGCATTGTATGTCCATGTGTCAGCAAGATATTTTCTTCAACCATTCCTGTTGAACTAATCATGGAAATATTATCTGGAACCAATCTCTGTATGTTAGCATCATGGTTTCCTGGAACTAGTATTACATCACATTTTTTTCTAATTTTTTCAAAAAACATTGGAACTTCATCCCATTCATTTCTTGAAATGCTTTTGATGCTTGATTTGATATCTCCTAACAAAATCACTGAATCTGGATTTTCTGCATCTATAATTTCTGATAATTCTTGAATTGTTTCATTTATTGTAGAGTTTTTACCTATAAAAATCTCATTTGATACCATACTGTTTTCAAATCCTATGTGAATATCTGTGATTATGAGATTCTTTTTTTCTCCTTCTAGAATCAATGCAGGTTTTGATGGAACTATTCTGGTTTGCAGCATTATAGTTATACCACAGATATCTGATTAAATCCTTGTGAACAAGGAAGTTGACCGTGTTGAATCTATGGTTTCTGCAAAACGTGTAAAACTCCATGTTTTTGAGCCCAGTCAAAGAAAAATCTGGACAGTTGTGGGTAAAGGAGGTGAATACTGGGTTGATCCTGATGGTGTTTATTGTTCTTGTCCAGGATTTTACTTTGGTAAATTAAATGGAAAAACTAGTTGTTATCATTTGGAATCTGCAGAACTAGCTCAAAAAGAAAATAAAATTGAGAAAATTGTTTTCTCTGATGAAGAATATTCTGATTTTCTTTCTGGATTAATTTCTGATTTATAATGATTAGTTATTCGAATGTATTAATAACTAGAAATTTGTTAAAAAATTATGGATGATGTTAAACATAATTCTGAAATTGAAAAAATTGCAAATCTAATGGTTCATGATAATGTTTCAGCTGATGAACAAGATACTGCAAAATTAGAAAAATACAAAAATCAAGTCAAAGAAGATTGCGATCTTGATGATGAAGAAGCAATGAAAATAGTTTATGAAACCCTTCTTTTTAGAAAATTAAAAAATGCAGATTCGGGTGATCTGTTAGATAAAGGTACTGACTTTGGTGCTGGATTCAGTTGACTTTACTCTAATGGTATAGTATCAATATCGTCTTTTGAAACACCCTTCCAAAGACCAATCATTCCCTCTGGTTCTACCTCTTCAACTTTGGTAATTTGTTGAATTTTGATATGATCTGGATTTGGTGGCATCCACAACATTGCCATGTAGTCCCCTACATTTCCAACTTTATTTGGTAAGGCCATGGTGACTTTGTCACTTGCAAATCCCTTTGTAGTAAGTGCATTCATTGCTTTTTCATTGAGATCCATTCTTCCATGAAGGAAAAGATAGACATCTTTTCCAGTATCAATTTCTGCCATGGATTCAGTGATTTTTTAAACTAAATCAATCTTTCCTGAATTACTACCTGCCAAAAAGGGTTAAATTAGAATAGACAAAAATTTTAACTGTGAAACTCTTCACTGTCGGTAACAAATCATTTGTCACTAGTTTCCAATTGGCTGGGGTTCCAGGTGTAATTACTGAAACACCTGACAAAGCTTATGATGAAATTAAGAAATTAACTGATAATTCTGATGTTGGATTAATTCTTGTCAGTGATGATATCTCTGAATCAATTGGTGATAAATTAACAGCACTACGAGCTGAAAAAGACACTCTCGTTTTTGCATTACCTTCAGTCGGAAGTGAAAAAGTTGAAGTCGATTACAGAGTAATGCTCAAGAAGATTCTTGGTGTATGATTTAATCTACTTATAATCAATATTCTAATGTTTATCCATGAAAACAGCATCAGTTAAAGAACCCTCTATAATCTCTGTTGATGAAACACAAAAACCAACACTAGACAATGGTGACATTTTAGTTCAGATGAATGCTTGTGGAATTTGCGGTTCTGACTTGGAAAAAGTCTTTGGTCAATATGGACAACCATCAATGCGCTTAGGTCATGAACCTGCAGGTGTAATTTTAGATGTTGGTTCTGGGGTATCTGAATTTCAAAAAGGTGATAGAGTATTTACTCATCATCATGTTCCTTGTTATGATTGTCATTTGTGCAATCACAACAATGAAACAATGTGTCCAAAATACTATGAAACTAACCTTTCTCCTTGTGGTTTGTCTGAAGAATATGTTGTACCTGCATGGAATGTGTCTCATGGTGGTGTTCTAAAAATTTCTGACTCTCTAAGCTTTGAGGAAGCTGCAATGATTGAACCATTGGCATGTTGTGTAAGAGCATGGAGTAAGTTTCCTTATCAGGAAGGTGACTCTGCTGCAATTTTTGGAGTTGGCCCTACTGGAATGATGCATGTAATGTTGGCTCTATCAAAAAAATTCTCAAAAATTTTCTGTTTTGATATTAATGATTTTAGGTTAGACTTTGCAAAAAAATTCAACATTACTGAATCAATTAATTCAGTGAATGAAGACAGAAAGCAAAAGATTCTAGATCAGACTAATGAAATGGGAGTCGATGTGGCAATTGTTGCGACTAGCAGTCTCAAAGCACTAGAAGATGCGATTGATATGGTAAGAAAAGGAGGCTTCATTATGATGTTTGGTGTTCCTTCAAAAGATGCATCATTAGATTTGGATATGAGTAAAATTTACTCCAAAGAAATTACTCTTGTTACTAGTTATGCTGCTTCAGACAAAGATACCAAAGAAGCACTTGAACTTATTGAATCATCTCAAATAGATGTCAAGCAACTAATCACGCATACATATCCAATTACTGATACTCAAAAAGCATTTGATCATGCGCGCACTGGTGATAATGCAATGAAAATAATCATTACAAAATAAGAAAGGCTTAAGAAAGGTATTTCCATTCTTTCAAAATCGAAGAGAAATGGACTGGGGATTAAAAAATAGACTTTCACAAATCATTAAACCACATAATAATCGAGCATTAATGTTAGCAGTTGATCACGGTTATTTCCTTGGCCCTACTGAAAAATTAGAGAATCCAAAAAAGGTAATTGCACCCCTCCTGAAACATTGTGACTCTTTGATGGTTACAAGAGGTGTTCAGAGAACATCCGTTGATGCAGCTACTGATACTCCGATGGTATTGAGAGTATCTGGTGGTTCAAGCATTATTGGTGATGACTTGTCTCAAGAAGACATTACAGTATCTGTTCAAGATGCCATTAAACTCAATGCTAGTGCACTTGCAATGTCTATCTTTGTTGGCTCAAAATATGAATATCAAACTATTGTAAATCTTGGGAAACTAGTCAGTGAAGCAGAACAATATGGAATTCCTGTATTGGCAGTTACTGCAGTTGGAAAAGAATTAGGAAAAGATGCACGATATCTATCATTGGCATGCAGGATTGCAGCTGAACAAGGAGCACATATCGTTAAAACATACTATTGTGATAATTTTGAAAAAGTTGTTGAATCATGTCCTGTTCCAATAATTGTTGCAGGTGGAAAGAAAATTCCAGAACGTGATGCATTACAACTAACATACAACTCAATCAAAGGTGGTGCAGTAGGTGTTGATATGGGAAGAAACATCTGGCAATCAGAACATCCTGTTGCAATGATTAAAGCAGTTCGTTCTATAGTACATGGAAATTCAAATGTTGATCAAGCATACAAACTATACCAACATCTAGTTAATACTGGTCCAAAAAAGAAACAAAAAGGAAATAAACCTAATCAAAAAAAATCCAATAAACCAAAATCAAACAAACCAAAAAAGCCTCAAAACAAACCTAAACAAAAAGGAAATAAACCAAAATCAAACAAACCAAAAAAGCCTCAAAACAAACCTAATCCTACTAAGAAATAGACTATCCACTAATCTTTGATAGATGAATATGTGCAATTTTCCATGTTGGTTGTTTTACTAAAACAAATGTTGCACGTCCTTTAATTTCCATATGTTCCCCAGTGTATGCTTTAGTATCCACCAGCATTCCTTTTTGAATTAATTCTAATGCAACGACTGCTGTTTCTCCAAAGATACTAATTTTTGGATTTTGTATTTCATAACTATAGTCTGAAATGCTAACAAATCTTAATTCTTCTAACTCTATTGTATTTTGATAGTCTTTGAGATCATATGGTGGCAGATCACTGAAACTTGAAAATTTAGGATCATTAAGATGAATATCTCTTAATACAGACATGTCTTTTGTTATTCCAGATTGAAATAGTGTTTCAATAACTTTTATGATTTCTTCACTATCTGACAAAGCAACCATTTTGAAATGTGAGAATAATTAGTTTAAGTCTTCTGGCTTGATATGGGTAAAATCACGATTGTTTTTCTGATAATCTTTATTAATTATCAACTCGATTTATTTTTGATTTCAATGAGCACAAAATTAACTGAAATTATTGACAACGGTTTGCTAGTTGTTCTACTGTAAAGTGTGCTCAAAATTTTAACACATTAAAATTATGGAGATTGAATTGATGAATAAAATGGAAACAATGACTGGTGCAAAGGCCTTGATGACGGCCATGGAGAAGGAAGATGTCAAACAGGTGTTTGGCTTACCGGGAGGTGCAAACCTTCCAATGTATGATGAATTTGCTAGATGTAATATTAGACATATTTTAGCTAGACATGAGCAATCAGCATCCCATATGGCTGATGGGTTTGGTCGAGTTAGTAGAAAACCAGGTGTTTGTTTTGCAACATCAGGACCTGGTGCCACTAACATACTAACTGGAATTGCAACTGCACAAGCAGATTCATCTCCAATGATTGCAGTAACTGGTCAAGTGCCAGTAGCAATGATTGGAAAAGATGCCTTTCAAGAAAGTGATATTGTTGGAATGTCAAACCCTGTTGTAAAATATGCATATCAACCAAGAACTGCAGCTGATGTTCCAAAAGCTGTAAGAAAAGGATTTTACATTGCAGAAACTGGTAGACCAGGACCTGTACTAATTGACATTCCAAAAGATGTTCAAACAGGTACAGCAGAGATGGAATTTCCAGATGAATTCAGAATACAAGGTTATCATCCTTGGGCTGATCCTGACATTGTTGCATGTCAAAAAGCAATTGATATGTTACTTAATGCAGAAAAACCAATCATCTTAGCTGGTGGAGGAACTATTATCTCATCAGCTTTTGCTGAATTACAATCTATTGCTGAAACTCTTATGCTTCCAGTAGTAACTACATTCAAAGGTAAAGGTGCATTTCCTGAAAATCATCCATTGTCATTAGGTCCAATTGGAATGCATGGACATGCAGAGGCAAACAAAATGATGACAGAAGCTGACTGTGTATTAGCAATAGGCACTCGTTTTTCTGATAGATCAGTTGGAACCTTTGAGACATTTGAGAAGGGTCTTAAAATCATTCACATGGATGTAGATCCTGCAGAGATTGGTAAAAATCAAACAGCTCAACTTGCGGTAGTTGGAGATGTTAAGGTATCCCTTCGAATAATGATAAAATTACTTTTGCAAAGAGCAGTTAAGAAAACCGAAGAGAGTGCATGGATAAAACATGTCAAAGAGACTAAAGCATACTGGAAAGAAAACTTGAAACTTCATCCAGGTGAAATGGGTGCCGCTAAAATTTTACGTAAACTACGTGAGTTATTGCCTCCAGAAGCTGTTGTAACTACTGAAGTAGGACAACACCAAATGTGGGCATCATTATTCTATGATGTAATTCAACCTGGTACTTTCTTTAGTTCAACTGGACTTGGTACAATGGGTTGGGGATTCCCAGCAGCAATTGGTGCTAAAGTTGCACGTCCAGATGTTCCTGTAGTGGATGTTGCAGGTGATGGTAGCTTTGCAATGACTGAAAACTCTCTTGCAACTTGTATACAAGAAGACATTCCGGTAATTGTGTTTGTCTTAAACAACTATACTTTAGGGATGGTAGCTCAATGGCAGAGAACCTTCTATGAGAGAAGAATGATTGGTGTAGACCAAGCACACATTCCTGATTATGTTAAATTAGCAGAATCTTATGGAGCTCAAGGAATTAGAGCACAATCCATGGATGAGCTTGACAAGGCAATCAAAGCTGCATTAAGTAGTGATGTTGCAACTGTAATTGATATTCCAATTGATCCTGAAGAAGACGTGTTACCATTTGTAGCTCCTGGAACTTCGCTTGAGGATATGATCTTACCATCATAGTGATTAATCATGTGGGCAATTCTTTCTTTAATAGTTGAAAACAAACCGGGAATCTTGTTTAAGGTAACTCATCTTTTCCGTTCAAGGAACTTTAATATTGATAGCATCTCAGTAGGTGTAACTGAAAATCCGGAGTATTCTAGGATGACAATTACCACTATTGGTGATGAAAAGCAGGTAGCGCAGATTGTAAAGCAACTCGATAAAATGATTGATACTGTAGAAGTAAAATATCTTGATGAGCACAAAACTGTATATCGTGAACTCAGTATTTTTAAGATAAAACTCAGTAATGCAAATGATAGCATGGAAGTAAACAAAATCGCTAATGCATATGGTGGCAAAGTACACGATGTGAAAAAGGATTCCCTTATGGTAGAATTAACTGCAACTCCTGATCAAATCCAAGCATTTGAAGAATTAGTAAAACCATTTGGAATTATTGAAGTTGCACGTACTGGTGTTGCAGCATTGCAGAGGAGTGGATCATGAAAGTCAGAATATTTGATACAACATTAAGAGATGGAGAGCAAACAATTGGTGTTTCCTTATCGCCAGATCAAAAACTCTCCATTGCAAAAAAACTTGATGAACTTGGAGTTGATGCAATAGAAGCAGGATTCCCAGTAATTTCAGAAGGTGAATTAAAAGCAGTCAAAATGATTACTGCTGAAGGATTATCTTGTGAGATTGCAGGATTAACTAGAACTATCAAAAAAGATATTGATGCTGCAGTTGATGCTGGATTAAATTACATTCATACTTTCATTGCAACTTCTGATATTCATTTGGAGCATAAACTCCAGATGACTAGAGACCAAGCACTTGAAAAAGCAATTGAAGCAGTAGAGTATGGAAAATCACGTGGTCTTCAAGTAGAGTTTTCAGCTGAAGATGCTACAAGAACTGATAGAGAATTCTTGAAAAAAGTATTTAGTGCAGTTGCCAAAGCAGGAGCAGACAGAGTTAACATTCCTGATACAGTAGGATATTGTACTCCAGAATACATGGCAGAATTGACTAGAGACACAGTTGAGGTAACAAAACTTCCAGTAAGTGTTCACTGTCATAATGACTTTGGATTAGCAGTTGCAAATGCATTATCTGGAATTCATGCAGGAGCATCATGTGCACATGTTACAATTAATGGAATTGGTGAGCGAGCAGGTAATGCATCATTAGAAGAATTTTCCATGGCATTACAATGTCTTCCATATGATCAAAAATATGAAACAAACATCAAGTCTGAATTAATCTATGATACATCTAGATACATTTCAAAGATTGTAGGCATCAAAGTTCAGCCAAACAAGGCAATAGTTGGCGATAATGCATTTGGACACGAGTCTGGAATTCACACACATGGCGTGTTGAATAATCCTCTTACATACGAGCCAATTAGTCCTGAGTTAGTTGGAAGAAAGCGGAGACTCAAAGTTGGAAAACATGCAGGAATTCATGGAATGAATGCAATGCTTGCAGAATTTGGAGTCAAACCAAATGATGAACAATCACAACAAATCTTAGACAAAGTCAAGGTATTGGGCGATCAAGGAAAACAAATCTCAGATGTTGAGTTGCTCTCTATTGCAAGTGATGTTCTGGGAGATAAAGGAATCAAGAGAATTGTTCAATTAACTGGATTCTCAGTATCGACAGGAATTGGAACAATGCCTTATGCATTTGTAAAATTAAACATTGATGGAAAAGAGTACTCTGGAACTGATCACGGTGTTGGTCCAGTTGATGCATCACTTAATGCAATTCAAAAGATTACAGGACAAATATCTGAGATTAGAATCAAGGATTATGCCCTTGCATCAATTTCTGGTGGAGCTAATGCACTCTGTGAGGTAACTATCAGTGTAGAGGATGCTCAAGGAAATAGAGTTTCAGCAAAATCAGTTGGAGAAGACATTGTAACTACTAGTGTTCAGGCAGTAATTGATGGAATTAATAGAATAATGCTCAAAAAGATGCTAAAAGAAAAACAGGTAAACTAACTTCTAAAATTTGATACATCGCCCAATAAATTTAATCACGATTATCTTTAATCTGTAAAAATCAAAAAAATCATGCAAAAGCTTGGAAAGCTAGCATGGTCAGTATTAATTATCTCTATTTCTCTTACATTTACTATCTGGGTTGGTACTTTTTATAGCATATTTCAATCTGAAAATCAAAATTTCCAAGATGATACTTACCTAATGACTATGGTAATTACTGATGAACTTGAAGATTATGAGCAAGTGTTAACTGGAGCACAGGGTCTTTTTGCTGCATCACATAAAGTGGAACTTTCTGAATGGAGGTCTTTTATTAATGCAAAACATATTGAGACAAAGTTTCCAGGACTTCAAGGTGTAGGTTATGTCCAGTATATTCTACATGAAGATCGTCAGATGCTAATTGATGAAATGACAAGTTATGGGTACGATAGTTTTGATATCAAACCTGCTGGAGACAGAGATGAATATTATCCCGTAATATTTTTAGAGCCATTAGATATTCGTAATCAGCAAGCAATTGGATATGATATCTATTTTGAGCAAACAAGAAGAGATGCCGTAAATGCTCTCATAGAAACTGGAACTACAACACTCACTGGAAAAATAATTCTTGTTCAAGAAATTGATGAACATGTACAAAATGGATTCTTAATGTTAGTTCCAGTTTATTCTAATGAAAATCCTGATAGTTTGCAAGGTATAGTCTATAATGTGTTTAGAATAAATGATTTTATTCAAAATAATGTTGATGACTATTCATTTGAGCACCTGCGATTAAAAATTTATGATTCTCATGTCTCTGATGAAAATCTATTTTTTAATTCTGATGATATAACCAACTATGAATTTGGGAATCCTGATTTTTCAAAATCAATTCCTACTTCGATAGGTAATAGAGATTGGATATTTGTATACGAAGGACTTGAAAATATTAGTACAATAGATGCAACAGTTTTGATTGCTATTCCTATTGTTGGATTTTCTATGAGTGGATTGATGTTTTATGTGTTAAGACTTGTAGCAAAGAATCTCATACTATCCAAATCTGTAATTAATGCTGAAAAAGTTTCTGCAATGGGTACTATGGCTTCTCGTCTATCTCATGACCTTAGAAATCCTCTAACTGTAATCAAAGCTAATCTTGACTTGCTAAGTAGGAATCTAGGCACAAATCTAGATGAAAAATCAAAACAGTTTGTTAAACGAATGTATGATTCTGCAGAATCAATGACTACCATAATAGAAGATGTTTTGCAATTTTCAAGGACTGCCGAACTTCAAATAGAATACTCTTCAATTATTGAACTTTTGAAAAATGCTGTTGCAAACATTGAGATTCCAAATAGAATTAAAATTACATTACCTGAAGATGACTATGCCCTTAATTGTGATAAAACAAAACTCCGTTCTGTTTTCTCTAATCTAATTACAAACTCGATTCAATCAATTGAAAATAATGGTACAATTACAGTTTCAATTAAAGACGAAGATGAATTTTTGAGTATTTCTTTTAAGGATTCAGGTTCTGGTATTCCAGATGATGTCATCTCTAAAATTTTTGAGCCGTTATTTACAACTAAAGTATCTGGAACTGGTTTGGGTTTAGGTATTTGTAAAAATATTGTAGAACAACATGGTGGTACAATCACTGTTACAAACAACCCAACAACATTTACCATAAAACTACCAAAGAATGTAATCTTGAAAGCAAGTACTTATGAGAATACAGCTGATGCCAATTCAGTATTCAAAAAAATGCTCAAAGATGTTAAAAAAAATAAAACTTAGAGCGCGTTTTCTCCAGTTTCACCGTCTTTAATTTTGATTAGTGTATCAATTTCATACGAAGAGATAATTCCATCCCCCTTATCTCCAGTTTTTGCCGCATTTTGAATTGTATTCATTATTTTCCCTTCATCTGTTTTTGTACATAGAATCTCTATCTTTGATTTTGGAATAAAATCACTTGTCTTGTTTCTCCATCCTTCGTGACTTTTGTGAATTCCTGAAATCTGAATCTGATAACTTGAAAATGTTGGAATGCCAATTTCTGCTAGTGCATCTTGAACATCATGAACTACTGAACTTCTAACTATCGCCTCGATTTTTCTCAAAATTCGTCTTACCTTATGATCTTATGCACTTTTTTAATATTTAACATTATATCCATGTAATCATTTAAAATTCCCTTTTACTGCTATATCTCATGTATAAAATATCATTAATTACAGGTGATGGAATTGGTCCTGAGTTATCTGATTCTGCAGTTTCAGTGCTTGATAGTATTATGGAGAAATCTGATGTAAAATTTGAAGTTACAAAGTTGTTAGCAGGAGACAAAGCACTTGAAGTGGAAGGTAATCCTCTTCCTGATGAGACAGTTAACATCATCAAAGATTCTGATGTGTGTTTGAAGGCTCCTGTTGGAGAGTCAGCAGCTGATGTTATTGTAGTGTTAAGACGAATGCTTGATTTGTATGCCAATATTCGTCCTGCAAAGTCCTACCCACACATGCCAGCATTACGTGATGACATAGACATGGTAATAGTTAGAGAGAACACTGAGGATCTTTATACTGGTAACGAGTTTTTAGTTGATGGTGCAGCAGTTGCATTAAGAACTATTTCTGAGAAAGCTTCTAAGAGAATTGCAAAGTATGCATTTGAGACAGCTACACAACGAGATTCCATGAAAAAAGTAACATGTGTTCATAAAAACAATGTGATGCGAGTTACAGATGGATTGTTTGCAAAATCTTGTGGAGATGTTGCAAAAGAATATCCCGAGATATCATTTGAGGAGATGTATGTTGATGCATGTGCAATGAACTTAATTCGTCAACCAGAACAGTTTGATGTTATAGTTACTACGAATTTGTTTGGAGATATTTTGTCTGATGAGTCTTCACAAGTAGTTGGTGGATTGGGGATGGCTCCAGCTGCTAACATTGGAGATAATTTTGCATTATTTGAGCCTGTACATGGTGCTGCATTTGATATTGCAGGAAATAACATTGCAAACCCGTCCTCGTTTTTACTCTCCATTAAAATGATGTGTGATTGGCTTGGTGCAAAAAATAATGACTCTAAAGTCATTGAAGTAGGTACCAAATTGGAGAGTACTATCTTTGATTTGGTAAAAACAGGGGCTAAAACTCGAGATATTGGTGGAGAGATGAGTACTACAGAGTTTACTAAAGCAATTACAGACAACCTCTAGTTGTTGGTTCTATACTATTCAATATTCGATTATAATTGAGACTAGACTCCAAATGATTTGGATTCTTTTTCACATTTTGGACACTTTAGTCCTCTAGTTTCTAGTCCACACTTTCTACAATGCATGTCCATTCCTGCTACCTCGCGAGGATTAGTTTTAGTTATCTTAATAATTAGAATTACTACTAACAAAATTCCTATTGCAATTCCTATCCATACAAGTACCATACACACTATACTGCATTATATCTTAAAAATCAATATCTTGTTTATTCATTTCTTTGATTTTAATTTCATCCATGCAAATTGTACAGATTTTCTTATTTTCAAATTCAATCAAGTTACCTCTCATGTGTGCTGGTTTTCCACACTTTGAACATGTAAGAGAATAATAATCGTCAATCTCTTTAATACAATCTTGACAAAGTAATTCATCTAATCCATGATTTCTGTAATGAGTCATCTTACCAACACCATCTAATTTATGGCATCTTTCACAGGCATTTCCTTCTTTTACCATGTCATAGTAAGTGAATTGTATTATTTATCAGAAGTAGGATATTTTCAAGTGTGAATTATACGAATTTGCCTGAAAACAAAGTAACATCTAATCATCATATCTTTGCCACATCTTCATTTTCAACCAACAACTATTGCATGTAGTTGGTATATCATCAAATTCATCAAAGGAGATCGGGTGATTCTCTTTACAAATCTTACAGGTAAAATACTCTGTAATTAACTCTGACATGATCAATTTTTGAAATTATTGCCTAAAAGCATCACTATCAAGTTCTAAGCAAATTCAAATGAAATTATGGTGGAATGTTAATTGGTTCTTTTTGTTCTGAAATTGAATCATACTGTTCTTCAAATGGATTTTCCAAACTTTCTTTTAATTCATCTCTGGCTTTTTCAAATTCTTGATTGGCAAAATACCAAATTATTTCACTTATTACAAATATTGAAGCTACTGAAATTGCAACAGCTATTGCTATAATTTGTACAGTATTCATCTAATATCCTTCTTCATCTGAATCAGGTTCTGCAACTGCCTTTTCAAAAGTCATATCAGCACCTTGACATGACGTACATTTTTCCATTAGACCAAATTCATTTTTGAACTTACCTTTTCCATCACATCTAAAGCAAACCAATTTGATCTAATTAGCTTAGATGAGAATTAAGGTTTTCTGACAATCCTGATTATTCTGGATCATCTTGTCCTCTATCCTTCCCACAGTGAGGACACAATTTTTGATTCTCCCATAGTTCTTTACCACAATTTCTACAGGATTGAGGCTTCATGAAATAACTACTACACTATCTGATTTAAAATCTAGATTGGAATATTTCATTTCCAACCTTTCCATTTCTTTTTGTTTTCAATGTCTTTTTTCTTTTCAATAATTAATTGACGTCTTTTTTTCAAAGTATCGCTCTTCTTTTGTAATTTTTTCCATTTTTTCTTTATCTCATCTCTAATGGTACTATCTTTAGTTACTCGATATTGATGTTTGAGTACTAGCCATTGTTTTGAAATATCATCAATTTTTTCATCAATCTCACTTAATCGCTTTACAATTCTAGCTAACTCATCTGCCATCTACAAATTATGGAAGGATCTTTAAGAAATACTTTCAATGTATTCTTCACGTATTCTTCTCTGGTTTTGCACTATCCACAAAAATGCTCTCTGATCTGCACTCATAAATAATGTTGATTTTTCTTCTTAAACTTCTCAGAGTGTAAAAAATTTGATTTATTAATTGCAAATTATCATATCCACCATGGCTGTATGTTGTATTTGTAAACTAGTAGAAGGCAAACTCAAAATTACTGATGGCAATCCAAAATACAAGAATAAACCAATCTGCAAAGAGTGTGCAGGGTATCGTAAATTATTAAAAGAAACAAAATAAAATCATTCATGGATAATCCCACTGAAATTAATTCAGTGTATTGGGATGAATCTGCAAAATCTTGGGCATACAAGATAGTTCCAGTAGAGGAATATCATGGATTTACTGAATGCCAACAATGCCGCAAACCATTATCTCACAATATTAAGACTGGTGGAGAGTTCAAAGTAGTTTATGTGGAATGTGGGTGTGCTAGAAGAAAATAAGGAGTATGTAATTTAATCATGGATTAAGGCCAAATCATTATTCCATTATTAATAGTACTGGCTGTAGGAATTTTTGTTGGAAGTAGAATTTGGATTATGTTTAAAAAATAAAATTTAGAATCTGAGACCTTGTTTTTTTTGCACATCTTTTATGATATCTAATTCTGTATCAGTAAGTTCTATTTTTAGTGGAGGCATAGGTATAATTCCAAATTTTACTAGAGAATCACGATATTTTTTATAAAATGATTCTAATTCTTCAAGTAGAGTTTCATAATGCAATTGAAATTTTTCAGATTCTGAAATCATGTTCTGATCTTTGAGTTTTCTTGCTTTTTGGTAAACTGCTCTCATTGATTTATCTCGTCTTCTATACTCACCAATAATTCTTGATTCAAATAATTTTGCCATGAGTATTACCTTCCTGGTCTTCTAAAGCTTGGTTTAATTTTATAATTTGATGCAGAAGATTTTTCAGTTTTGTTTAATGGTTTTTTCTTTTTTGATTTCTTAGATTCTTCAATTGTGAAAACTTTCTCAGCAGTTTTTTTACTCTCAGTGTAGATGATGTTAATTGGAGAAGTTTTCTTTGCTTTTTTCTTTCTTGGTTTTTCTACATCTTTAGGGTTTTTTTGACTCCATTTGATATTTTTTACATCAGCTGATGAAGATTTCTCAATGATGTAATCTCCTAATGATTTTCCCATGAATTATCCATTCAAATTTCAAACTTAAGCGTATCTTTTATTTTTGCAACTTTGATGCAATCTCTAAAGTTTCATCTACCATCTGTTTTAGTCTATTTTGTGCATCTGCATCTGATATTGAATCATCTGAAATTGCTTCTGTAGTTAGAAACACAGCTTTTGGATTTGTTATTACTCTAAAATATGATAATAATTGTGTGATTAAATTTTGTACATTGATAAAACCAATCTCCCCTGAAGCTAAGATTGCCATTCCAGCTACTTTGCCTGTAGTTTTCTTGTAATCTACATATTCAAATAAATTTTTTAATGCAGAACTGAAAAATGAATTATAAATTGGGCTTCCTATTAGCCATACATCTGCATCCATGATGTCTTTTGCTGCAGTCTTTGTGGCATCATTATACTCTACACCATATCCTCTATAGCATTCAATATTGCCTTCTGATAGATTGATCAACTTTGTGTCTGCATTTTTTGATTTAGTGTACTCAAAAACATATTTCATTACAATTTGTGTATTGGCAGTCTTTCTTGGGCTACCAGAGATAATTACAACTTTCATATCTCCAGCCATTTGTCTTTGTATTTAATAGATTATTCAGATTTTTTATTATTTTTTACCCATTCTTCATATGACTTGATTAATTCATCAACGTCTTTACCATCTTCCGAATAGGTAATGATTACGCCAAATGTTCCTTTTTTGTCATGTCCTCGAGCAAAGTATCCCCAAAAATCATCTGGTAACTTCTGAAAATTATTAGAGTCATGTGATACCCCAATCAGATTATTTCCAATTACTTCTACTACTTTTTTTGCATCGTCTGCTTCTATCATGGACTCAACCTGTCAGGATCTCGAGGATACAAAACTACTTCACGAACATTATCAATTCCAATTAGTGTAGTCATCAATCTATCTAACCCCATACCCCATCCAGAGTGTGGTGGCATTCCCCAATCAAATGCTTTTAGATGGTCTGTAAACTGTGCAGGATCCAATCCTTGCTCTTTTAGTCTGGCTTTGAGCATCTCTGGATTGTGAAGTCTGGTTCCACCAGAGGATAACTCTAGATATCCGAATTGCAAATCAAATGAACGCGATAGAGTTGCATCTTCGTCTTTTTCTCTAATGTAAAATGGTTTTAACTTCATTGGCCAGTCAGTTAAGAAGAAAAATCCTGGATGATTATCTCCAATAATTCTCAAGTGTGAATCAAGCAAGTCATCGCCAAACTCTACTTTCTCATCTGCTTTTTTCAATTCTTCAATGCAATCACTATATGTAATTCTCTCAAATGGTGATTTTGGAACCTCTATTGTGTGGCCAATCACTTCTTGTTCTTTTTTGCAATTCTCTGCAGCAAACTTGTAGACTTCCATTACTAATGATTCTAGTACGTCCATAACATCATTGTAATCCATGAATGCAGCCTCTATGTCTATACTGGTAAATTCTGAGAGATGTCTTCCTGTGTGAGAATTTTCTGCTCGATAAAAGTTTGAAATCTCATAGACTCGTTCTAGTCCAATTGTCATCTGCTCTTTGTATAATTGAGGACTCTGTGCAAGATATGCAGTCTTTCCAAAATAGTCTAATGAAAATAGATTTGCTCCACCTTCACTTGCACTACCAATAATTTTAGGTGTGGTAATTTCTATGAATTTTTTTTCTGCCAAAGTTTTACGTAATGATTGCAATACATGATGTCGAAGCTTGAAGATTGATGCAGTCTTTTGATTTCTCATGTCTAGTGCTCTGTGATTTAGTCTTGTGTCTATGTTACTTTCTAGTCTCCCAATTGGATCAACTGGTAATGGGTGAACTGCTTTTCCCAACACTTCTATCTCGTCTGCTTTTATCTCAAATGCAAAGTCTCGAGCTTTAGTCTCTTGAACAATTCCTTTTACACTAACAACACTTTGACGATTAATCTCACCTAGATTATCATTTAGTTCTCCTTTGACAATTACTTGAGAAATCCCTGTTACATCACGTAGAGTAATAAATGACATCTTGCCTAGCTTTCTAAAATCTTCAACCCATCCACCTAAAACAACCTCTTTTCCAATTAGTGATTCAGTTAGTTCTTCAATGTCATGAGTTTTTACAAAGACCATTTTGCTTACCTTTTATCCTCAAATTCTATTGCAATGTCAAGGTTTCGGGCGTTTTTTACAATTTGTACAACCTTTTCTGTATCAATTGGGAATCGTCTAGTCCATTTGCCAGCTACTACGGCCTTTGTCTTTTGGACTCCTCCAGGTGCCCAAACTGAGTTAAATGATAGGATTTTAGTTGGAAAAAACAGATCCTCGATAAATTTTCTATCTGTCTCATCAGCCTCAACTAGCCAAATTTTCCCTTTGAATTGGTCTTGAAGTGTTCTATACATGGTACGGCTTTGTCTAATTCCCATTATGTCATTTTTTGCCAATGATAAAACAAAGTTTCCATCAAACTCTTTGCAAGAATATAATGTAAAGTCTTCAATTTCTTTATTTGATTTTGCAATTTTTGCAAGAATGATTGATGCATCAACATCTGCTTGTGTAAGTACGCCTGATTCTACTTTACCCTCACATTGAGGACATAAAACAGCATTTTTTGCATCAAAACCACAAATTGGAAGTTTCATTTGAATCGACTTTTATCATTCTGATAATGTTGTTTATATCCCTTAGTGCAAAACAGAAATTCTAGTTTGGATCTAGGATATACATGACTTTTCTATCAGTTAACGGACTTTCTGCAAGATATGATTCATCAAAGGGTCCAGTCTATGCAGTTGATGATGTTGATTTTTCATTAGATGACGGAGAGTCAATAGGGATTGCAGGTGAGAGTGCATGTGGAAAGAGTACACTTGGGTTATCCATTATTCGAATGCTTTCAGGTGGTAAGGCTACAGGTGAGATTCTATTTGATGGCGAGTCTCTTTTAGATGTGGATGAATCTGACTTTGATGAAAAATATCGCTGGAAAAAAATCTCTATGATCTTTCAAGGTGCAATGAATTCACTTGATCCAGTCTTTACCATTAAAGATCAATTCATTGAAATTTTAAAGCAACACAACTATGAGGGTGATTCAAAAAAATTAATCTCAGATGCAATGCATTCAGTAAGTCTTGATGAGAATGTTTTGAAAAAATATCCACATGAGCTAAGTGGAGGAATGAAACAAAGAGTAATAATTGCAATGGCATTACTACTCAAACCAAAATTTGTAATAGCTGATGAGCCAACTACTGCACTTGATGTACTCATTCAAGCTCAGATTGTAAATTTACTCAAATCTCTCAAAAAAGATGGCATGTCTTTTATGCTAATTACGCACGATTTAGCGGTATTATCTGAGATTTCAGATAAGATTGGAATAATGTATGGTGGGCAAATAGTGGAGTTTGGCACTTCTCAAGAAATTTACAAAAATCCAAGACATCCTTACACTCAAGGACTTTTAGAATCAATTCCAACGCTTAATGGTAATACTCCAAAATACATCCAAGGAATTCCCCCAAGTCTACTTGATGCTCCAACTGAATGCAGATTTATAGAAAGATGTCCTTTAGCAATAGAAAAATGTAAACAAGTTCCTCCTAAAATTAAAACTGAAACAGGATACGTACAATGCTGGCTTTATGAAGATGAAAAATAATTTTATTTTGAATTGAGATATTCTTTGTCAATTTTATCTAAATAAATTTCTTGAATCTGTTTGATTTCCCTTTCAGTTGTATTTCTACAAAGTATTTTTGCATATTCTACTACATCAGGATTATCTTGTGTTTTTGCAAACTCTTCAATTTTTTTAAATGATTCTTGTTCAAACTTCATCACATCTCTTAGTTCTCTGCTTATTTCTTCAGCCTTCATTTTCTTATAATCTTTAGAATTTGGTCTTCTAAAACTAACATCATCAATTAATTTTTGAACCTCATCTGATTCTTCCATGTTTTTTACCAATCTTGGTTATACAAAAAAGTTATTTTTGATTTTCCTTTTTATGCTCTAATACATGCTTTAGACCATCAGTCATACTCAGAGAATCTAAATCAATTTCACAATAAGGACACTTCATTAGCTAGGATGTTTTTTTACAATTGGCAGACAAGAGTCAATTATTCTTAGCATTTCAGATCTGATTACTTTTTTATCAATTGATATCCATACTCGCAATTTTTCAATTGCAAACGAAATGGTTTGAACTTTCTTTCTTTCTTCCCAAACAAATTCAATCTCTCCTAGATTTTTATCAAAAAATCCTTCCAAGTCTGTCTTCATTGCAATATGTGAAAATTGGTACTTTGTGTTTTTAGCATCTAAAAGTGGTTCCAAATCTGCTCTTCTTCTATGGGCCAGTAACTCCCCACTTTCCCCAACTATGCCTACAAATCTGATAAACGGACTTATGGTTGAAATTTCAGCACAAATTTTTTCAAAATCTATATCTTCCATTTGATTAGGCTGTCAAAATATGATATTTTAATGATGTTGTAGTTAGATAATTCTAGTTTTAATTAAATAAAGCCTCAAAAACACTTTGATTTGTGGATTTTGTTGACCTATTTCCATTTGCACCGGAAGTAGGGTATCTGAGTTTAACTCTAGTCAATTTCTTTGGTTCTCTTGTTCCGTTTGTTCCATTGCCAGGATTTTTGTTACTAGCTACAATGTCTGTAGGTGATCAATTTGATCTACATGTTTTAGCAATAATCTCTGCACTTACTGCAACTGCTGCAAAACAAATTATCTTCTATGCCAGTTATGGTGGAAGAAAAATCATTAGTGAAAAAACTCGAAAGAGAATGCGCCCATTTGAGAGATTAGTTAAAAGATATGGTGCTGGTGCTGCATTTTTTGCCGCAGCAACTCCAATTCCAGATGATTTGGTATATGTGCCATTAGGACTAGCAAAATACAATCCAAAAAGATTCTTTGTTGCAACTCTCACTGGCAAACTTGTTCTTAGTTATAGTATAGTTTTCATTTCTCACCATCTTGGATTGTCTCTAGTGGAGCCTTTCCTAGAAAATATTGATGATGCAACACCAGTTTACATTGGAATCATTATTTTTGGTGCAATGATGACTGCAGTTGTTGTTTTGCTTTTAAGATTGGATTGGCACAGAATTCTCGGAAAGTTTGCTCCATGGACTTTGGATGAGAACAACGAAGACAATAACAATTAAATTTTTATTTTAAAGTTCCACAACTTGTCAGTTGCTTCTTTAATTCCTATTCTAGATGACGCAGAAATTTTCTTTGGTGTTATTCCTTCTGTGATGAATAGCTTTGAATGTTTTGTTAAATCAACACCATATTGATCCTTTGTAATTTCTAAGGCTTGAGTTAGTTTTGCTGGACCATTTGTGAGATTTTTCATATTTGGAATTTTTCTATTTTTTTGCATAATTTTGATTCCCTTTTCAGGTTCAATTGCACGAATAAGTACAGCACCTGCCGCAGTTTTTGGGTGTCTTGCTACTACATTGAAGCAATAGTACATTCCATAGGTGAAATAGACGTATGCCATTCCTACATCTCCAAACATTGCTTTGTTTCTATCTGTGATTTTTCTAAATGCATGACTTGCAGGATCATCTTTGTGCCTGTAAGCCTCAGTTTCTGTAATTATTCCTGAAATTTCTTGTCTTCCTATCTTTCTGATAATTTTTTTTCCTAAAAGATTTTTTGCAACTTTAACTGTATCTTGTAAGTAAAATTCTCTAGGAAGTGTACTCAATATCTATTGTAACCTCTTTGTCATTTTTTAATTCTTTGATCAAATCAAATAATTTTACAATGTCCCCATTTAGTACATCAATTAATTTTTGATTGTAAATTGTAGCTGCTGGATGAACTGTTAGAAAATACAATTGATTATCTTTTCGTACAACTTTGCCTCGGAATTTTGTAATCTCTGATCCTCCTAAAATTGAGTTAAATGCAGTGTTTCCTAAAATACAGATAATTTTTGGTTTGATTATGGAAATTTCTTCTTTGAGATATCCTTTACATGTCTCTCTCTCATTTGTACTTGGAACTCTGTTATCTGGTGGTCTACACTTTACAACATTTGTTATGTATACTGTATCTCTTGTAATGCCTGCTCCTTCTAATGCTGATTCTAGTTTCTTTCCTGCTACTCCTACAAATGGCTCTCCATTCTTGTCCTCATTTCTTCCTGGTGCTTCTCCGACAAAAATAACATCTGATTGAAAGTTTCCTTTACCTGGAACTGAGTTGGTTCTTGTTTTACAAAGATCACACTTTGTACATTTTATGACATTTTGTTTTATTATCTCTAGTTGACTCATTCTAATTTACACTCTTTACTGTTGCAATTCCACGTATTGACGGTCCTCCATTTCCCATTATCATGGATTGCATAGGATCACCTTTTCCGCAATTAGTTATTGGTCTTACTGTAAAGTCGTTCCCACAAGCATCAATTGATTTAAAAAATTCTGGAGCTATACCCATTACAATTACGTCTCTAAGCAAATCTGTGATTTCACCATTCTCAATTTTTTGGGCGTATTGACATGAGATACTCCAATTGTATCGTTTCATGTCAATTGATGGAATTTTCATATTTGAGACTAGATACCCATTTTTGACTTCCTTTATCATCTCATTTACGTCATAATCTCCATTTCCAATACAGGTGCATGCCATACGGATTAGAGGCATGAATCTGTAGTTTGTTGCCCTCATATTTCCTGTAGGGGCAGAATCAAAAATTTGTGCAGTCTCTCTGTTTTGCATATGATTTTTCAAAACTCCATTTTCAACTAGAGTAGTTTTTTTAGTTTCAACTCCTTCATCATCATAATAATACCATCCTAAACTTTCTTTGATGGTAGGATCATCAAACACATTTAGTTTCTCTGAACCAATTTTTTCTCCAATTTTTCCTCTCCACCATGCACCTCCAGCCCATGCCATCTCTTTTCCCAAAACTCTGTCTGCCTCAGATGGATGACCTAGTATCTCATGTGTAAGTAGTGATACAAAGTCTGGATTCATTACAACTGTTGCTTTTTCTTCTTTTGCAGGCTTTGCATCAATTAGTTGTGATGCTTTAAGAGCAATCTCTTGTGCGCTTTGTTGAATCTTATCTTTGTTGCAAACTTGTTCTAGTCCTCCTCTTCCACCTTCTGCAATGTTTACTGATTGTGTTAATCCTGATTCATGAGCAGTAGCTACCATGTCTATGACTACATCAGTAAAGTTTTGTAGAATCTCTGAGCCTTCACTGTTTGCAAAATATTTTGAATTAGTTGTATACCATGGATTGATAATTGATTTGATAATTCTTGGTGTGTCTGAAATAATTTTGTTGCATTCAAATCCAATTTTTATTAGTTCATCCATTTCTGGTTTTTTTAATACTGGAAAGTCAATTTTGATTTTGTTAATTGAATTTGGATATAGTTCAACTTTGTTTTTTTTATTATTTGAATTATGTGTGGAATTTTGTAAAGTATCATCAACTGCTTCTTTGATTTGATCAAATGAATTTGGATTTGTAATTGAGCAAAAACTCCATGATCCTTGTTTTACTAGTCTGATTCCTATTCCTTTATCGTTATTGCTTCTAACATATTCAATCTCTCCATTTTCTATGAGTGCGGATTTGCTTTCTTGTTGCTCTGCTCTGGCATCACAATATTGAGCACCAGAATCTGCTGCATATTTGATTGCTTTATCTGCTAGATCTTGTAATTCTGAATCCATGATTTATGAAATTTAGAGGGACTCGTAAAGCTTCTGTATTCTAGTTTGAAATTGCAGGCATTGTAAAGTAGTATTCATCCTCAAAATCATAGTCTGTTGTGCCTGTTTTACGCAAGAATTCAAAATATGTAGTGCAATTTTTATAAAATTCACTATTCTTGTCTTCTTGCATGCTTTCTTTGTCTAAATTGACATTTTTTCAAGATAGTGAGTAATTTTAGTTCTGAAAGTTTGTTTTCTTTAAGCAGAATTTATTGGGCCTTTTACATGCTCAGATATGTCTTTTGGTATTGTAAATGAAAATGTTGATCCTTGATTTGGAATACTCTCTACAGATATTACACCATTATGTGAATCAATAATTCCTTTACAAATTGCTAGACCTAATCCGCTTCCTCCTCTTTCTCTTGTAAGAGTTGCATCAACTTGGTAGAATTTTTTGAATAGATCTTTTTGTTTTTCTTTTGGAATTCCAATACCGTTATCTCTTATGCTGACTTTGACTTCTGTTGGAAGTTCTTCTACTATTACATCAATTTTACCTGAATTAGGTTCAACTGCAGTTAAACTGTTTTTTAATAGATTTGTTATGACTTGACCTATTCTTTCTGAGTCATAGTTTAAAGTCAAATCTGTTGCATTTGAATTAATTTCAACATTGTTTTGTTCCATTTCTGGAGCGAGGGTCTCAATTGATTTGTCAATTGTTTCTCTAATGTTGTTACTTTGTTTTTTCATACTTAGTTGACCTAACTCTAATTTTTGTGCATCAAGTAAATCTGAAATAATTCCTAACAATGTTTCAGAACTGGATTTAATTATGCCTATTCTCTCTCTTTGTTGCTCTGTTAGTTTTCCCAAGTGTTCACTAAGTAAAATATCTGAATACCCTTGAATTGGAACTAGTGGTGTTTTTAGTTCGTGTGTAATCATTGCAAGAAATTCGTCTTTTGCAATATCTGTTTTCTTTGCTTCGTCTTCTTTCTCTTTAATTGTACTAGACATTATGTTGAAATTATTAACTAATTGCCCAACTTCATCAGTCCCTTTATAATTAATTTTTTCGCCATATGACCCTTCTTTCACTTTGGTTATGGCTTGAGTGATGGTTGCAAGGGGAGTTAGTGATTTTCTGACTACAAATAATACTGTAAAGAATACTGCAATATCTACAACTAGAATTATCTGAATAACTGATTGTTCTTCAGAACTCTGATTTGTAATAATTGCATTCCATCCTAAGAGAAGTTTGTCAATGTCACTATACAGTAATTCTTTTTGAACATTCATCTCCTTTTTTGCAGAATTAAATTCTGGAGATAATAGTGCTCTTTCTTCTAGAATTGAAATTCTTGGAAGCATTGATTCCCATATTGGATCTAATTGACGCAGTGCCTTCGAATTTTCTCTAGGTATTGGAATCAATTCATCATGTTCTTTTCCTACACTTTCAACATCTAATTCAGATGTGGAAATTTGCAGTAGTTTTCTTATCCCTATCTCAAATTCTAGGCTTTTCTTTTTTAATTCCTCTTGAGCATCTTCTTCTTCTCCAATTGAAATTAACAAAGTTTGTTGTCCGATAACTTCAGCATATTCTGATAATTCTCCAGCAATTTGCTTGTGTTTGTTATAATCTCTTCCTAAACTTTCAAATTCCTTTTTCATACTATCTGTTAATACAATCACTTCATCATTTTTTTCTAAAACATAATTCACAGCATTTATGGATGTTGGATCAAACACTGATGTAGTTTCTACCACTTGTGCTTTTTCTTTGAAAACATTCCATGATGCTACCATTTTATCACAATCTGAAATTAATGATGCTGGAATTTTATCCAGTGATTGACCTTTTACAATACCCCCATTTTTTATTGCTTTCAAAACTTGTTCTACTTCTTGAATTTTATTATCTAGTTCTTCTTTGTCTACGAAATTACCATTTGCCACTGATGTGGATAATGCTGAAACTGATTCTGCTGATACTTTTACATCTCCAAGTCTAATAATTGAATACGATTGTGTAGTTTGTAAATTACTGTCTTGATAAAACAAGAATAAGTTAATTACAGCAGCTACAATCAAAATTGCTACCAATAAGTATGTCTTACTGATTAATTTCACAACAAAACTCACTTAAGCGCAGAGTATAAAAATAATGGTAAATTTTGTTTCATTGTAGTACCATGTCGGACGAATTTATTTCACTTGCTACAAAAGAAATTAATGAAGAAATTTCTGAGCTAGACAAAATGCTGACCTCCTGCCAAAATGATATCGCTGTTTCGTTTAATGCTGAGAAATTTCAAAAACATACTCACAAAATCAAAGGACTAGCTCCTATGATGGGAAAAGAAGAACTTGGAGGCTTATCTGCCCTACTTGATGGATTGTTGAAAAAAATGATTGAAGGTAAACAAATTGAAGGGGTTTTTGATATTGTGACTGATTCTATTCATTCCATGAAAAATTCCATGAGTGAGCCTGAGTGTGACTTGAATCCAATTAGCAACAAAATCAAACAAATTTTGTCAAATCTTTAATGATTATTCTCTTTTATATGAAAAAACGAACGCTAACCCATGGCAAAGATACTCATTGCAGATGATTCTGATGCAATTCGCTTAGTGCTAAAAGATATTTTGTCAATAGGAGACCATGAAATAATTGCTGAGGCAGTAGATGGTGCTGAAGCAGTTGATCTATATCAAAAACATAACCCTCAGATTCTTCTTCTTGATTTAGCTATGCCAAAAAAAGATGGTCTAACCGTTGTAAATGAAGTTATGGAATATGACGCTAATGCAAAAATAGTTTTAATCACTGCAAGCGATGATCAAAAAGTAATTACCCAATGTTTGAAAAATGGTGCAACTACTTACATTTCAAAGCCTTTTGATTTTAACAGTGTCTTAAAATCAATTAATGATATTTTGGAAAACTAATTAGGGCATAAATCTATAACAAAATAGATATAAAATTTGTCAAAAATTGTCGCTGATACTAGTGTTATAATTAATGGTCAACTAATTGCTCAGATAGAAGCAGGTTCAATTAGAAACTCTGAAATAATAATTCCTCAGGCAGTTTTAGATGAGTTACAATCTCAAGCTTCAAGTAACAAGGAACAAGGTTTTGTAGGATTAGAAAAAATTAGAAAACTCAAAGAACTATCTAGCAATCATGGATTGGAGATATCTCTAAAGGGACCACATCCTTCATCTGATGATATTAAACTTGCTAGAAGTGGAAGAATTGATGCTCTTATTACTGATATGGCAAAACAAAACGATGCAATTCTTTACACTTCGGATAATGTTCAACACCTAGTGGCACAAGCTGAAGGTGTTGAAACAGTATTTCTTAAATCTATAGTACAAAATGAAACATTAGAATTTCTAAAATTTTTTGATGCTGAAACAATGAGTATTCACCTTAAAGAAAACCAACATCCTTTAGCAAAAAAAGGAAAACCAGGTACTTTTTCATTAACTAAACTTAGTGATGATATTCTTTCAAGAGATTATTTGGAGATGATTTCATCACAAATATTGGATGTTGCAAATGTATCTGATTCAAGTACCATTGAGATTTCCAAGACTGGCGCATCAGTAATTCAACACAACGATTATCGTATCGCAATTACTCATCCTCCTTTTTCTGAATCTTTTGAAATAACAATCATTCATCCAATTGTAAAACTATCTCTTGATGATTATGAAATTTCTGAAGAATTAATGAAACGTTTCTCTGATAGGGCTGAAGGAATTTTAATTTCTGGTCCTCCTGGTTCTGGAAAAAGTACTTTGGCATCAGGACTTGCAAATTTTTATCATAATACTGGAAAAATTGTCAAAACATTTGAGTCCCCACGTGATTTGCAAGTTGATCCTGGGGTTACACAATATAGTAAATTAGATGGGAGCTTTGATAACACTGCTGATATTTTATTACTTGTTCGACCTGACTATACCATTTTTGATGAAGTACGAAGACGAGAAGACTTTACAACATTTGCTGACTTGCGATTAACTGGAGTTGGGATGGTTGGTGTGGTTCATGCAAATTCCCCATTGGATGCAATTCAACGTTTTATTGGAAAAATTGAGCTTGGTATCATTCCAAATGTATTGGACACTGTAGTCTTTGTAAAAGATGGTAGAATCGAAAAAGTCTATGATTTGGAATTAAAAGTAAAAGTTCCTTCTGGAATGACTGAATCCGATCTAGCAAGACCTGTAATTGAAATCAGAAATTTTACAGATAACGTCTTAGAACATGAAATCTATACCTTTGGAGAAGAAAATGTTATCGTTCCTATTGCAAAAAGAGCTGAAAAAGTTGGAATTGAAAAACTAGCAGAAGACAAGATAAAAGAAACTTTCAAAAGATATGATCCTCATGCTGAAGTAGAAATTTTATCTGATAATAGCGTAAAAGTACTCGTAGATGAGCAATGTATTCCATCAATTATAGGAAGAGGAGGCTCAAACATTAATGAAATTGAAAAATTCCTCAAAGTCCATGTTGATGTTGTTCAAAAGGACTCTGATCATTTATCTGGAGTAACAAATGATATACCTTTCACTTTTTCAGAATCAAAAACTGCATTACTCCTAACTGTTAACAAAGAATATACTTCGATGCACGCTGATCTCTATGTCAATGACAAATATGTTACATCAGTAAGGATTGGTAAGAAAGGTCAAATAAAAATTCCAAAACGTTCTGATGTTGCAAGAAATCTAATGAATCTTGCATCATCACAAAATGAAATTCAATTATTTCTCAAAGATTTTTAAAATTTTCAATTATCTTGGGGTTTGCTTTAAGAAAAGTAATGAATTTTCTTAATTGTTTAATTGTTTTTGGATTTAGATGATGCTCAATTCCTTCGGTATCTTGATTTGCAGTATCATATCCAATTCCTAAAATTTCAAAAAATTCCAATAATATTCCGTGTTTTTGTCGAATCCCTTCAGCTACTTGTGTTCCTTTACTTGTAAGATTAATTCCATGATATTTTTCATACTCTAAAAATCCTCCCTCATCTAATCTTTGAAGCATCTTAGTAACACTTGGTGCGCTTACATCCATGTATCTTGAAATGTCTAATGTAGTTGCATAGCCTTTTAATTCAACTAATTCTGAAATGATTTCCAAATAATCTTCCATCCTTGAACTTGATTGGGTTCTTTTTGATTGGTGAGCTGCTTTTATTGAATCCAATCTTTTAGAATTTTTAGACTTCATGTAATCTTTGTATCTAAATCAAATCTAGTATAATTGGATGTCTCTTCGATTGATTTTAGTTATTCTTTGTTGACTTGGATGTGATAGTAATTGATCTTTGAATCTTAACTAACTTTTTCTAAATGGAAGGTTGGAATGGTTGATCCCTTAAAGGCACGACTAGAAAAATTCAAAAAGATCTCTGAATCAGCTACACGTAGAGCAAATTTGTATGGTGAAATTGCCCAAATTGATGGCAAACATACTGCAAATTCACTAGGTGCTCTCCAAAAAGCTCCTGCTCCTGGTAAAAAACTCCAAAAAATTGGATTTTTGATGTTATGGGTTCCTGAACCTACTGGTGTTACTTGTGCCGTGGGAGGCCCAATGATAGTCGCTGGACGATACCTTGACAAAAAATACAATGGTGCTACTATACATGATATTGGCCATGAAACAAAAAATACTATTTCATCAATTCATGATTTTAAGAATTCTATAATATAGCTCTCTTAGTTTTTAAAAGGACTAACAACAAATTAACTTATGACAACTAGAACTCAGGTATTAATTCCTATTTTCATTGCTGCTGTAATAGTTGGAGCTGCCGGGTTGTTGTCACTTCCAAGTGAAAGTAAATTAGAATCTGTTGAATTTCCTATGGGAACAATTAAGATTGATGATGTTGCTCTTCAAGTTCAAATTGCTGATACTGAACCTAGACGAATTCGTGGATTAATGTTCCAAGATCAATTGCCTTATGATCAAGGAATGATTTTTGTATTTGAACAATCTGGACTTTATTCTTTGTGGATGCTTAACATGCAATTTTCTCTTGATATGATTTGGTTTGATCAAGATGGAAAGGTTGTACATATCGAAAAAGATGTCCCTCCCTGTAAAACTGCATTAGAAATAACAACATGTCAAAGTGTTATTCCTGATGCTGAAGCAGTTTATATTCTTGAAGTTACATCTGGTTTTATTGATCAAAATAACATTACTAAAGATTCAGTTTTGAGTATTATTTCAATTTAGAATTGCAAAACCTTATCTTGTAATGATAAGGTGGTAATCTATGAACAAGTTGATTTTAATCCCTGTTTTAATTGGTATTGCAGTTATCGTATCTGCTTCTTTAATTTCTGAAAATGAAGAATCCTCTGAACTACAATCACAATCAATCTATGATACTGGTTTTACATATTATGACATTGAAACAATTCAAACAACTTTAGCTGAGCAAAATATTATTGTGTCCACCCCTACTGCAATTTCTGATCATACTATAGGCCAATACTGCACGTTCTTTGAAAGTGGTCTTCCAAAAACTGTGGACTATTGTACTACTACTGCTATATTGGACAACAAAGGAAATACTCTAGGAAATATCAACATTGGAGGTGATACTAATTCTCCAATAATGGCAATAGCTAACCTTGAAACTTCAACTTTGGAATCAAATCAAGACGAAGTTTTGGCTGTATTTGAGACCATGATTGAAACACTTGTTTGTGACTGTTGGGAAGAGGAGAAATCCGATGATGATCTTGAATCTATTTCTGTATGGATAGGTGCTGTCCACAAATTTTACTATGATTCAGGTGAACGTGGTATCAAATCTCAAGTTGATGATTTAGGAAGTTCTGTAATAACTTTGGAAATCACTCCTAAGGATAATTCTGTCTTACAGACATTAATTATTCTAAAGTAGTCTAATTATATATCACAAAATTCTTTGATTGACGAATTACAATGATTGATCAACTATGGTTAATTCCTTTAGGGTTTGCAGCTGGAATATTAGGTTCCATGATTGGACTTGGAGGTGGAATAATAGTAGTTCCTGTATTGACCTTTCTTGGATTCCCTCCAACTGCTGCTGCAAGCAACAGCCTTTTTGCTGCATTAAGTAATGCAATTGCATCTACTATTTCATACTCTAAACAAAAAAGAATTGAATATTCATTAGGTTTAAAACTTGGACTGCTTTCAGTTCCTGGAACTATTTTAGGTGCAATAATTTCTATTGATGTAACTCCAGATATTTTCAAAATATTATTTGGATTGGTATTGATTGCATCTGCAGCTTATATTTTCTTGAGAAAAAAAATTGAGACTAAAGAAAAAATAATATCCAAACAGATGATGATTTTTGCAATTGGTGCTAGTTTCTTTGCAGGAATAATATCTTCATTTTTTGGAATAGGAGGCGGAATCATCTTTGTACCATTAATGGTAGTTGGAATGGGAATGGCTATGAAAAAAGCTGCTCCTACATCTCAATTGATTTTGTTATTTGCATCCCTATCTGGAGTAATAGCTCATAGTATTTTGGGGCATCCTGATTTTATTCAAGCAGGATTTCTGGCAATTGGTTCTTTTATTGGTGGTCTTGTTGGTGCAAGATTATCTTTAGATATCAAAGAACGATATTTGCAAATCCTAGTATCTGTTGTAATTTTAATAGCAGCTGCAAAACTCTTCTTTGATTCAGTATATGATACTTCGATCTTAGGATTTTAGCCTCAACTTTTTTCTTGCGCTTTTATAATAATTTTGTAATGTATGTTGTTCGTTAGGTCTTGGTCTAACGGCTGGAGAGACATGTCTGCTCTCTAGTTTTTAATTTAGAAACCAAAAGTATGATTTCTACGACTCTATTAAATACAAATTCTACAAATTATGCTCATGACCATATTGTATGTTCCTGTAAGACCATCACGAAGAAATGATGACGAATTTGAAGACTAGTTTTTAATTTAACGTGGAGGTTCTTTTTTGATCCTGTAGATGTTTCTCTTTGAGAGAACAACTGCTTCTCCCTCTTGAGTGGTTCCTTCATAATCTATTGCAATCTTTCCAAATTCTTCATCAATGTCATCTTTTGCTGAAACTGTAAATTTCAACTTTAAAACTTGATCAACATATAATGGTTTGAGAAATCTAGTTGCTCTGTTTTCCCATTCAGGATCTCCATCTGTTCCAAGAAAAATTATATGATTTCCATAAATTTGGCTTAATCTTGTAAACTCTCCTTCCATTCTTGATAGAATTGCTCTTCCTGAAACTATCTTTTCTCCTTTTTGTTTATCTTCCAAGAATGCATTTCTTACTCTAGAAAAGTTAAGATATTCATCTAATTCTTTTTCTGAAATACTACATGTTGAAAAAAATACATCTCCTACTCTGAGGTCAGAAAATTTTTTCATTCTTATCTTGATTCATCAACACAGAAAACAATTTCACCAGATGAAGCTGCACTATCTGATACAAGGAAGTTAATTGCATCTGCAATTTTCTCATTACTTGGCTCTCCACCTCCTACAGTACCTGGGAATACTGTAAACATTCTAATTTTTGATTTGAGAACATCACTTAGTTCTTGATTAACCGTAGTTGTAAATGGTCTTAATGCTCCTCTGAAAACTTCTACTTGAGCTCTTTGAGTTCCTGTGGCTTTTCTTCCGATTGGCAAGTCTGGACCAATTATCATAATTGATCCTTTTGCATCTTTGTAAAGACGTGGGTCTTTTCCTCCACCTGGAACAAACTGTTCTAGAGTTCTTTGTGCTACTGTTGCTGGAGTTGAGATGAATTTTGCAGTCAGTGCTTCCCATCCTGCTCTATCTAATTCAGTTAATTTTCCAATTTCTGGAAGTTTTCCTGTTATGTGAATGACTGCTAGAACATCTCCAATGTTTGTTTTAGCCGTATTAAGCCACTTTGCAACCTCGTCAGGATTTGTAATATCTACTACATGGGAATGAAATTTTCCACTAATTTGCTCTTGTAGATCTTTTGGGGTTGATTCTGAAATGAAACATGCAACCTTTCCTCCGTTTTTCTCTACATGTTGTGCCAAAAATTCTACTCTGTCAGCATCTGCTTTGTCCGTTGCATCTATTGTAAACACAATTGCTTTTCCTCCAAAGTCTGGTTGATGAACTCCTGGTGTTGCATTTGCAATATGTGCTCTTACAGGATAAAATACTCTATCTCCCGGAATTACTTTTCCATTTAGAATTTGTGCTATTTTATCATCACACAAGTTGAGAACTGACTCTGCAACTTGGTCTTGTTTTAGAAATTCTTGGTCTGCAATCATATGTGATGTATTGTTTTGGATTTTTCCTGCAAGCTTTTGAATTTGTTCTAATAATCTTGTAAATGTCCCAGTTAATTTGGCAACATCTCTTCCATTTGCTAGTTTTCCTGCAACTTTTGCAATTCCTTCAGTGTCTATTCCATCTGCCAGTATGCATTCTAACAAATCATCTTTTGCCTCTTCAACTTCTACTGGAGTTAGATCTTCAAATCCACTAACTCTCATAAATTCGGATGCAGCTTTTGGATAAACTGTTTTGTAAATTCTATCAGAGTGAACTGGTCCTGGATTTGTTGCAATGGATATGATTCCTTTGTCTGTTAATTCCCATGACATTGCTTCAGCTAGTCTATTTTTTGCACCTTGTGATGCAGTATATGGGCTTCTAAATCTGTAAGGTCTTTGTTCTAATGGTCTTTCTTCAGTAAAGAATGTTGAAATTGTAATAATTTTTCCACCCTCTTTCATTACTTTGAGTGCTTGTACAGAGCCCCAAAATGTGCCTGTTAGATGTATTCCGATAGTACTTTTGAATTCATTTAGTGGTGCATTTGCAAAACATGTGACAGGACCAGAAACTCCTGCATTGTTAATCATGTAATCTACTGTAACGTTATCGTTTTTGAGTGAATCAAACATGTTGTTTATTGCATCAGCATCAGCTACGTCCACTCCTGAAAAAATTCTAACTGATGCTCCACTATTTTCAGGAATTTTTCCTTCAAGTTCTTTTGCTGCTTCTTCTAACACTTCTTTTCTTCTTCCAAGGATTATGACACTTGCTCCATTTTCAACAAATTTTATGGCGATAGTTTTACCTATCCCTGTTCCACTACCTGTGATTAGAGCGACTTTGTCTTGAAATTTTAGCATTAGATAAACTGTCAAAACTTTTATGATATTTATTTCGATTGATCCCTCTAGAAAATAATTTCTTGATATCTTTATTTGTGGGTATGATTCATGATTTTTAATGCATGATACAGAGCCAGATACATTTGTCTATCAAACATGGCCTGAGAAATTTGCTGATATGTTAAAAGAGATTGGAGTAGATTCAGAATCCAAAGAAGTTGGAACTGATGATATTGAAAAAGGTGATTATTATGGTAGATGTTTTACTCAAACACCCAGAATGGTAACTAATAGAGGATGTCTTGATGTCAAGAACTCAAACATTGATGCAATACAAATTATTCAAAAGGGGTAAAAATGCAAGATCCAAATCTACCACCATGGGGGGCACAGGACAGATTTCAAGCCCATTTCATAGTCCGAAAAGATTCTGGAACAAATGTTGGAAATTATATTGCAAAAACAATACTTACTACTAAAGGTCATTTTGCTGCAAAGACCGTTGAAAAAGTTGAATGGAATGGGTCTGGCAGTTTGGCTACAAAATTAAATGAAGATACTGAACTTAATGAAATGATTTCAAAACAATCAGTTAATGATGCGACTATTTACGTTGAACCCACTGAAGGTGCCATTCGTATTATTGGTAAATGGGGAAATCATCTTGCATTTGGTATTACCAAAGAACTTTTTGAAATTTATGATAGAATAGCTGGCCATATAAAAGCAGTCTAAGCTTTCCACCAATCTAAAGCAAGAAAATCAACTTTATCTTTACCTTTTGGAATTGCTAAAATGAATTGTTTTCTTACTGTTGTTGCAAGTCGTCCTGCAAGAACAATTCCTGTTGATGTGATTGGTTCATTTCTATTGTATACTTGAACTAGATATGGTGCATGATCAATACCTGGTCCTTTTTCATAAACTGCAAAGTCACAACCAAATTTTATTCCAGGATTGATGATGTATCCCTTATCTCTGAAATTTTTGTAAACTAAATATTTTTTATCAAAATCATGATATTCTTTTTTACAAATCTCAATCATTTGATCGATAGTTATCTTTTGTTTTGATTTAGTGATGGTGATTTTTTTATTTTCTAAAAGGTACAATCCTTCGATTAGATCCAAAATCAATGGAGCATCTATTTCCTCAATTACTGGTTTTGGAATTCCTATTGGTTTTCCATAATACCCTTGACTGAAAAGCTTACGTGAGTCATCAATATTCCAAACAATGATTCTATTTTCAATTAATTCACTTTTCATAATTCTTGTAAAATACTAAGCGTATATGAATTCTCTAGTTGGATAAGCTATTCTTAAAGAATTAAAAATAAAGTAAAAAGGTGTATTTTGTTTATAGGCTCAATGCTAGTAATATGAAAGAATCTGATACTCTTTGGCATTTGTCTGCCATCTCTTCAATTCCTTCTATTACATCTTTAATCAACATTAATTCTTTTGTGTTTGATACTTCTGTTAGAAGTTTTAATGTAGCTTCTCTGTATTTGATGTCTATCTCTCTTTCTATTGTCTGTGTTTCTTGAGCCAACTCAATTGCATTTGCAGTATTTGTGTTAAGACTTCTTATGATTTCATTTAGCTTGTATACTTCATCTACCACTAATTCAATCAGTTTTGTGATGTCTTTGTCTAGTTTTGCACTTTTTAGTGTAGTCACTTTCACATTTGAGAGTTTGAATGAAATGCCTGTAATGTAACCTGCAATTTCATCCATTGTATATGCTGTATTGAGAAGATTTTCTCTATTCATGATCAATCCTCCAACATCTGCTACTTCTCGTGTGATCTTTCGTCTTAGATTTTCTACTTCTTCTTCAATAGTAGAAATCTGAGCTATTGCGTTTTTGATTCCTGTCTTATCTTTTTTCATCATAAGTTCAGGTATTGTTGCAAGTTCTCTGGAAGCATTTAGAATTCTATTGATTTCGTCTTGTAAAACCGCTATAGCCTTTCTTTTTGCTTGAACTTCAAGCTCCCCACTATACATAACAGAAAGTAAAAAATTCTGAGGTAATTTAAATCCTCTATGATTTTGGATGTTTTTTGAGCACGATTATATCAAATTTTTATCATGTGCCACTTTTTTCTGACCTTTGTATAATGTGATGACTTCCTCATTTGTAGATGCATCTTCAACTGCTTTTTCAACTCTTATCTTTCCAGTGAATTTTGGAAATCTTAAAGCTAGACCTGCATCTTTTCTTATCTTGTCTTTTGCTGCTTTGTGAATTGGACTTAGTGTGATCTCTGAAGCTACCACTTCTATTACTAGTTCAGGTTCAAACCATACATCAGCTTCCATTTCACTGTCTATGCGTGGATTTTTCTTGATTGTAACTTTTGGATTTAAAATTTGATACAACTGATCTAAACTTTCATCTGAAAACCCTGTTCCTACTTTGCAAATACTAGTGAATATGTCTTCATCTTCATCATATGTTGCAAGTAGTAATGTTCCATAACTTCCAGTTCTTCTTCCTTTTCCAAAAAATCCTCCTATTACAACAAGATCTAAACTATCCCCTAACTCATTTTGATATTCTCGTTTTAGTTTTAACCAATAACTTCCTCTTGAACCTGCCTGATATGGTTTATCAAGCATCTTTAACATCAATCCCTCACTTCCAGCATTAATGCTGTTTTCAAAAAAGTCTTCAATCTCGTTTTCATTTTTTACTATTGTCATTGCAGTATATTTTGCAAAGTCATCTTCTTTCACAACTTTTTCTAGTTTTTCTCTCCTGTCTTTGTAATCTAACTCTAAACAGCTTTTTCCATTACAGTATAAAATATCAAAAATATTTACTGTAATTGGATATTGTGTAACTGCTTTTTCTATCTTGTATTTTCTTCTTCTGTGCATCAATTCTTGAAATGGTAAAAATTCTCCTGTATTTTCATTAATTGCCACTGCTTCTGCTTCTAAAATTACATTATCTGCTTGAATTGTTTTAGGAATCTTTTCTATAATGTCTGGATAGTAGCTTGAAATATTTTCTAAACTCCTAGAAAATAATACTACTTTTTCTCCTTCGATGTGAATCTGAACTCTTTCCCCGTCTAACTTGTATTCTGCTGCAAATTCACTTCCCATTTTTTCAATTGCTTCTTCTTCACTTTTCACTCTGTCTGCAAGCATTGGTCTGATTGGATTAAACAAAATGATTTCAAATTTTTCAACTCCTTCAAGACCTTTGGATGCTATAGTTTCAGCAACTTTTCCTAAATCGCTTGAGACATTGTATGCATGTTCCAAAACTTTTCTGTTATCTTTATTTCCCGAGAATGCTATTGCTAATGCATCCATTACTGTATTTTCTGCAATTCCTAATCTTAATGATCCCAACAATATTTTCAAGATGAAACTTGCTTCTAATGGAGTTGCATCATTCAATAAACTTGAGATATATTTCATCTTCATGTCTTGTGAACGAGAACCTTCTAAGCTGGCAATTTTGAATAGTGTTTCATAGACTCTTTCCACTGTAATGTCTTCTACAAGAAATGTGGTCTGTGTTTTCTGTTCTAGAATTACTGATGCTGCATGCCCCAAGTCTCCTCCTTTTCTATACTCCTCTTCAATTTTTTTTATTGGGATTCCTGATGACTTTGAAATTGCTCTTATTGCAAGTTTTTCTGCAACTCCTAATTCTATTCCTTCAAAGTCTGGTCTTAGTTTTCCTTGTAAGAGATATACAATCTTAGAAATGACTTCGTGAGGAACTTTCTCAAATAATTCTACTAAAATCTGTGTTAACTCTAATCTTTTCCTAGTTGATTCCATTTTGTTAAATGCATCAGCTAAAACAGAAAACTCCATTCTAATCCTTTACGTAATCCTGAATAAAAGTTTGAAATTAAATGTATTTGAAAATTGTTGGTTTGTCTGATTTTGGAAGATCAGACACTAGTGCAAAATTGTATAATGGATATGCTTTTTTGTACTGTTTCATAAAACTCCACGCAACATCATGTGTTTTGAATTCAGTTCTAATGCCCTCTATTCGATTCTTTTTTCCATATACATCAAACACTACTACTGAGTATTTTTTTGGGCGATGGTGAGGCTTTGCCTTGAGAAGCCAAGCAAGTGCAAAAATAAAGACTGATCCTAAAACCACATATTCTCCAGCTACTTTGAAAAATGTCATAAAAACTCCAGGTATAGTTTGTCCAAATAAAACAGCCATAAAATTCGAAAATGAGATTACTGCTAATGCTGTGATGATGTATGTTTTCCACTCAAATGGTATTTGAAAATATTTTAGCATCTATTTTGATGTGGTCTTTTTTGATTTAACTATTTCCTATAATTTTGATGACAAAAGAATTTGCTAATCTGGATCTTCGTAGTTCTCTTTCTTTTCACCACTAGAAGTATTTCCTTCAATTGGTTTCATTTTACTCTCAAGAACATCCATTCTTGCCTTGTATCCTTCAGCATATTCTAATTCTGATGGAACAAGAGTAGCTGGATGAATAAATCCTTGACTTCTAATTGCTATTGCTTTCTTTGTTGCAATTTCTCTTATGTAATCCCAATCTGGAGTTGAAAATCCATCAAATGGACCTGTAAACTTTCCATTATGCATACTGAATACTAGTGCCTCAACAATTGGAATACAGAAATTGATCGTTGCTGCAGAGTTTAGTTTTACAGGCATTAATGGCATATTGTGACTCCCTCTTGTATTTCCTGCAACATAATGTGGATTATTAAAGACACTTCCAACTTCTTCTGTTGCTGGGAACTTTTTTTGTGTTCTAACTACACAAATTGGATCATCTTTTCCAACATATGTTCCTGCAATGTTGTGTAATCTATCAGTTGATGCTGCAAGAATTGGTTCTCCATCTTTAGTAGTTACTGTATCTACCACATATCTTCCTGGATACATTAATGCAGCTTCAATTGTTGGTTTGTCTTGCCACAATTCAAGTGCTGCAACTTTACCTTCTTCTACATCCATGATGTTCATAATTACTCCACCTGCAAGATTTTTGTTTACAATTAATCCTGTGTTACTTAATGCATCTACAAACATTCTGTAAATTGGATAGTTGAATGCACCTGGTTCTGTTTTATCTGCAGCAAAAACTGTAAATGCTTCGTTTGGTCTCTCTTCAAACTCCATTTCTGCTACGCCTGGACCCATGCCTTTTACATTTCCTGAAAAAGAATCTTTTAGCAAATCTTGTCCTGCACCATACAGTCCTTCTTCTTTTGCAACTTGAGTTCCTGCCATAAATGCATCCCATGCCATTTTGTGAATTTTTTCATTATCTACACCATGAGTATGAGACATTACAATGTGGGTATCATCCCCACAATATCCGATGTAATAATCAATTAGTAAATCTGCTGAATTTTTTACGGTATTTTTTATTGCCTCAAGTAATCTATCACTTGGTTTTGTGTGACCTCCAACTCCTCCAACATCTGCTTTGATAACTGAAACTGTAATCTTCACAATTCTCATTTTTGTCCCTTTGATTTATGTGCTTTTGGCAAAATATTCTGATCTGAAATTAATTGAAAAAAAATAGAGTTTTTTTCAAAAATCCATAACGCTAATAAATGCCCTCAGCAAGCCACTCCATATGGCAGACAAACCTCACTTGAACATGATTGTTACAGGTCACATTGACAATGGAAAATCAACAACTATGGGTCATTTCTTAATGGATCTAGGAGTTGTAGATGAAAGAACAATCGCAGCACATGCAGCCGAATCCGAAAAGACCGGAAAAGGTGACACTTTCAAATATGCATGGGTTATGGACAATATTAAAGACGAAAGAGAAAGAGGTATTACAATTGATCTTGCTTTCCAAAAATTTGAAACTCCAAAGTATTTCTTTACTTTGATTGACGCTCCTGGTCACAGGGACTTTATTAAAAACATGATTACTGGTGCTTCTGAAGCAGATGCAGCCATCTTAGTACTTTCAGCAAAAGAGGGTGAAACTGATACTGCAATTGCAGCAGGTGGTCAAGCAAGAGAACACGCATTCTTGTTAAAAACACTTGGTGTAGGCCAACTAATTGTTGCAATCAACAAAATGGATGATAGCAACTTCTCTGAAGATGCATTCAAAGCAGCCAAAGAAAAAGGTGAAAAATTAGTAAAATCTGTAGGTTACAAACTAGAAAATGTACCATTCATTCCAGTTTCTGGATGGAAGGGTGATAATTTAGTTAAAAAATCTGAGAACATGCCATGGTATACTGGTAAAACTCTACTTGAAGCATTTGATGACTTTACTGTAGCAGAAAAACCAACTGGTAAACCACTACGTGTTCCAATTCAAGATGTTTACACCATTACTGGTGTGGGAACTGTACCAGTAGGTAGAGTTGAGACAGGAACTATGAAAGCAGGCGATAAAATCGTTGTAATGCCTTCTGGTGCTCCTGGTGAAATCAAATCTATTGAAACTCACCACACAGAAATGCCATCTGCAGGAGCAGGTGACAACATTGGTTTCAACTTAAGAGGTGTTGAAAAGAAAGATATCAAGAGAGGAGATGTTCTTGGTAGTCCTGATGCCCCACCAAATGTTGCAAAAGAATTCAAAGCACAAATTATAGTTATTCACCACCCAACAGCAATTGCTCCTGGTTATACGCCAGTTATGCACGCACACACTGCACAAGTTGCAGCAACTGTTACTGAGTTCCTCCAAAAGATTAACCCAGCAACTGGTGCCGTTGAAGAAGAAAATCCAAAGTTCCTTAAAGTTGGAGATTCTGCAATTGTCAAAATTAGACCGGTGAGACCAACTTGTATAGAAACATTCCAAGAATTCCCTGAAATGGGTAGATTCGCCCTTAGAGATATGGGTGCAACTATCGCAGCAGGAATCGTAAAGGAAATTACAGAAGAGTACAAACCATAGGCGGATTTTAATGACACAAACCGCCCGTGTTAAACTCACATCCACTGATTTACCAAAATTAGATGGTGTTTGTGGAGAAATCATGGGAATTGGTAAAAAAACTGGTGTTAAAGTAAAAGGTCCTACCCCACTTCCTGTTAAAAGACTACATGTCGCTACTAGAAAATCACCTTGTGGTAGTGGTACTGAAACCTATGAGAAATGGGAGATGAAAATGCATAGAAGAATAATCAACATTAATGCTGATGATAAAGCAATTAGACAACTAATGAGACTTAAAATTCCTGATGATGTCTACATCGAATTGTCTCTGACATAATCTGGTATCCTTAAATTATCGAAATTTTGATGATAAACATGGTTGAAGAAAACATTGATGAAATAGAAGAAACTCCTGCTGAGACCTTTGATGTAATCTACTCTTGTCTTAGATGTGCAACAACTGTTTCTAATACTGAATTATCTCGTTTACCTGAAATCAAATGTATCTGTGGATTCAGAGTATTTACCAAAGTAAGACCTCCCGTAGTTAAAACAGTAAAAGCAATCTAATTATCTGTCTTTTTTGTAACTGTGTTCTCTTTGCAAATGTGTTCTCATATCTTCCATGTTTGAAAAATATCTGTTGCACTCTTTACAATCGTATTGTAAATCTTTACCATGAACAATCTGTTTATGATTCATCATCTCTTCTTCTTTTGAAAATTTTTTATCACAAATATCACATTTAATTTTTTTAAAAAAACCCACTTTTATCCAAACTCTGCTTTCTTTTCATCCCAACATTTCCTACAAAGCTGACCTTCAATCTTCCAATTTCCTTTTGGGTTGTATCTAATTAGTCCCATCTTTCCTTCGCATAATGCACAAAAATTTTTTTTCTTTGCATGACTTTCTTCTTTTTTATCAAAACATTCTTTGCATAACAAACCTTCCATGTCCCATTGCCATCTAGGTTCCCACAAGTCTGTAATCTTTTGAGTTTTTTTACATTCAACACATGGTTGTCTTACTGTTCCTTCATAGAAATCCTTTGATTTATCAAAATGACAATCTCCACAAAGTACTCCTTTGATGTTCCATTCTTTTTTTGGTTTGTGTTTGTGAGTTAATTGTTTGTTGCAAACCGCGCAATATGCTGGCTTTCTACTAAATAATCCCATAGTCTCTATGAGATTTCAAATAATTTGATCTATTAAATGTAATAAAAAAGAAAGGACTAGAGTTTTAGTAACCCTGTTCCTTTATTGGTTGAAATGTAGCGACCATCTAAGCTAGGAACTGATGTTGTGTATAGTTCTGCAAGATCAATCTTAGAGGTGCCTTTGGCACTCTCAATTTTCAAACCCTTGATTTTACTGAGTTTTCTCTCTTGTTCTTTTTTGAATTCTGCACCTGCCCATTTCATGGATTTTGATGGCTCTTTGACTAATCTGGTACCTTTTTCTGTACTTCTAACTATTATTGTGTCCACAAAGTTTACTCCGTACATTACCTTTGATATACAAAAAATGTAGATATGATCTAGTTAGCTAAAATGATAATATTTTAGCTAAGTATGACACTGATGACTGAATATAACTTACGTTAAGCAATGTAGATAAAAATAACAAAAATCGTTTATTGAGTTAAGATTTTTTCAAGAGCTTGACTTGCATTGAGCATGCCATTTCTCTTGGCAAATTCTTCAATCATTTTGTATTGTTTTTCAGTAAAACATACTGGCATTGAACGTCTTTCCATGAGTATACATCACATTGTTTCCTAATATCCTTTACTCTCAGAAAGATATTTCAAACCAAATCTTCTATTTTGAGTGTGACAAAGAAACGTCAGATCTTAGTTATTGGTCATAATACAAATGGATGTACCCCAGAACATGAAAAAATTGCATATGAAGTTGGAACAGAAGTTGCAAAATCTGACTCTGTCTTGATAACCGGCGGATTAGGAGGAGTAATGACTGCAGCAGCACATGGAGCTCATGATGCAAATGGGTTGACTGTTGGCATAATTCCTCAGAACGACGCTACAATGGCCAATAAATTTTGCGACATTGTAATCCCGACTGGTATGGGACTTGCCCGTGATTTCCTAAATGCATTATCTGCTGATGGAGTAATTGTTGTTGGTGGCGGTTCTGGTACTCTATCTGAAACAACTGCCTCATACATGTACAGCAAACCTATAGTTGTAATCAAAAATTTAGGTGGTTCTGTTGAACAATACATTGATGGTTTTATTGATCATAGAGAAAATGTCAAAATAGTTGGTGCTAATACCCCTAAAGAAGCAGTAAAAAAAATTTTAGAGTTGATTACTGTTTCATTTCAAGATACAAAATTAACAGATGCTCAAATTCTTGATGATTTTAATAAAATTAAGAGTGGTGAAGCATCTAGAATGGCTCAAAAAAGTTCGGATTAATGTTGTACTGACTCTTGAATAGAAATAGCGTGGTTTTTTTTGAGTTTAATTATATTCCATTTTGGATCTAACTATGTCTCCAAAATTCCATATTCTTTATGGATTGTTTTGATGTAATGATAGTATGATTGGAAGTAAGATGCGATTTTTTGTACCTGTAAGACCCGGTAGAAGATCTTCAGATGAAGATGAATAGATAAAAATTTACATTCCTACTATTTGTCTAGATTATTGCATAGAAACAAGTAATGGGTCTGGTCTGTAAAATTCACCATGTTCTTCAGCAAGTTTGTTTAACTCATCAACAATTTTTTTGATGCCTATTTCTTTTGCTGTTTCAAACAATGGTTTTTTGAGTCCTAATCCTAATTGAGCTGCTTTTTCAATTTCTTCTATGTCGCTTGCTCCATTTGTAACAAGCCATGCAGCATTATTTAGTATGTTGGCAACAATCTGAATTGGATCACATTTTGCTGCTAATTCTTCTGACAGTGAAACTCTTTCATATTTATCATCTGAATACTTGTAATATCCTTCTCCTGATTTTTGTCCGAGTTTTTTGTCATCAAACATTTTTTCAACTAATGGATGAGGATTGATTACTTTTTTATCTCGTAAATGCATCTCTACAGTGGCTTTGTGAATTACATCCATTCCAGTAAAATCAGCTAACTCAAAGATCCCCATTGGAAATCCCAATTTGAATTTGACAGCAGAATCAATCTCTTCTAGTGTTGCCCCCGTTCTGTCTTTTAGAAAACATGCTTCATGAACCATTGGAATAAACAATCTATTGATTATGAATCCTGGAACGTCTTTTCTACACAATACTGCTTGTTTGTTTACTGATTTTACATATTCTTGAGTTAAATCAGTTATCTCTTGTGCTGTTTTCTCTCCTGGAATAATTTCTACTAATTTCATTAGTTGTGGTGGATTGAAAAAATGAATTCCAATAAATTTTTCAGGACGTGAAGTTGTATTTGCTATTTCAGTAATTGGCAGTGTACTTGTATTTGATGCAAAGACTACATCTGGTGATGCCGCCTTGTCTAATTCAGCATAAACTTTTTTCTTTAAATCCATAATTTCTGGAACAACTTCAATTACTAATTCAGCATCCTTTACTGCTTCATTCAAATCTACAATAGGCTTGATTCTTGCAAAAATTGCATCGCCTTCATCTTTTGAAATTTTTTCTTTGGAAACTAGTTTGTCTAAACTCCATTTTATTTTCTCCATGGCTTTATCCAAAAATTCTTGTTTGATATCCCGTAACACTACATTATATCCAGCAGTTGCTGAAACTTGAGCAATTCCATGTCCCATTACTCCAGAACCTAAAATTGTGATATTTTTTACTGTCATAGTGTCTCAAAACTCTAGTATCCTTTTAATGTATTTGTTGATATTGTACTAATTTACTTAAAATAAAATACTAATTTCTACAATTACCAATTAAACAATCAGACTAAGGATTTGTCAGTCTGATCCACTACTACATTTTCAGTGGGTTTGATTTTGTTTTTCATATATGGAATCAGTTTTTCTAATTCTTCCATTGAATTGTAAATAATATTTCTTTGATACTCTCCAAGTGAATCGCCCATTCGTTGTTCATACTCTGAAATTTCTAGAGAAATTTTTCTAACTTCATTCATAAGTTCATTTGCTTCTTTAACAGGATCTGTGTGGTTGTTCCAAGCAAATGTATGTTTAGAAATTTTTAATGCTAATTCGGAAAGCTGAATATTTTTAAGCAGGCCTTCTTCATCAAATTTTCCTGAACCCATAAAAATTGGGAAACATCGGTTAGTAATTAAGCATTTGTGAAAAATTGCTTAAGACGTAGGCATAATCTGTGCGTGATTATGAAGGCTATTGCGTATCATTTTTAATGTATTTTAAAATTCTATGATGTTATGGGCTTGTTCAAGCGTAACAAAGACAAAGAAAATCAAACCAAATGTGATACGTGTGGTACTGAATTACATGATCCTGAACGTTTGAAAAGACATATGAAAAAAGCACATGGAAACATTCCTGAAAAGAAATTAGATCCAAATTCAGGTGATGGCGGTACATGGTAAAATGGAATTAAACTCAAGTCAAAAATCTGGATTAGTTTTTGGTAGTGCATTCATAGCTGCAGGAATTATTCTATCAACAATGGTCTTCCCATTTTGGCATCTAATTCGTGAAGATGTATTTGAAGATGTAGTGATCTTAACAAATGATGATGGTATTTGTTATGTCGAGACAGTAGATAATGTTCCAAAGACAATTAAAGATTGTATACTAAATCCAGGTGATACAGTCACTATAAAATTTGGTAAGGATCTTGCGTGGGCTACACTTGTTAACCCTTAAACAATGATTTAATATTTTGAAATTTAATGACATACTATGGACTGTATTTTTTGTAAAATTATTGAAGGTGAAATTCCAGTAAAGATTCTTAAAGAAACCTTAAACTCCATTTCATTTTTAGATGCTTTTCCACTTGCAAAAGGACATGTCCTTGTAATCCCAAAAAATCATCATCGAAAAATTCAGGATATGAGTCATGAAGAAAACACCGATTTATTCTCACTTGTTCATTTGATGATTTCTAAAGTAGATGAAATAACTGGAGCAACTTTAGTTGCAGTTCATAATGGAAAAGATGCTGGACAAGAAGTTCCTCATGTTCATGTTCATTTAGTTCCACGAAGCGCAGACGATTCAGCAGGTGCAATTCATAGTATGTTTAATCCTCCACTGAAACTGTCTGAATCTGAAATTGATGAACTTTACAACAAACTAAAAATCTAATTTCAATAAGGATATAGTCTTTCTTTTGTATCTGTGTTTTCTACACTGATTGCTTTTGTTGGGCAAGTTTGTGCAGCATTCATTATTTTGTTTACTCCGGCACCTTTTTGATTGATTACTGATGATTTAGGATTTGACATACTTTTTTTATTTATTTCAAAAACATCTGGCGCTATGATTTCACAACTACAACATCCAATGCACAAACTTTTATCAACATCGACAAAAAGCCCCGGTTGTTTTTTAGGCTCTTTTGCTTTTTCATACTCTCCATTTTTACCGTCTGGTCGTATACGTGCATTATACTCTTCCCAAAATTGTTTCTCATACTCTTTCCAAAAATCAGGATTCCCTTCTTCAAATTCACGAGTGAATTTACTCCAGTCTTGTTCAGGAATTTTCTCATCATCTGGAGCTCCCCACTGAGGTTTTTTCTTAAAGTCTGTCTTGGTTTTTGATTTATTTTTTGTATATTTTTGATATGTTGAATTATCTTTCTGATTTTTTTTAAGATGATTATATGCTTCAGTGATTTTCTTAAATTCGGTATCTTCTTTTTTATCCTTATTTTTATCAGGATGTACTTCTAATGCTAGTTTTCGATAAGCAATCTTGATTACTTCTTGGGATGAGTCTTTTTCTACATTCAACACTTTGAGTGCTTGATATGTATTCACTAAGAAATAGATATTTGTTATATGTTAAAAACAATTACCTAGATAATTTCTGAAACTCTTGTTTTAAAGTCTGATTCATACCATGTTGTTTTGTACTCTGCATTTTTTCTAGGCAGGATGTTTATTGCAATGTGAGAAAATGTCTTTTTCTTGTCTATTGAGCCATGGGTGTGAAGTGTTTTTGCTGGAATGTGTACAACATCTCCCTCATTTAGAGTAATTTTCTCAATTCTCTTAATTTTAAAATCAAATTCACTTGAACCATATCTTCGAAAAATCTCTAGACTTCCTTTCCCTTTTGTTGCAATTAACACTTGATTTCCATTGTGCCAATGAATTTTAGTTTTAGAACCTTTCTCAAAATGAACATGGTAGATGTCCTGATCTTTGGATTTTATTTTATTTGAGAGAACTTTCATCCATGTTTTATTTGTAAACCAATTTGGATTTACATCTCTTTTATCATTGGTACCATGAATGTTTGATTTTTTCATTCTAAATTCTATCCAAAATTTTCTTTTTCTTTGCTTGGAATTCTTTTTCTGTAATTACTCCACTTGTTCTTAATTTACCAAGTTTTTTTAATATGTCCAAGTCATCATGAGCACTAGAAGTCACACCTTTTGCAGCTGAAATTCCTTCATTGATTTTTTTAATTCCTTGCTTCTGTAATGACTCTCTTTCTTTTTTTACTTGTTTGCGTAGTTCTTTGCTTTTCTTTGTAGCTTGTGTTGCAGTTATTGTTCCAATCTCTACTGCATCCTCTAACACTTCATCTGCTTTTTTGACTCCTTCTTGAAGTGCCTTGTCTGCTTTTTTTAGTAATTTTTCGATGTATCCACCTTTTTTTGTGCTTCCCATGCTTTCTGAAGCATTTCAATTCTATTATTTCTTTCCTAGCAGAATTGGTTTAATAGATAGAATTACGTACTTTGTGTAGTTTTGGCAAAAATTTCTCATGATGTAAAGACAATTGTCTTAAGAAAAAATATTGATGAAAGTGAAGCTATGGAAATTGTTGAACAAAAGAAAACAAATCCTTTCAAGTCCATGCTCTCACGTCCAAAAAAAGAACAAGTACATGTTCACTCTTTAAAATTATACTATGAGTGCATCTTGATGGTTTCAGGAAAATACATAGCTGATTATTATCGAAAAGCAACTCATACAATTTCTGTAAATTATAACATTCGTGATGTGGTATTGGGAGGTGGGCTTTTCCCCGTTCGTTCTAAATCTGGATTTACAAAGGCACTATCAGGAAAACGTGGAAAAAACAAGATTGATTTGAAATTAGAAGAACATGTTTTTGTTGAAGAAGAGGATGAACTAACATTTGATCATCATGGCCGTGACATCAAGTTCCCATTTAAAATTAATTCAAAAACTATTGAAAATTATCCCAAAAGAATTTTAGAAAAAAACCAACAAAATGTCAAAAAACCTGAGATGACTTATGATGCAGCAATTGGAAAACTTGAATCTCAACTCAAAAAACCTTCTGAAACGGATGTTCGTGATCTTTCTGATGAGTTTGTCTTGCGAGAAATCACTGAGGTCTATATTCCAATTTTTGAGGCTAGATTAATTGGACCAAAAAAGAAAATTGAACTTCTTAGACTTGATGCCGTAAGAAAAAAAGTTCTATAGTTTTACCAATGCTCTAAACCTGTCATCATTGTGTAAATTGGTAAATGCCTTTTCCTCTTTTGCCCATACACGAATTATTTTGGGGTTTTTAGAAATTGCCTGTTTTAACAATTCTAATGCTTCTGGGTATATTCCTAATGCTGCCTTGCTTCGTGATTTTGCATAAATGACATTAACATTATCTTTGAATTTTGCAAGAATCTCATCAAATACTTTGAGTGCTTTTTCATGTTGTCCTAATTCTGCTAATTGAATACCTTTTTGAAAAAATGCATCTTGATTGTTAGGATATTTTCTGCAAATATTTTGAAAACAGTTTAAAGCTTCTTCATGTTTTTTCATTTTACCTAATACGATTCCTTTGTATACCATTGCATTTGGTTTTCTTGGATCTAATGAAATTGCTTTATCTAAAGATACTATTGCTTCTTCACGTTCTTGTAATTTATCAAGTAACACTCCTTTGTTAAAATAAGCTGCAGCATATTTTGAATCAACTTCTATTGCTTTATCATAGCATTCTGAAGCATCCTGGATATTTCCCATTTCTGCCATTGCAATTCCTTTATTGTTAAATGCTTGAGCATCTTTTGGATTGGTTTCTAATAATCTATCAAAACATGTAACTGCGTCACTGTATTTTTTTCTCTGATTTAGGGCTAGACCTTTATTCAATAATGCTGCAGCATTTTTTAAATCTTGTTTTAGGATTTTATCAAATAATGATATTGCTGCTTTTGGCTGATTCTTTTCCATCATGGCCATTGCTTTATACATTAAATCTTCTGGATTTTCTTTTGAACCAAATAATCCCATAATTTCTACAAAATAATACTGCTAATGAAAGTTTGGCTTATCCTAATGACTTGAATTTTTTGATTGCTTCTTTTGCCATATCTTCTTGCTCTTTTGCTGAAGTATCAGTAGGGTCATCTGTTGCATATGCCTCTTTTTCTTCTTTTTTCTTTTCCATGTTTTTCTAGATTTTTTATTTTATAAAAATCTGATTTTTGAGGTACACATGATATCATATGAAATGATCCAAATAGGAACCTGATTTACTATGATCCTTCCGTAGTTTCTTTAAACAAATTATGTGTAGTGCTATTGAAATGGACTATTGCTATGATAGACACGACCACAAGTATCTGATCACATACAAAACTCCCAACCATGGAACTTTAACCCCCCAATGGAAAGTATGTGATTGGTGTTATGAGACAAAGAAATGTTTCAACAATCCTGAAGAAGTCGAATCAGTTACTATACTTGCATCTTAATTTAAGATAAGCTTAATTTGAATCACAATTGAGTTTCTTCGTTGCTAAATTCTACTATCCAATATCTGTCTGATAAAATTCATGTACATAGATGGCCTCAAGATTCACCAGTTTGGGATGATTTAGTCCAAAAACAGCTAGATAGTTCAATTAACAAAAATTCAGAAAAAAAACAAGTTACAATTAAAGAAAAAACTATTCAAATTGAAAAATTTGAGTTTACATCTCTGAAAAAAATTGGGATTTCAGTGCCTTTTTTCAAAGATGAATGCACTATGATATTTGAAGCAAAATTTGGTGACTTGTTTGCTCATGTTCACATTACCATCAAATCTAAAAATTATGTAGATGTCTTTAATCAACTAACTTCTTGGAAACAAGAGTTTTTTCCAAATGATTCTTGATATTTAAAAATTCTCAGATGCTTTAATAATTTTCTTGATGTCATCTTTACTATGGGCATCTGAAATTGCACCTAATTTACCAGGTAAAAAGAAGATTCCATCATGAGCAATCATTTTGAAATGATATTCTGCAAGCATTATAGGATCACATTTTGCTGCTTGGCTTGAATTTGTAACCTCTGTGATGTCTCCTTTTAGAAAATGAGTCATAAACAATGATCCTTTTCCAGTAACTGTAACTTTTCCATCAAATGTTTTTTCTATCTCTTTTCTGGCAAATTCGCCAAGTGAGTTAATTTTTGAATAAACTGATTTTTTTGATTTTAGATGATTAAGTGTTGCATAACCTGATACCATTGAGGCTGGATTTGCAGAAAATGTTCCTCCTCCTACATAGGAGCGTTCTGATTTTTTCTTTCCAGTAGTATCTGCATATTCCATAATCTCTTTTTTACCACACATTACACCAATTGCCATTCCGCCACCTACAATTTTTCCTAGAGTTACAATATCTGGATCAAGATTCATAGTTGGATAAAGACACCCAAATCTGAATCTAAAACCAGTTACTATTTCATCTAAAATAAACAGCGATTTGTTTTTGTGTATAAATTCTTGAATTCCTTTGAGATACTCTTTTGTTGCTGGAATACATCCTCCACCTCCTAAAACAGGTTCAACTATCACCCCCGCTAGATTCTTTGCATGTTTTTTTAGAATCTTCAAAGAGCCCTCTAAATCATTGTAAGGAATTGAGATAATTTTTTCTTCATTTACTACTCCACTACTTTCTGATTCTGAAAATGGCCAATTTACACTCTTTAACAAATCTGAGGTATATCCATGCCATCCTCCATCAATCTTTGCAATGACTTTTCGTCCAGTTACAGAACGTGCCAATCTTACTGCATACATTGTAGCTTCAGTTCCTGATGTTACATAACGAATCTTTTCTGCAACTGGAACTGCCTTTGAAATTAATTCCGATAGATTAACTGTCTGCTCATTTACAGTTCCATACATCCAACTTTTCTCAATCTGTTTTTTCAAAGACTCTTTGACATTTTTTGGACCATGTCCTAATATCAAAGACCAATGACCCATCCAATAATCTGTATACTTGTTGTTATCCACATCGACAAGATTTTTTCCAGCAGATGATTTTACAACAAATGGATATGGTTCATAATATCTTATGTTATGAGAAACACCATTGACATGAAGTTTAGAAGACTTCGCAAATATTTTTGCAGATGTCTTTGTTTTCTTTTTGTATTCTGAAACGTAATTTATCAAAAGTAATTTTCAAAATGAAATCTGCAATTTTAAGTATCAAAATAGTTGATTTTTAGGCACAAATTGTGATTATTTTTGTTGTAATTTTTTCAATTTTTTGAATCGATCAGGCATAATTTCACGCATGGTTTATATGGATTCTGCATACTTCGGCTTCTGCATACGTAACGCAATAGGCGGCGCTTGTGATGAAGTATGGCAATATGCCACGTTGTGATTCATGGGCCTCCAGTTACGCATACAAAATGAGGATTTGATCAAAAGATCAATATCTGAAATGTGAAGATTATGTGCATCCGTCAATTCCAATACAAGTACAAAATGTACTTCAATAATCAAAATTAAAAATCAGAATCCGGTTGATCCTGCCGGACCTGACTGCTATCGGATTGATACTAAGCCA
>JBHHVF010000004.1:0-41745 GCA_046754145.1 Candidatus Nitrosopumilus sp.
GTTGCACCCATCTGTTTTGCAATTCCAACTCTTTGTTCAATTTCTTGAGGAGTTAAGGTGTAAGCATCTTCTGCTCCATCTTTACGGTAAAATGCACACATCTGACAGCTAGCAGCACAAACGTTTGTGTAGTTCATGTAGTATGATGCTGCAAAAGTGACAGTATCGCCAACTAGTTTTTTTCTAGCATTATCTGCAACTGCCCCAAGTAGATGTAAATTATCATAATTCATCAATTCAAGTCCATCTTTGTAGGTTAGTTCTTCTCCTGCAATTGCTCGATCTAATGCTTGGGAATCTCCAACTAGTTGTTCTAGCATATTGTGTGGTTTTCTCATCATGATATATTCCTTATAGTCTCAAGAAATAAGTAGCCAATCATGCTATTATTATCATGGTACTTCCGCTAGTTGATGAAAACAAGCCAAAATGCTACTTATGTCATGAAGGTTTTGAGAATATAGAAAAACTCAGAGATCATCAAAATTCAGAACATAAGGAATTCTTTGAATCTCATGAAAAACAAAAGACCAGAGAACCAGCACCTGGCGATGTTACTGTGTTTTAGATTTCTTTTCTTTGATTGATTTTAGTAACTCTTGAGCAATATCCTTTGAAATTTGTGCCAGATCATAATCATGATCAATAGATAATGCTTTTTTGAAATGTTTTATTGCATCTGGCAGTTGCCCCATTTCACCTAATGATAGTCCCTTGTATGCAAGTGCCATTGCACATTTTTTATCAATACTCAAAGCTGCATCATAGCATTTTATTGCTTTTTGGTATTTTTGTTCTGAATGAAGTATTGCACCTTTGTTTAGTAAAGCATCAAGATTAGCTGGAGAAATTGCAAGTGCCTTGTCATATGAGCGAAGAGCAAGTTTTAACCTTCCCATATTTTGCAGAGTTGCTCCTTTGTCAACAAGGGCAATGATATTATCAGGTTCTTTTTTTAGTGCCAAGTCATATAGTTTAAGTGCATCAGAATAATTTTCATCCTCCACATATGCATAAGCTTGTTCTAACATCTTGGCTATTTGATTACTCACTATAATTGATAATATTTTGTTAATAATATAGATTCACTATTTGTCAATACAAAATCAAGATGCGTTTTTGTCTCTAGGATCAATTTTTAATGATTTGTTAAAACATTCCATTGCCTCTTCGTATCTTCCCAAGCTTCGAAGTGCTATTCCCTTGTAATTCCAAAGGTCAGGATCATCCTGATTCAAAAGAAGAGCTTGCTCAAAGAACCCAAGTGCACTATCAAATTCTCCATCTTCTAGTAATGATTGGCCTTTTTCAACGAATTCCTCAATTTCGCCCACAAATTAGAAGAGAAAACATTTGTATTAAATCTGAAAAATTGACACTAAAAAAATAGTCTAAAAACTGAACAAATTTACAATCATTCACTGAAAATTTAAATAAATTTTTCGGTATTATAGAGTATGAAGTTAGATGAGACAGATGAAAAGATTCTCAAAAATATGATGGTTGATGCAAGACTGTCTGCAAGACAGCTTGCACTAAAACTTGGCATGTCAACAGTTACAGTATTATCCAGAATTAAAAAATTAGAAAAAGAAAAAATCATTTGTGGATATACTGCAATTATTGATCATGAAAAATTAGGGTATTCACTGACTGCAATTATTGAAATCATTGCCAAAAATGATAAAATTGTAGAGATTGAAGATGAGATATCAAAATTTGAAAATGTGTGTGGAGTTTATGATATTACAGGATCAACAGATACTCTGATTATAGCAAAATTTAAGGAAAGAAGTGAATTGAGCAAGTTTGTAAAAGGGTTGGCCGCTATTGCAAATGTGGAAAATACAATCACTCATGTGGTTCTAAATACCGCAAAAGAGGATTTCAGGTTAACATAGGTAAAACAAGTTGAAACAATTAAGTATTTTTATAATTTCTATAATTATCTTTGGAGGATTACAAACAGCATATGCACAAAATGAATTAGATATGGAACTTGAAGTTTCTGACGAAGAAAGAATAATGCTCTTTGCAGGATTTGCAATTGCAGTGATTGCAATCTTTTTGTTTTTAGCAAAAGATGTCATACTTAGAAAAAAGACATCATATGACAAAAAAGATCTTGATTCAAAAAAAGACAAGACATATGAAAAGTACCACTCTGGATGGGGAGATGACTATGAAGAACTAGGTAATAGAAAAAATACAAAAATAGATAAAGAATTTCGTGAGGCTGCAAGTAATGATAAGCTTCCAAATTATTACAAAATTCTAGGAATTCCAAAAGATTCTACACAAGAAGAAATCAAAAATAAATTCAGAGAACTTGCAAAAAAGACTCACCCAGATAAAACAAAGAAAGACTCTGAAGAAGAGATGGCAGAGTTAAACAAAGCATACGAAGTACTTTCAGATGAAGAACAAAGAGAAAAGTACGACAAATATCTCAAAGTGGACTAGATTCAAGTTTTACTATTATCATACTAAGTTCAATTGAATTTGGAGTCTGTACACTATTTGTAAGATTGGTAAAGATTTCAAGATTAATTGGTTTTCCATCAGATTCTATTTGAGTTAAGATTTTTAGTTCAGCAAATTCTGTGTTTGGCCCAAGCATCTTTTTTGTGAGTAATGGCACCACAGAGAGGTTTTCTATCACTCCCTTCATTTTATAGGCAAATTTATCTGAAAAATATACACCACCACGAGTAGTAGGTTCATTTACAGGAGTTGGTGAATTTGTAATAGATACATCAACAATTGGAAAAGATGCATCATTTAGATAAAGCATGTAACCTGAAGAGTTTTTTTCAGCATATTTAATCAAATTTTCAAGCAAATTTTGGTTTATTGACATTCAAAAATAGCCAGAGCATAATTCTATTGAATCTTTCTAAGTAAAATCAAATAGATTTTTAGTCTATGAAGGGCATCTTTAAAAACCAGAATTATGATCGATTGTTATTGCAACAATTTGCAAATACCGTTTCAATGAGAAATGAGATTCTCAATTTACTGGTACAAAATGGATTAGATGATGATTGTTATGTTGAGATGCTAGATTACACTATTGATTTATTTGAAAGCCAAGGTCTTGGAACAGAATATTATGGATATCACAATATCAATCACGAATTAGAAGTAACATATGTTTCACTTTTAGCTGCAAAACAAGATAAAGTACAAATCACCGATAATGATCTTAGGCATCTCTATGTTTCTGCATTGTTTCATGACTTTGATCCACAAAAAAATGTAGACAAACCACACGAAGAAAGTGTTCTAAAATTTATTTCAATGGATAAAAAACTTCAGGAGTTAATTTCCACTGCAAGTATAGATTTAGAAATTATCAAAGCATTGATTTTAAGAACAACATATCCTTGGGCTGGAGAACTTAAGAAAAATGCCGAAGAGCAAATGAAACTTTGTTTCCAAAATTCAGAGTTAACAAGAAACAATCAACAATATCAAGAACATATCGTACAAATGGGAGAATATCTATCAGTAGTGGATAGAGTTAGCGGTTATGCATTAGGAGATTTTTCAAAAGCAATGGAGATGGCAAAGATGAATGCACACGCACTTGCATGGAGACCATCATTAATTGTTAGAAGTTCAGTTGCATATTTTGAGGAGTTATTAAATAAAGAGACAGATTTGGTAAAATCTGTTCTCAAAATTCTTCCAAAAGAAATGAGGAAAAACTTTTTTGATACAGTATTGTCATTTATGAAAATTAGACAACAAGAGATTACTATTCAAGCAGATTATGCTTATGAAAATTTAAAGCTAATTCCAACAATAGAGAATATGACAACAAGAGATGATCCAAATTTTATCAATACACTTTATGAGATCTATTTGCAATTACCAACACCCTTACAATTTGAAAAAGAAAATTTTGAAAAATCAGTTAGAGATCCACAGATAATCATTAACACACTTAGGCTAAATGATAAAAACGGAGAAATTGTAGGATTTTCCAAGGGAGGACCTCTTGAGAATTACAAACTTCGTGAGGAGATTAGAGATGAGAATTATGGGTTAGGAAACACGATATTTTTAGAACCATTAGCACTGAAAATGGGGTATTGGGGATTAAAAGGAGGAAGTGAAATGCGACATTTGTTTATCATGCAATCTAACTCTATGAAATACAAGTATCTTACAAGTTTTGCATTGCGTGATGTTATCAGAGCAAGGGTGGATAAAGAACAGGCAGAATTTGTAACACTATTTGATCCTGAAAGATGGGATTACTATAGAATTATAATTTAGATTCACCATATGAAAAAATCAATTCTAAAAACACTGCAATCAACTATTCAAGGAGATGTTTTTTCTCAAAAAGAATTCAGAGAATTTTATTCAGTAGATGCAAGTTTGTATCAAATTATTCCAAAGGTAATAGTAGTTCCAAAAAATGAGAAAGATGTAATCAATACAGTAAAGATTGCAAAAAAATTCAAGGTGTCAGTAACTGTGCGTGGTGCAGGAACAGGTCTTGTTGGAAGTGCATTAAATGATGGGATTATACTTGAAATGAAAAATTTTGATTCATTTAGGCTTGCAAAAAATCATGTTACTGTAGGTCCAGGCATAATTAAAGGAGTGTTAGACAAAAGACTAGATAAACAAAAAAAGTTTTTTCCACCAAACCCATCAATTGGTTCTTTTTGTTCAGTTGGAGGGATGTTAGGAAACAATTCTAGTGGGAGTAGAAGTTTAAAGTATGGGAGTGTAATTGATAACATATTAGAGATTACATTTGTAGATGGGAATGGAAATAAAATTACTCTTCCAAAAAATAAAAAAGTCGGAAAAAAGATTCTAGGGTTTTCAAAAAAGATTGATGAAAAAAAATTTCCACATGTTACAAAAAACTCTTCGGGGTATAGAATAGATAAAGTAAAGTCAATTAATGATTCTCATAAAGTGGTCATAGGTTCTGAAGGAACACTTGGAATTGTTTTATCAGCAAAGTTAAAAATCAAAGATAATCCAAAAAAACGAATTCTTTTTGTTATAGAATATGAATCCATTAGAGATTTGTCAAAAAATTGTATTAAAATCAATAAAACTAAACCATCAGCTATAGAATTTGTAGATAAAACAACACTAAATCAAATAAAATTCAAGTTTGATAAGAAAATCAAGTGTCTACTCTTTGTAGAATATGATGTAAACATTAGTTCAAATGAAAAAAAAATAAAATCAATCATAACAGGAAAAATTATTAAAAAATTAAAAAAAGATTCAGATATGTTGCAATGGTGGAAATATAGAGAAACATCATTGCATTATAGTTTAAAATCAATTAAAAAAGAAAAAAGAATTCCACATGTCATTGAAGATGCTGCAGTTCCTTTGGAAAATCTTTTAAAATTGTTTTTAACGCTAAACAAGATTAACAAAAAGTACAAGACAAGATCTATTGTATATGGACATGCAGGAAATGGAAATATTCATGTCCGATTAATTTCAGATAGAAAGAAGATCAGAGTTATCAAAGATATTGCAACTCAATACTTTGAGGAAGTAATAAAACTTGGTGGAACCATTACTGCAGAACATGGAGATGGTCTTGCACGCTCAGAATTCATCAAAAGACAATATGGTACTAAAAATTACAAGATATTCAAAGAAATCAAAAAATTCTTTGATCCAAATAATGTACTCAACCCTGGCAAGATAATCACAACGAAAAGTAACATTATAGAAAATTTAGAGAAATTCTAAATAATAATAGTCAAAAATATCAAGCAGTAATGCTTTATTAACAAAAAAATTGTCCAAAATATCGTGTTAAGTAAGGGTATTGGTTTATCAGTATTTCTACTAGTGTTTACCATTAGTTTTACACCAGCATTTGCATTAACCGATTTACAAAGAGCAGAAATTAACGATCCAAGATTAGAAAATGCATTTGGCGCACCTATAGTAGACAATGTTAATGTAAATCAACAAATTCAGATTTCAATAGATATTGTAAATCATCAAGATAAATCTCAAAATTTTGTATATCTTGTCCAAATAAAAGATAAAACAGGTTATGTTATTTCATTGGGATGGATTAGCGGACAGTTAACTCCAAACCAAAAACTCAGTCCATCATTATCATGGACTTCAGAAAAATCAGGTGAATTTACAGCAGAAATTTTTGTGTGGGAAGGTTTGAAAAATCATAATGCATTAACTGAATATACAACATTGCAAATACACGTCAGTTAAAATTTTGACAAAACAATTCAATCTGCAAATATGTTAATTATTTAAGAAATTCGAATAATTCATTCCTAAATGCATTAAGAAAATGTCCAATACGAAAAAAATTGTCATGTAACGCAATAGTTAAGATCGGAGGTTTGCTTCTTAGTGAAAAAAGTTCAACAAAGTCTTGCTAATAGAACCTAGAGCCTAGTGCAATTATGACAATAGGATATTGTGTTAAGTGCCGAGACAAACGAGAAATCGAAGGCGCTGGACCATACACCATGAAAAATGGTAAACCTGCAGTAAAGGGTACTTGCCCAAAATGTAGTACTGCCATTTTCAGAATCGGTAGAGGATAAAATTCTAAATAGTGAATTTTAGAACTGCCATTCATCAGTAAGGCCATTCCATAGCGAACGCATTGAGGATGGATCTTTTTCTATTTCTTCTGTAATTCTATTTTTCAACACAAAAAAGAAATTTTCTAATGCATCAACTCCGCCGTCAGCATAGATCTCATGACCAATCTCAGTAATCCTTTTGTGTTTATCATGCACCACTGCCGAATCAGGATTTTGCAGACAAAAGGTCATTAAATCAATTAGTTCTTCTTCTAGCATAAAGTCCATATGATAATATTGATTTTTATTCAATAATAAAGATAAATGTTTAGATGCATCCTGTAAAAATTATCGCAATATTTCTGATATGTGCATTTGTAATAATCTTTGTAATTCCTTTTCCAATCGCCATTGAATACTGCAATGCAGAATTTTTCCAAAATACAATCTATGAGTTACAAGAAAAGTGTTGGAATCCGTAATTATGAAGTTGCTTGAATTAGGTATTAAGATCAAAAATAAAAAAGAGAGGTTATTTTAGACGTTTGTAGATTGCTTTAAAGTCGGCTGAAATATCGTATGATAAGTTAAGCAGATGAGCAAGTTGATTCATGGATGTCTTGTCATGTGCTAGTTGTCTTAACAGTGTCAAGGCTTTCTGTGGAGAACTTGCCAGTAGATCACTTTGTCCAGACCATGTCTTAAATGCCTCTTCAACATCCAGGCTGAAATTTAAAACGAATTCTTTCCAATGAGGCATAGATTGTAATGCCTTTTCATTGAGAAGTACTTGTGACAACTCACGGAATTCATTTTTCCTATCTACAAACAACATGTCAAGAGCCTGCTTAATTTTTTCTTCTTTATATTCTGGAGTGTTCAGCATATACATTCCTGCAATACTCATAATGTAATATTCTCATGATCAAAGATAAATCAAGTAGTTGATTCTCTAAAAATGTGTTATAATTTTTTAATTAAAATAAACAGATGTAAAGAAAAAAAGAAAAAAGATAGATCTTATTGGAATGGGTCAATAAATGGACAGTTTACAATGTGATCACTATCCATTGGACGTGCAATACCAATATCGATCAATCCAGCTTCTCTGTATGCGTTCAAATCACCAATAGTTTCTAGTAGTTGCGCTTCATCTGGATTATCCCATCCTGTCATGAAGATTCTCCACATTGGAGAATAGTTTGTATCACCAGGGGCTCCTGCAGCTATTCCTGCTTGAAATCCTAATGGACCAGAACCTGTTAGACCATTTTTGAACTGAAACAAATCTACTGCTGCTGAATTTGCAATCAAGCTTGCAGATGTTGGTGCACTTACAACACCCATCATTCCGGCAGGACCGCTAGGAGTAGCATCTGTTACAATGTAATAGATGGATCTACCATCAGGTCCCCATCCACGATGGGCAATGAAAGTTACAGTCATCTCTTCTGTATTGATATCAAGAACTTGACCTCCACCATATGGTTGATCATCAGTTAAAGTTTTATCTTCTTTAACCATCATCTGACCATCAGGCCAAACAATTTGTGGCATATTCAAAACCACATCGACTTCAGTCAATGTGATTTCTCCGTTCTCATCTGCTTCCATAACCATTGCATCTGAATCAAGTACTCTTGGTGTTACACCTTCATTCCATGTTACATGGACATGAGAAGTCAATGCACTATACACATCTGCTTGTGCAGGAGTACTAGTGAAAACTTCACCTTGATATCCATGAACACCATCGCCTTCAATACCGTTGGTGAACATGTATGTTTTTGAAAGTGCTTCATCAGGAGCATTTGCCAATACAGGTGCTAGTTCTACTTGCCAACCTTGATTTTCTGTAATGATATCAGCATGTGTAGGATCACTAGAATCAGTGATGATAAAGAAAACTTCTCCACCGTCATAGTATCCTTGATGTAATGGAATTGTTGCTGGAACGTTTGCTCTTGATAATCTAAGTACAGAACCCAAGTCAGCCTCAGTTATTTCTTCTTCAGGAGCCTCCATCATGGTTTCTTTTTCCATCATGGCTTCTTCCTTTTCTTCTTCAACTGGAGCTACAGGTGCGGCTTTTCCTTTTTCTGCTTCCCATGCGGCTTTGCCACCTGAGTATTCAGAACATAGTTGTAATCCACAGATATTAGTACTAGAACCATATGATGAGGTTGCAGTACCTTTGCTTTTGAGAGCATCAACATCTGTAAAATAATCAGTGCCCAACCCTGCTGTAAACAAGGGAACGAGTGCAAGAATTGCAATGTATCTTAGACTCTTGTTCATGAGAAGAAAAATCATATTTTTGTTTAAAAGAATTTGTCCAAATCAGACATTTTATTCAGAAATTTCTGAGAATCGATTTTCCACATAATCCCAGTTAACAATATTCCACCAAGATTCTACATAATCAGGTCTTTTGTTTTGATACTTTAGATAATATGCATGCTCCCAAACATCCAACCCCAGCAGGGGCGTTTTCTGAAGAGTCCAAGGACTATCTTGATTTGGAGTTGTAATGATTTCGATTTTATTATACGTTGGATTAAAAACCAACCAACACCAACCACTTCCTTGAATTGTAATTGCCTTTTCAGAAAAAACTTTCTTAAAATTATCAAAGTTATCAAAATAAACATCAAATGCATCTTCTAGTTTTCCTCCAGGAATACCATCACTGTTTGGAATCATTGTTTCCCAGTACAGTTTATGATTCTCAAAACCCCCACCAAAAAAGTTAATTGCACTTCGTCCTGATTCAGGAATTGATTTTAGATCAGAGAGAATTGATGAAATATACTTTGGATGAGATGCACCTCCAATTTGTTCAAGAGATTTGTTTAACCCATCAACATAGGCTTGATGATGTTTTTGGTGATGTATCTTCATTGTTTCGGTATCAATGAATGGCTCCAATTCATCATAATCATAAGGCAATCTTGGAAGTTCATATCGGACCATGCATTAAATAATTTGTAACCACATATATTTTCCAAGACCAACATGGTAGAAAAGATGATAAATCTTAACGGAGAAAACCACACATGGCAAAGCTTGGTACTATTGATTTAGAAATTTTGAATTTAGCAATTAAAGGAAACGGGACATTTAATGAAATTAATCTAGAGAATTCAGAATTAAAGAGATTAGGAGTTGGAAGGATTCTTGATGAACTTGCATCACTAAAAGATAGAAAATTGATATTACAAAACAGCGATGGTTCTTTTTCTATCACAGAACTTGCACGAAAAATTCTAAAAGAATCATTTTGAGCGAATCTTATCTTGGATTTGAGCTAAGATTAGTTCTGCCTTGTTCTTGTTTTCATAGTTATCAACTGACTCGTCCATAATTGCATCAATTTCATAACTTTTGTCTACCAAAATGTCTGCAACATGATCATCAAGTGTCCCATTTCCAATCAAATAATATGCAAAGACAGTATTTTTCTGACCAATTCTATGTAACCTATCTTCAGCTTGTCTATGAATTGCAGGACTCCAATCAAGTTCTGCAAAGATTACATATTTTGCTCTAGTCAAGTTTATTCCAACATTTCCTGCACGAAGACCAGCAATCATTAATTTTGATTCACCTTTTTGGAATTTATCAATTTGATCTTGTCTAAATGAATCTGTTTGTCCTCCAATTATAGTAACAGGAGAAAATTCTTGAAGACTTTCATTCAGCAATTTATGAATCACTTTATGATGACAAAACACTACAACACTTTCTTCAATTTCCATAATATTTTTGACAAAATTTATCACATGTGGAAGTTTTGCAACACCTGCAACTTGTCTCTCACTTTGAATTGCTCTCTGATATGATGCGGATTTTGAAAACTCAGTTTCTGCATCTTTTTGTTCTTCTTCAAGCTTCTTCCAGATTTTGTCAAGTTCTTCAAGATAATAATCAGTATCAGATGCAATTACTTCTTTATATCGAACCTTATCTTTGAGTTCTTTTAGAACATCGGATTTTTTTCGTCTAAGCATTACATGTTTTTGTAATTCATTTCTAAGTGAGGCTCGTTTATTCTCTAAAACAATAGCTTTTCCCTTTTCATTGACATAGCAAAAGTACTCACAGAATTCCTTAAAGCTTCCAAGAAGTCCAGGTTTTATAATATCAATGATCGGCCAGATTTCAGAACCTCTATTATAAATCGGAGTACCAGAAAGTCCAATTCTATATAATACTGAAGGAAGAGCTGCTAGTTTTTTGACTGCCTTGTATTTTTGAGTAGTTTTTGATCTTAAATTATGGACCTCGTCACAAACAACAGTCTTTATTCCAAGTTTTGCTAAATCATCATTTCTCTTGAAAAGTAATTCGTAATTAATTACATAGACATCAGATTTTGGAAGTTCTTTAGATTTACCAGTTCGAATAAGTGTGACACTAGGGGATTTGGAGTCCATTATTCGTCCATTCCCACTTTTTTTCTTTAGAAATTTTCCAATCTCTCGCTCCCAGTTGTTTAACGTAACTAATGGTGCAACAACAAGTACTGGAAATGTTTGTTTTTCAGTGGCCACATAAGATAATGTTTCCACGGTTTTTCCAAGACCCATCTCATCAGCTAGTAATGCATTACCAGAAGATTTTAGTAAAAAGTCCAGTCCTTCTTTTTGGAAATTTAAAAGTTTTCCTCGGAATTGCTCACCAGTTTTTGCTCGTTTTAGTTTGTGTTTAACTGGAGGCAAAGTGGGTTTTGGTGCAAAAGTCTTTACAATTTTTCTTTGCCAAACATATTTTGATAAAATTTCAAGTGGATATCTATCCATGATGAGTTTAATTTGTTTTATATTTTCAATACTATCAGGAACAATCACTTCATTTACATTTTCTCCATACCAAGCTTCAGGAACTAGTCTTGAGATCATGTTTACAGCGCGCGCACCAGAAATTTTCCAACTCCAGATTTTGGAATATTTATCAAGCACATATTCCAATGTGCCAATAGTTTCTAGGGATGTTTCCATAATTTGTCGATAGAAAGTTTTTTTGCCTTATGAATCTTTCATGTCATTATCGATCACTGCCAAGTAAATCAAAAATCTAGAAGTGTTAAAATATGATATAGTTTTACAGTTTAGGAAAAAATTCATATGACCAAATAATAGGCTCGATATTGTACTAGTCCCAGATACAAAATAACAAATAATGAATGATTAATTGTAACATTAAGCATGGCTGAAGAAAGTTTTCCTTGGATTATTTATCTTATATTTTTCATAATTCCACTAGCACGTATACTTCCTAGAATAGTAAGAAAATGGAAAAAAGAGGGCAGCATACCTGCTGAAAGTCAATTTAATCCAAATAATCCAAGAATAGAACAAAGACAAGAATCAGTAGAGAGACCACAAACTAAAGAGATGCAGGTTCTCGGGGAATTAAACAAAGGAGTCAAAGATTTCAATAAGATTCAAAAAAACCTTGGCATAAACAATCAAGAATTAGAGAATATTTTGAATGGCTTAGAAGATCAGGGGTTAATGAAAGTAGTAAAGAAGAAAGGACTGGTCGGGATTAAAGTAGAACTTCATCCAACCGATAAAGGCTTCAAAAAATACTATTCATAAAAATTAAGATCAGTGAGAATTTCCAATTGGATGTGGTTCAGTGTTTTCATCATGACAATCACAGGAGCATAGATGTGTTTTGTGATTATTCATACAATCAATACACTCAAAGTGCTTTCTTGTCTCACATGCAGCGCAAATCATCTTACTAGTAGTTAATAATAGATGAATTTGAATTTTTTCTTCTTTAAAAGGGAATTTAATACTCTAGTTCACTTTTTTCAAGAATGTTTTCAGTCAAATCAAAATATCCTTGTGGATCGACCTCTTTTGCAAATCCCTTGTCGATGTTTATAAGATAAATTGAATGGAGATGAGCATTTAAAATGTCATCATATTTGATTGGAGGATTTTTGTAATAACGATCACATAGAGCTTTGACTTTGTTTACATTATCTTTTTTTCTTGCATTTGGGGGCAGCAAGAAAAGTTTTGAGATTGGCAGGATTCCAATAATAGGAGTTGCCAAAGAGAATTTTGAACAATGTTGACTGTATCGAGCAATCTTACTCATAATTCGTGCAGCATAATAATCAACTGTGTCCATTGCATGTTCGGGAGGAGTGAATCCAGTTTCTATTTCGATAATGGTATTTCCATCTCCTTTTTTTGCATAGATATCACAAACCAAAATATCTGAAACATCTTTTTCAACTTCTACTGCATATCCGTTGGAAATGAGATTACTTGCACAGATTAATTCCAAGATAGAGTGGTTGATTTTTACCAAATTCTTTTGATACATTTCAATTAATTGTTGGCGAACATAGTTCAGTTTGGGTATGTCATTTTCTTTAAGATTTTTTGATAGTTTCTCAGTCATATCATAGACATCATTGCGAAATTTTTCTAAATCCATGATTCAAGATTAGATGAATCTAGGGGTTTAAGAATTAGTTGGGATTTAAGATATGAAGAATTTCATGCCTCAAATTGAACAAAATTACTCAAATAAAATCGAAAAATAGAGAATTTTTCTTCATACTTTGTCTTAACAACAAAAATCAAAAGAATGACTATGTTCAAGGCTGTAGTTATAGGACTATTTGCATTTTTGATGTTATTTTCATTCATTCCAACTTCACAAGCAGAATTATGGGAATTAGTTATAGATTTGAATGTGGAAAAAGGTGCCATTTATCCAGGAGAAAATGTTGTGATTACAGGCAAAGTAGTAGACCAGGCATACAAACCAATTAGAGGAGCAGAAGTATTCATAAGAGCTGGAGCAGACACAACAAAAACTTTCACTGATCCCTGGGGAATGTTCAGAGGAGAAATCAAAGACTTTGACAGAATCCCTGGGACATACACAGTTAACGTGATTGGTTCATGGTATGGAATGACAGGATTAGCAAGTACACAATTCCAAGTTAAAGGAGATGTATCTCCAGTATCATCATTACAGCAAAAACTATCAACAGAGGAAGCAAGAAAATACTTAAGTGCAAAAGAAAGTGATTTTGAGAAAAACCCAATAGGGCAAACTCTATTCAAGTACTATCATGAATTACTTGATGAATTAATCTTAGAAAAGAAAAAAAGTAGAGAACCAATAGCAGAACAAATCTATCTAGAACAGCAGAGAATGATTGCTGAAGAGTTAAGAAATCAAGACATTGAATTCTATAATCCAAGTGCTGGGGTATATGGAGGATATCAATATGATCAGTACCTTGACAGTTTAAATCCAGAGATTAGAGACTTAGTTGCAAGCCAACTCGACTTTACAAAAAACACATTTGAGGAAGCACAAAAAATCAGAGATGAAATTCTTGCAAATGGTGGAACATATGAGGAAGCAAGGCAAGTGTATCTCGATATGGTTTCAATTCCAAAAGAAGTTTTGGAACAATTCAATCAAGAAAAACTAGAGAAAGAATATGAAGAAACCACAGATAATCAAACTAGTAATGAGAATTCAGAGACGCAATGAACAATTGATAAATTATACGCGCGCCTTATATTCAAAACCATACAATACAATTCATGAAAATAGATATCCCATTATCTTGCCCATCTTGTGATGGAAGAATGTATTCTGTAAGTTATGAGGCAACAATTCCAGTTCTTAAACAAAGAAGCTGGCAAGTATGTAAAGAATGTGATTTTGAAAGAAGTTCGGATGATTTCAAAAAATCTCTCTGCTGTGCATAACAGCATTTTTCATTTTTCTAAACAATTTTTAAACCATATCAGGCACAAAAATTGAATTGAAAGTATACCACAAGTCAACATGCATCACATGCAAAAAAGCAATTACTGAAATTGAAAGAATGAAAACAGATATTGAAAAAAGAGATTTTTTCAAAGATCCATTTACAGAGACTGAACTAAAAAAGATCATCAAAATGACAGGAAAAAGACCATCAGATCTTTTAAGAAAAAGAGACAAAATGTTCAAAGAACTAGACTTGAATAATAACAAAAAGACAGACTCTCAGATAATCAAATTAATGATAAAATATCCAGGATTAATCTTACGTCCAATTGTGATTACAAAAAACAAAGCATATGTTGGAAAAGTTGATACAAAGAATCTAAAATAAACTAATTAATTTTCTTGTTTAAAGATTCGTATTGCTTCCAAGTGAGAGCAGTTTGCTTTTAGACCCTTACCGTGATGAAACTTGTAGAAGTTTTTGAATCCAGGGCATTCACATGTATCAGAAGTTACAAAATAAGACTTTTCAGGATCAGATGAAGATTTTATCTGAAACAAATCATCTTCAATTTGAATCACACCGCCACTTTCAACTAATTTCTTTGCTTTTCGTATAGTATTTGCACTCATATGGATACAAAGATATGATCATTTTTTATTTTTTAATTTTTTCATGATATTTGCCCATTCTTTATCTTGAGCCATAGCATTTTCATATAGAAGTTCAAATATCCATGCCATAATCTCACTCCAAATTGCCTTTAGAGATTCATCATCTGTCCAAAGAACACTAGTCTTAACAGCGTTCATTGCCAAAATATTATTTGCGTTCTTTGTGGGTTTTTTATTCCATTTTTTTAATACTCTATCACAAAATTCTAAGATTTCAGATTTTGTTAAAACAAGTTTATCAGGATCAAATTTGGTATTTTTTACCATATACTGGTAACCATAAACTAAATTATAATATTTTTAATTAGAAATCAAGATATCTTCATATTTTCATAAAATACTTAAATGATATAATACCGTATATTATGAAGACGAGAGACTTTTGCTTTCTGCCTGAAGATATGCCTAGAGTTCGTTTCACTCTCGTCGAATTCATTATTTTGACCATTGAAAGGAGATATACTTGGCTTGAGATATTCTAATAATGGAACCTCAAACTATTGCTAACATCTTTTATGCACTACTTGGAATTGGAATTGTAGTACATGCAGTAAACCATTTTTCAGGTACATAATTCAAATAATTATAAACTGATTTTATCATTTGAGGTTAGTGAGTATGAAGAGATATGTTGCTACAAGATTGGCAACAATGTTTGGGGTTTTAATGATTACATTATTGATTACAATATCACTTGTCGGTTCCAATATGGATACCATACTAAAGCAAGGAATTGTTTTTCAGGTAAGATCTGAGATAACTGAAAATCCAGCAATATCTGAAAGTTTTTCATCAGTAGAAGAATTCGAAGTATTCATCCAGAGTCAGGTAGATCAAAGGATTGAAGTGTTAGGATTAGATGAACCGTGGTATTCACCTCAAAGAATTGGTTTTACAATGTACAAGATATTATTACTTGATTTTGGACATGCAACATTTCTCATCAGTGATTCTGGATCTTCAGATGTAAAAGACATCATCTTTGAGAAACTTCCCAGAACCATTCTTCTTTTTACAACAGCTACAATAATTATTTCAATTATTGGAATCTTTCTTGGAGCGTTATCTAGCAGTAAAGTAGGATCTATTATTGATAGAATTACATCAAGTTTTGCAATAATTAGTTCTAGTTTTCCTGTATGGTGGATAGGAATGTTAATGATATTCCTATTTGCATTTACGTATCAGGTATTTCCAGCAAGAGCAACTCCAGACATTCCATCTTCAGATCCAGGGTACATTGGTGCGTTACTGTATCACATGACGTTACCATTAATTACAATTGTAATGATTGGTTTTGGTTCATGGGCATACTTGGTAAGAAACTTCATGGTTGGAATTATGCAAGAAGATTTCATCATGGCAAAAAAAACAATTGGGATCAAGCAAAAAAAGATAATCTACACTCATGCTCTAAAAAATGCAGCCCCACCAATTATTACAATTTTGGCACTAAGTCTATCAGGATCACTAGGTGGAGCAATCATCACCGAAGCAGTCTTTGATTGGCCAGGAATGGGAAGACTATACTTTGAGGCAATCACAGTAATGGATTTGCCAGTAATTATTGGTGCAACATACATTCTTACAGTATTCTTCCTTGTCAGCATATTCATTGCAGACTTGCTTTATGGCTATTTTGATCCTAGAGTGAGGACAGGACAATGAGTAGTGTAACTCCTCAGGAAATAAAGCAAGAATTTCTTAAAAGTAAGATAGGAATTGCAGGGATTACAATTCTTGCAATACTTGTTACAATATCAATTATTGCCATAATTGCTATTCCAGTTGAGACTTTTCAAGAGTGGAACAATCCAAGTAATTGGATTTCATATCCAAAGGTTGCAATTCCAATTTGGGTAAATCTCTTTATGACAGAAAAGATTCCAGAGCATAAAATTTTAGAAACCCCAAATATTCAAACAAACTCACAAGGAGTCATTTCACTTACATCACATCAGTTTGGATTAAATTTTAACTATGATGATTTTCCAAATGATTTCATCTACGAGTTTTCATCAGAATATTCTGAGTCTCCTTTATTACAAATGACGGTGATTAGACCTGATGGAATTAAGCTTGAATTGTTATCAACATCTCTACCATTTTCAAATTCAAAGACGATTCATAACGAACGGATATTTTCAACAGATGAAGCAATAAAGAAAAACTTGTCATTACAATCAGAAGTATTTGCATTTACATTAAACAGACTATCATCAGAAGATATTATTTTTTCAAAAACACAAACAAATGAACCACTAAAAGGAAATTATATTTTTTCAATAGATTTGTATTCAGTAAATTCTGAAACCCAGATTCCAGAATCAAAATTAATCATCGGAGGAAAAGCTTTTGGAATTATGGGAACAGATGAATTACGACGTGATTTAGCAATAGGATTATTGTGGGGGACACCTCTTGCGTTATTCATCGGTCTTGTTGTTGCAATTGCATCAGTAATCATGGGATTACTCTATGGAGTATACGCAGGGTTCAAAGGCAAAAAAACTGATGAAACAATGATGAGATTCAATGACGTAATCTACGCACTACCAGCACTCCCATTTCTCATCATACTTTCAGTGACAATTAGTAACAGCATATTTTTGATGGTTGGATTTTTGATGATTTTTGGTTGGGTAGGAATTGCAAAAGTATCAAGAAGTATGTCGCTTCAAATCAAAACTCGAGGCTATGTGGATGCAGCAAACATGATGGGCCAAAAAGATTCAAAGATAATCCTCAAGCATATTATACCACAACTACTCCCTTATGCATTTGCAAGTATTGCGATATCAGTTCCAGCTGCAATCACTACAGAAGCTGGTCTTAGTTTTCTTGGATTAGGAGATCCATCATTTCCAACATGGGGACAAATTCTACATGATGCAAATACATTTGGTGCCGCAGCAAGAGGGTTATGGTGGTGGATAGTTCCACCAGGAGTGATGATTGCCATAACAGGTCTTGCATTTGTCTTTATTGGAAATGCACTAGATGCAATAGTTAATCCAAAACTTAAGAGATAACTAAACTATAATTTCTAATAATATCCAAAGCAGAATCAGTAAGCTTGATTGTATATGTCAAGGAATTTGGATCATCTTTTGTTTCAGCCAAAATTTCAGTAAACTTTGTCTTTTCTTCTTCAGTAGCTCCTGCCTCATGTGCACACAAATTAAAGGCCTTTAGATTTAGATTGTTTTTTAGCAAGTAAGAAATGAATTTCTTGTATTCCTCAGGATTTGTCCAGTCAGTGTTTTTCTCTTGGCATGCTGCAATCCAAACATCAACAGAGTTATGAAAGATTACCTTTTTGCGAATCTCATCTAGGGACATTTTGGTATCTAAAAATCAGCTCGTTGCATCTTTGATCCACAGCGTGGACAAGAACCACCATTGTGTTTGTTGTTACAAACAAGACAGACATATCTAACTTTACCAGAACCGCCTTGTGAGCCCATTCCAAAAAATCCACCGCCTTTTGTTTCAGAGTCACCACCATAACCACGCATACGATTCATGTATCGTCTTCTTAGGAATAATGGAAATGCAATAAAGATTGCAAGAGCAGCTCCTAATCCATATGGAAATGGAAGAACCATCTGTAATCCAATACTAATGGCAAGGGATGCAAATAGGAAAATCAAGTAAGTTTTGTAATTAAACAATTCACTAAAAGTACCCTAAAAAAGGTTATAAAGTTTTGTCAGTTTTTCCAAATTCATCTTAGAGATTTCTAAAATTTTATACAATTGAAAGAGGAATAGAATTCCCACTACTATCCCATGCAAAAATTGATTCATCATCATATGGTGATTTCACAATTATTGACACCAATCCAAAAAAGTTGTGTAAATCAGTAACAGATGGTTCTGCGGAGCCACTTGGGTGAGAATGGACAATTCCAAGATAACTCATATCAAATGGCAAAAACGAGTGAGGAAATCCAGCAAATGTAGGACCAGTTTCACTAAAAGGAGGAATAACTAGTCCATTAATTTTGATTTCTCCGTCTTTTGATTTTCCCTTTAGTATCAAAATTCCTTCTTTTGGATGGTTCATTTGGCAAAAAGATAAGATGCTATCAAGTACATCTTTTTGTAATAACACTTTACGTTCAAATTTTTTCTTTTTGAAAATCATGGTAATTCTTCAGTCTTGAACTAATTTAATTTTAAGATGATAATATAGTATATTTTGTATTTGAAAATCGTCTTAGTTTTGATTCAATTTCAGATACAAGTTGTGGTATCTTTGAATCAATTTCATCCATTTCACCTTGAAGAGTTTCAAATTTGAGTTGTAAATCTTCTCTAGAAGAATTATTTTTAGTCAGTTTATGTTCTAAAGATACAAGTTCATTTGGAGTTAGAGAAATTAGATTATTCTTCATTGTTTCATATTTTTCTAAATATTCAGAAATCTGTCTTACAAATCCATCAAGTGCTTCCTCAGTTTCTGTAATATGAGATAAAGACTTGTCAACATCTTTTACTGAAATAGAGCCAGAAGAAATTCCTTTCCTAACATTTTCTAAAATAACTATAACAGAGTCTTTGTTTTGAGGAACAAGTACATCAATTGGATTCTCAACTAATTTACTTAAGAGATTTTTTTGATCTTTATCTAAAGAAGAACCATATTCATATCTACTCAAAGGGCGAGAAATTTTTGTAAACTGGGCATCAATTTCATTTTTTATCTTTGATTTTTGAGCACCAAATGATTCCAAGCTATTTTTCAAATCTATGTATTTTTTGTAATCATCTGAGGACTTCATCTTTTCAATTGAATTCTGTATTGAAGTAATTTCATCATCTAATGATTTTGCATTGTGGTTGGTATCTTCAATCTTTTGATTTTTTTCTAGTCTGCTCTTTTTTAGATTTTCAATTTCATTTAATGCATCTATAACTTCATCAGAAATGAATTTTGTAGAATCATAATTTTTTAGGATATTATTAATCTCAGATTGATTTTTGTTCATTACTTCAAGATTTTCTTTTAATTGACCTGCATATTTTTTTGCAAAGATGTGTATTACTCTAGTTTGTCTTCCTAAAACATCACCAACTTTTTTGAGAATTTGGTTAAGAGAACGATTCAGAGTTTTTGCATCATCAATAGATGAAAGTTCTGGTAGATGTACAACATCTTTTTTGATAACATCAATTACTTGTTTTTTGCCTCTAACCACAATAATTGCCAGATGTTTGTCAATATCATCGACTTTAAGATCATCTTTTTCCAGCACATTTCCAATTTTCATCAAATCATCTATCAAAGGTTCAGTATTTTTTCTGAGATATTTTATCTCAGAAATTGTTTGAGATTTTCGTAATTGGTTAAGATCAGCCACAATTTTGGGCACATCAGAGAGTTGAATTTCTTTTTCTTGAGGAATATTCTCTACAGGTTTTTCCTCTTCTTTCTTTTTGCCCCAGCCAAATACCATTTGATATTATTATTTTATGGGGATTAAAAATGGTTGTACAACTAGATTTAAAATCCCTCAGATTTCAGTGTATGATATGACAAAAATTGCAAAAAAATCATTTCATACAGGCTCTGTGAAAAAAACAATTTCAATTAAAGCATCAAAAGATAGAGTTTGGAAAAAGATTAGCAATATTGCAGGATTACCAACCTGGGTAGTGGACGTAAAAAAAACAGTTTATCTTTCTAAAAAGAAAAGAGATGTAGGGGCAGTAAGATTAATCACATTTGCAGATGGGAACAAAATCGAAGAACATGTTGTTGCATGGAAGAATAAAGAATATTTCACATACATTGCAACTGAAGGTTTACCATTGAGGGCATATGTTGCTACAATTTCAATAAAAACAAAATCAAAAAACCTAGTGGAGTTAACATGGCAGTCATATCTTAATAGTAAAAAGATGTCTGAAAAACAATTTCTAGAGTTTCTTGTGTTTATGGGTTCATTTTATGAAGCATCACTTGAAAATCTCAAAGTATTACTCGAAAAATAGTATCAAAATATTTTGAAGTTAAGTGTAAATACGATAGATCGAGGAAAAAAGTATGAGTGATATGCGCTTTATCCTAATTGGAATTGCATTAACATTTGTAGGATTTATCATTCTTGGAGTATTTGGGCAGGATTATCAAGCAGCAACTTTAGAATCAAATGAATTTGGAACATGTTATGAATATTCAGATGATAGAACACCTATTGAAATCAACTGTTCGTTCAAAATATTAGATCAGACAGTATTCTTTGTATTAATTATTGGATTCATTGGAGCAGGGATTATTGCTTTAGTAAAAGGAGTAAAAGGAGATTGGGATAGTAGAGTAAAACCAGAAGATGCAGTAGGCCCTGGCAGAAAGGAGAATGATGATTCTGACAAGGACTAGAAAAACAAAATTATGCTGATTTTTTAGATTTTAGTTTTTGATAATCTTCAGGATTATCTTGTTCCAATCTTTGAAAACATACTTCTTCATATGGCATTTTTAATCAGTATATTCTTGTGAAATTTACATTTAAGCTTAAGGAACGATTTGTACTTTTCTAGGCATCAGATTCAATAATATTTTTCATAGTATTGAACATCTCACCAATTTCAGATACTCTTTCATCAAATTGAGTATCAGTTAACTCATCAGGTTTATTCAAAGTAATCACAACTTCAGAAAAATCACCATTAGAAACTACTCTCATGGGAACATTCCAGGTGGATGTCTCATCAATATACTGATGATCTAAAACTCCAAGGGATTTATTTTCATTAAATTTGAGTTTAGCCTTTCCAAAAGGACCAGTAAATGACCACCAACCATCAGTATTCATTTGTGCATCAGGCATCATTTTAGGTGGTACCTGTAAAATTGCATCAAATGCATCACCAGTTTTCTTTTTCACAGTAATACTAAGGGTTCTAGATCTACTCACAATAGAAATCTCAGATAATGATTAAAAAAGATATAGTATCAATCATAGGAATCAATACTTAGAATCTATTTGTTAAGAAATTCTTTTATTTTCTTGAGATTTGTAACATTTGATTCATGAAACATAACCATAGATTCTGCTAGAGAATTAGGTAAAACAGTTTTTAAATTATCAACTAGTTCATCACCACTAGTTATCATATTATCGATGAGTTTTTCAATCTCATTTTTCTCATCAGCCATTTGAATTCTATATTGACTAATCTTAATTATCTTTTTTTATCAGAGTTGCAGTAGAACGCACCTTGTCTAATTTTTGAATATTCCAAGAAACAATCTCTCGTATTTTTTCAAAATTTTCTGCTTGTAATTTGACTAACATGTCATGAGTTCCAATTGTCTCAAAAACATCTTTTACTTGCTCAAGTTCTTTGAGTTTTTCAATAATACCTTCTTCTGCTCCTAATTCACAATTTAACATAACATATGCATCAGTCATGTATTAAGCAAGTATCAGTGATTATTTAAATCTGGATAATTTTAGGTACAACTTACCATGTCACATGGACTAGATCTTTGAGGTTTCGTCTTGGTTTTGGGAATTTGGTTTGTTCTGGATATCCAATACAAAGCACAGAAGATGGAACCAGATCTGTTTCAATAATATTCATTACCTTTTGTTCATCAAACATACCAATCCAAATTGAACTTAATCCTAATGCTTGAGCTGCAAGTTGAGAATATCCTGCAGCCAAAGTTGCATCCTGTATAGCAAATTTTTTAAGAATATAGTCAGAAAAATCAAATTTCACTCTAGAGGGGTTTTTGCAGAAAACCAATACAATTGGAGCATCAACATATGGTTGATTGTTACATGCCTCAACTAGAAGTTTTTTCTTTTCTGGACTTTTTACATAAAAAATTTCAAATCCTTGGTAGTTTCCAGCAGTAGGCGCAGTATCAGCTGCTGCAATAATTTTGTCTACCTTTGTAGTTTCAACGGGTTTTTTTGAAAATTTTCTTGTCGAGCGTCTCTTTGCCATTACAGCAAACAAATCAGTATCTATGGTTTCAGCAGGTCCAGATTTTAAAATAAAATCAAGTAAATGATTTCTTATATCATGATCGGGAGAATCTAAATCATCTGGCGGGGTGTAACCTTCAGGATATGTGTATTCTTTGCTCTTTTGGGAATCCACAAATAATTTAGAAAATTGCAGTATTAAAGACTTAGAAACCAAAATTATTCAGCTTCAAAATTATCGCAACCTGAATTACATGGTTTGTTCATAACGCCTTCACATTTTCCCAATTCATTATGCATTATTCTATGATGTCCACAGATTTTGCATTTTTCTCGAAAATGTGCAATTAGTTCAGCATTTGAAATTCCAGATTCTTCTATCTTTGATTCAGTTTCATGCGTCATGATTATTGTTGTTATTCAAATTACCATAAATTAATGAAACGCCGGGAAAGGGATTCGAGCCCCTGCACGCTTGCGCGTAGCCGTTTTCGAGACGGCCGCCTTACCACTTGGCTACCCCGGCATTTAGTGTAAAATTTTCTCTATAATAAAACAAATCTAAAGAAAAGGACAAACACAAAATAGCACAAAATTACAACAAATTCCTATGGGATTAAACCTCAAAGAATTGGTAGTAAGGGAAAAAACAACTCTAGAAGCATTTTCAACGAAGATAATTGCCATTGATGCATACAATGCGATTTACCAATTCCTAGCAAGCATTAGAGGTCCAGACGGATTACAACTATCAGATTCAGAAGGACGAATCACAAGTCATCTAAGCGGTTTACTTTACAGAAATGTGAACTTTTTGTCTTTAGGAATAAAGCCAGTTTATGTCTTTGATGGGAAGCCACCATCACTAAAAACAGCAGAAATTGAGCGTAGGAAACAGATCAAAAAAGATGCAACTGTCAAATATGAAAAAGCAATCTCTGAGGGAAACATGGAGGATGCAAGGAAATATGCACAACAGACAACTAGTATGAAAGATGGAATGGTAAAAGAATCAAAACAACTTTTATCGCATTTTGGAATTCCTTACATAGATGCACCGTCAGAAGGAGAAGCGACTGCAGCACATCTAACAAATACAGGACAAGCATATGCATCTGCAAGTCAAGACTTTGATTCAATTTTATGTGGTGCAAAAAGACTGATAAGAAATTTTACAAACAGTGGAAGAAGAAAAATACCAAATAAAAATACCTACATTGATATTGTTCCAGAAATAATTGAAACGCAAAAAACACTTGATACATTAGAATTAACAAGAGAAGAATTAATCGATGTAGGAATTTTGATTGGAACTGATTTTAATCCAAATGGATTTGAGAGAATTGGTCCAAAGACAGCATTAAAAATGATAAAACAACATTCTAGATTAGAAGACATTCCACAGATTCAAGAACAATTACAAGAAATAGATTTTCAACAGATACGAGAAATCTTTTTGAATCCAAAAGTAGCAGAGGTTGATGAAATTGTTTTTAATGAAATAGATTATGAAGGAATTGCAAACTATCTAGTAAAAGAGCGAAGTTTCTCAGAAGATAGAATTCAATCAACTCTAAACAGACTAAAAAAAGCACTAGAAAAAAAGAGTCAAAACCTAGATCAATGGTTTTGAAAAGATTTCAATTTAATAACTAGTCAATCTAATTTTAAAAAATGCAACAAACAGAAGCGAGAAAAACACTCAAAGATGCTCCTATAATGTGGAGACGAATTAACTCAATTGGAATAATTCTTGATTGTAATTCCACATATGCTGCAAACCTAGGATATGCAAAATCAGAGATTCTAGGCAGGCCAATCTTCGAACACGTGCCTAAAGAAGCATGGGAGGCCATGAATGACTCTCTAAAAACATGGTTTGAGACAGGAAAAGTAACTGACAGAAAAATCACATTCATGAGACAAGATGGCAGTACCTTTCCAGGACTGCTGCAAGCAACAAGTCTTTATGATGAAAACAAAAACTCACTTGGAAGCAATACAGTAATTTTTGATTTGAGTCAGATGAGTGATGAAAAAATAAAAGAGTATGAGGAATTTTTCAGAGAAGCAAATAATAGATTAGACGAAATCAAAGAAAAAGATTATGAACAATTAGACAAGAATTCAAAATCAGAATACGATGGATTGAAAAAAATGTTTGAAATGCTCGCTACAGTTAATTTAAGAGAATTAAAATAGAAAATTACTTAGATTTTTCTTTAATTGATTTTTGAATCTCATCAAATGCGTTTTGAACTTCAGTTACTGCCGCACCATCTTCCAATGTACTAACATCTCCAATCTTTTCATTATTTGCAATCGCTTTTAGTAATCTTCTCATAATTTTTCCGCTACGTGTCTTAGGAAGTTTAGAAACAAAGTAAAGTTGTTTTGGAGTTGCAATCGCACCAATATCTTTACGTATTTTTTCGAAAAGTTCTTTTTTTAAATCATCAGAATTTTTTGTAACTCCTTCTTTTAACACAGCAAATGCAATAATTACTTCACCTTTTATCTCATCTGGAATTCCACACACTGCAGATTCAGCAATATCATTATGAGAAACAATACAGCTTTCAAGTTCTGCAGTTCCAATTCTATGACCTGCAACTTTTAGAACATCATCTGCACGTCCAAGCAACCAAAGATATCCATCACTATCTTTTAGTGCATAGTCACCAGGATAGTAACAATTTTTGTATTTTGACCAATAAACAGTCTTGTATTTTTCATCATCACCCCATAATGTCAAAAGCATTCCAGGCCATGGATTTTTGATTACTAAATATCCCTTTGTATCTGCAGGAACATCAACTCCATTTTCATCAACCACTGTAATATTTACGCCTGGAATTGGGCGGGTTCCAGAGCCAGGTTTGAGCGGAATTGTCTCTAATCCAGGCAATGGTGAAATTAGCATACCACCAGTTTCAGTCTGCCACCAAGTATCAATAATTGGACATTTTTCTTTCCCAATAGTTTTGAAATACCATCTCCAAACTTCTGGATTAATTGGTTCACCGACTGTTCCAAGTAATCGTAATGAGGAAAGATCAAAAGAATTTGGAATGTCATCTCCAAATTTCATAAACATTCTAAGTGCAGTAGGAGTTGTGTAAAAAATTGTAGCTTTGTATTTTTGTAAAATATCCCACATTCGTGATGCATCAGGAAAATCTGGTGCACCTTCATACATTATTTCAGTTGCACCATGAAGTAATGGAGCATAAACAACATAACTATGACCAGTAACCCAACCAATATCAGCAGTGCAAAAAAAGATGTCAGAATCTTTAATGTCAAAGGCCCATTTGTAAGTTGAATACAAATGTGTCAGATATCCACCAGTTCCATGTAAAACACCTTTAGGTTTTCCAGTAGTTCCAGATGTGTATAATATGTAAAGAGGATGCATACTGTCTAATTTTTCTGCATCACAAGAATCAGATACATCTTTCATTAATTCATTCCAAAGTTTATCTTTTGATGTCATATTGATTTCATTGTTTGTTCTCTCGAGAACTATTACATGATTAACAAAATCAAAATCTTTGATAGCTTCATCAATTACTTTCTTAAGCTTGACAATTTTTCCTCTTCTATATCCACCATCAGCAGCAATGATAACTTTAGATTTTGAATCATCAATCCTATCTCTAATAGATGTTGCACTGAAACCTGAAAATACTACCGTATGTGTTGCTCCAATTCTTGCACAAGCCAACATCGCAATTGGCAATTCAGGAACCATTGGAAGATAGATAGTAACTCGATCACCTTTTTGGACACCAAGAGATTTTAGAACATTTGAGAATTTTTGGACTTGAATCCACATGTCATGGTATGTTAAGATTCTAGACTCACCATTTTCTCCTTCCCATAATATTGCCGGTTTGTCAGACTTTGTATTCTGGTGTATATCTAAGGTATTGTATGAGGCATTAATCGTGCCTCCAACGAACCATTTTGCAAAGGGAGGCTGCCAATCCAAGGTTTTATTCCAAGGAGAAAACCAGTAAAGCCTCTTTGCTTGTTCATCCCAAAAAGATACAAAATCAGAATCAGCTTTTTTTCTTATTTCAGAGTCATTGTTTCCAAGGCCGATATTGTAGGTCTCAGACATCAAAAAGTGTATGAACTTGGATCTTTCTAAATGTTAAAGAAAAATAAATTAAAAAAATTATTGAACTTCCATTCTAGCAAGCCAGTCGTCGTCGTTGTTTTCTTTTGGAGTTTCTTGTGTCACCTGTTGGGGTGGTTCTGGAAATGTAGGTGCAACTTCAGATTCAGATGGAGCTTCAAATGTTGGTAAAGCTTCTACTTTAACTGGTTCTGAAGGTGGTGTTATTGGTTCTGTAGGGGCTTCTGGAAGTATTGTCTGAACTACTTGTTGTGGTTCAGGAGTCTCCAGATATGAAACGGCTGATTCTTGGATGTTTTGTTGTGGTGGGGCAGTTATTTCTTGCACTTCCAATTCAAGATCTGCAATTCTACTCTTTACATTTGATATTTCTGCTATTTCGTGAGAAACACGCTCTATTACCTCATTTGTGCATGATTTCACGTGATCAAATGTTGCCTCAGAGATTTCATTGCTCTTGCATTGTACGTTTGCATCAAATACTAACATCTTTGCAGACTTCATTTCGTCATCTAACTCAGTCAATCTTTCCTCAAGTTTAGCTTTGATTTCGTTTTCTGTTTCATCTAATGTTGCAAGTTTGGACTTGTATTTCTCATGAATGATTTCTGCATCTTCTTTCATGTGATCATTGTCAGAAGCAATATCCATCAATGCTTTTAGACGACGTAGAGTTAGTTGTTTTTCTCGAATGAGTCTTTGTGAGTCTAGTCTCCATTTTGGAATGAAAATAACCGCATCATTTTGGACTACTATTTGTTCAAATTGGATTTGCTGTAATCCAGAAGAACCGCAGTCAATACCAATGGATTGAATACTACCATCGATGTCAGTTATTGTTCCTATGACTTTACCCATGAATGTTCCGTACATGTCTTTGACATTCTTACCGATAATTTCGATATCGTCGTTTGTCATGTGAGATAATTATGAGATTTGTATAACCGACAAAGTGTAAGTAATGTTGTTAGTTTTAGTAAGATTATTTTTACAAACTCAAAATTGCCTAATTTTTAGTAATTTTAAAATTTAGAGGTAAAATAGCAGGCTCATGATTCAAAGAGAAGAACTTGAACAAATTCTGAATTTTGTTGCAAATAGATGGGTCGAAATAACAAAAGATCCAAACCATAAAACTTTGGAGAATCTACCAAGTGATTTTTGGATGAATTCTGTTGGGGGTAAAACGGCAAATAAAGGATATTGGACTACGGCATTAATGTATACAGAAAATGAAGCTGATGCAGCAGCTTTCAAAGAAGTGTTATTGAGATGGCAAGCTAAAGGTCAAGATAAAGATAGAGACAAAGGTCCCGATCTAATTCAAATTGGAAAAAAGAAATAGACTATTAATAATTGAAAAACTGCACACTGATATTGTCAGAATTTTCAAATAAAGAACAAAAAATTCTATCAGATCACTTTTCAAATACTGATGGGAATGTCTTTGCAATAATCACTCCAAGACAAGTTGATCGTGGTGCATTAATGTCAAGATATAGTCGTACTGACAAAAGTATGAGACGAATTTTTCTTGATGAGTTTTTAAAAAATAAAAACAGAGGTGAAGAATTTTACAACAGAGTTCTTTTAGAATATGGGGATGATTCTGTTGCAGAATTAGGGGAAGCACAAATTGCAATTGAAGGTTTATCAAATATTGCAGTAAAAAAAATTGAAGATAGAAGAATTGGGTTATCATATTTAGAAAAATCATCAAGATATGTTGCATGGAATAAAAAAGAAAAAGGAAAGTACAGATTTTACAGAGATCCTAAAATTATGAAATCAAGATTTGCAGACATGTATGAAGAGAGTTGTAATTTTTCATTTGATGTTTATTCAAAAAACATTGAACCAATGATAAACTATGTAAGAGAAAAATACCCAATCGAAAAATACAGTTTCAAAGATTCAAGAGATGGAAAAGAAAAATCGTTTTCCAAATTAAAAAATGAAAACGACATAAAATCTGCAAATATGATTTACAGAGGATCAACTAAAGCTAAAGCATTGGATATTCTCAGAGGATTATTACCTGCATCAACTTTGACTAATGTTGGAATTACTGGAAATGGACGTGCATTTGAATATCTTCTAACAGTTTTAGGCTCATCTGAACTAAAAGAAGAGCAAGATTTAGCCTCAAAAATCAAAAAAGAGCTTGATACTACAATCAAATCATTTGTCAGACGAGCAGATGATAAATATGGAAAAGCATTTCAAAAATATCTAAAAGACATTAAAAATAAATCAAAATCAATTACTACAAAAGAAATCAAATCAAAACCAACTGTTGGAACAATAACAAAGATTGTTGACTATGAATCAGAAAAACATGCAATTGATAAAATCATTACAAGTATAATGTATGAACAATCACCAAGTACATCATATCAAAATATTTTGCAACAAGTAAAAAAAATGTCAAAGCAAAATAAAATTAAAATAATTCAAGAATTTACTAAACTTCGAACAAATAGACGACATAGACCATCAAGAGCATTTGAAAATGTCTATTATACATTTGATTTATGCAATAACTTTGGAATGTTTAGAGACTTTCATAGACATAGAGCCTTAACTCTAGAAAGACAATTACTTACAACAGATCATGGATATAACATGCCAAATGAAATTAAGATTCTTGGAATTGAAAGAGACTTTAAGGATTGTATGAACAAAACTAAAGAAACATTTGAGAAAATTAGAAAGAAATATCCTGAACAAGGACAATATGTTGTAAACTTTGGATACAATTATCCATATTTTATGAAGTTTAATCTACGAGAAGCTTGTCATCTAATTGAATTAAGAACAGTACCACAAGGACATATAGATTATAGACGAGTTGCACAACAAATGTACAGACAAATCAACAAAGTACATCCAAATCTAAGTAAAATTATGAAATATGTTGATTTGAAAGAGTATGATTTAGAACGATTTGAATCTGAGAAAAGAACAGAAGAGAAGAGAAAAAAACTGAAATAGAAAAATACTCTAATATCTAAAGAAAGTGAAAATCTCATGACAAAAAAAATTGTAAAAAAGCCAGAAGAATGGAAAGAACAACTCACTCCAGATCAATATGAGATTTGTATCAATCATGGAACAGAACCACCATTTTCTGGGAAATACAATAACAGTAAACTTGAAGGGGCTTTCAAATGTACATGCTGTGGAGAAGAGCTCTTTTCATCAGATTCAAAGTTTGATTCAGGTTCAGGTTGGCCAAGTTTTTGGAAACCCATTTCAGAAGACAAAATAGAATACATTTCAGACACAACTCATGGAATGGTTCGTACAGAAGTGAACTGTAACAAGTGTGGTGCACATTTAGGTCATGTATTTGATGACGGACCAAAGCCTACAAATCAGAGATATTGTATTAATTCTATTTCTTTACAACATGAAAAAGATGAAGAAAAATCTTGATTTGTTATAACAAAACGTTTTTAGAAAACACAATTAATGATAAGAAAATCAAGAGGAATGAAATGATTTGAGAATAATATTATGTGGATTTGGCGTTGTAGGTCAAAGCTTAGTCAAATTATTTGATTCAAGAGCAGATGATCTTTATGCAAAATATGGATTAAAACCAAGAGTAGTAGGTGTCTTTGATAGTAAAGGAAGTGCTGTAGACTCATCAGGATTAGAGTTTAGTAAACTTGTAGAAGTAAAGAAAAAATTTGGAACTGTAAAAAATTATACAGATACAAAAAATACAATGTCTGGAATTGACATGTTAAAAAATGTCGAGGCTGATGTGTTAATTGAGACTACTGCAAGTAACTACAAAGATGCAGAGCCTGGAATGACTCACATTACAACTGCCATGAAAAAAGGCATGCATGTGATTTCAGTAAATAAAGGGCCTCTAGCATTAGCATTTCCATCTCTTATGGAACTTGCCACATACAATCAGGTTATGCTAAAATTTAGCGGGACAGTTGGAGGAGGAACCCCGATTCTAGACTATGCTAAAAACAGCCTAAGTGGTGAAAGAATAACATCATTTGCAGGAATCCTAAATGGAACCACAAATTACATTTTATCAAATATGGCTACGGGCTTATCATTTGATGAAGCACTCAAAGACGCTAAAGATAGAGGGTATGTAGAAGCTGATGAGTCATTGGATTTAGACGGATTAGATGCTGCTGCCAAACTAGTAATTCTTGCAAACTGGATAATGGGAATGAAAGTCACGATGCCAGACATCAACTGTAAAGGAATACGAAAGGTTACAACAGAAGATATCAAAAAAGCAGCCAAAAATAATTGTGCAATAAAACTAATCGCATCATGTAACAAAGAACTTGTTGTAGAGCCAAAAGAAGTCTCAAATGATGATCCATTATGTGTTAATGGAACATTAAACGCAATTGCTTTTACTTCAGAGCATTCAGGAACTCAAACAATTATTGGAAAAGGTGCAGGAGGTACAGAGACTGCCAGTTCTATCCTAAGGGATTTGTTAGATATTAGACAAGAGATTGCAAAAAATTGAAATCTAATTTAATTTCAAAAAGTGAGACATCAGCACTCCTAAAAACAGTTTCAGAGAGATGGGATATGGAATTTCCTAAAATGAAAAATCTAAAAGTTCATCAAATTTCAGACGAGGCGCAGATCATTACAGGGAAGGGGATAAAAATATTGAAAGTCAATGATGATTATTTACCATTTTTATCAGAAACTAAGATGTTAGAGAAATTTCCAAATGTTATGGTCGATATGGGGGCAGTCAAATTCATGTGTAAGGGGGCAAATGTAATGAGACCAGGAATTAAAAAATTTACAGAGTTTGAAAAAGACAAGCTTGTTTGTATTGTTGAAGAATCTCAGCATAAATTTTTAGCCGTTGGAAAGTCAATGGTTTCTAGTTCTGAATTAGAAAGTATGAAAAAAGGAGAGGTTGTAAAAAATATGCATTATATTTCAGACAAATTTTGGGAAACTGGAAAAACGATTTACGACTGAGACTTTAGTTTATCTGTAAATCCTTGTAGTTTTTTGATATGTGTTCCTTCCCAGTAGATTTGATCACATTTATCACATTTCCAAAATTTGTCATTATATTCTAAAACTCTTTGTGGAATTTTATTTTCAATTTTTGATTTATCAATTTGAGATGTTGTAGAATTGCATTTTGAACATCTTGCAACGTTACCAGAAATTTCATTTAATTGTAAAAGAACAATTGAAATAATTTCTAAAAATTGGTCAATTTCATTTTCTTTAGTAATATAGATTGATGGAATTTTTTCCTTTTTTGCTCTGTCAATTAGAAGACGATCTCTAGAAATTATTGTTCTGTTTTCATTTTTGGCTTTTTCAATTAATTGGGCATCATCAATATCAGAGAAATATTCTGAATCAAATCCAAACAATCGTAGTTTTTTTGCAATATTACCAAGCATTGCATCAACTAAAAACAACATTGCGTAGAAAATGAACGGTATACTTGCTATATTTCTTCTGTGAATTCTTCAGTACCATCATTAGTAATGACTAGTACATCTAAACCATCACCACTTGCAGAATCTCTTAGAGAAGCTGAACGTACTGCACGTTTTGCTAAATCAATAGCTTCGTCTTTGGTCATGCCTTTCTTGAATTGAGGATCCAATACACCTAATGCCATTTCAGCACCAGTTCCAACTGCTGCATATTCATCAGGAAGAACTGAACCTAACGGATCAAGAGTATACATTATTGGTTTGTCAACAACACCTCCAACAATTACTTGGGTCAATAATGGAAAGTATCTTCTCTCATACATCATATTTGACATCATTTTAGCAACAGTGTTTGGAGGAACATCCCTCTTGATTTCCATCTTTCTAATTTTAGCAAGTGCTGCAATTTGTAAGGATAAAATTTGCATATCTGCTACAAGACCAGCACAAGTTGCACCTACTTTAGGAGTAATTGGGAATGTTTTCTTGGTTGTTTTGCTTACAAGAAAGTTTCCAAATGCGATCCTTTTCTCGCTGGCAAAAACAACACCACCGTCAAAAGTAATTCCAACAGCAGTTGCTCCTGGCATATACATTGACATAATTCAAATAATTTTGCAGCATAATAAAGGGCTTTCTACATTTCACACGTAATTCATGAGAAAAATAATTATACTGAAAATTTCAGAAAGTCGTGTTGACTACTGCTGAAATTAGAGAAAAAGTTCTCAATGATGTTGTCTTTATGGGGTTAAGATCAGCCATAGGCATAATCTTTATTGTTCATGGGGTCGGCAAATTCAATCCAGGATTTTCAAACTTTTTGACAAATATTGGACTGCCAGTAGAAATGCAAATTCCAATTGCTTTAGCAGAACTTGTTCCAGGCATTTTGTTAATTGTAGGAGTTCTTAGTAGATTATCAGCATCTCTACTTTCAATTGTTATGTTAGGAGCAATTTTCCATGTCAAAGGAGCTCAAAGTTTAACAGGAGATGGAGGAGTAGAGATTGATTTGATTTTACTTGCATCATCATCAGTAATTATGATTGTAGGACCAGGAAGAATTTCATTAGCACAAGCAATCAAAAAGATTCCCAGATGTCTTCATTAATTTTTCCCAAAGTTTTTCATAATCAAACAAATACACTTTGTTGTTTTCTTTAGCAAATCAACTCTAGCAAATTCATTTGGTGAATGAATCTTAGAAAACATGTATGTACTTCCTATTGAGATACAGGGTGCTTTTAGAATATCAATAAAGGGATACATTGGTCCCGTTCCAGCATTTGAAACATTTAAGATAGATTTTCCAAACGATTTGTCGGCTGCATCTTTAACTTGAGTTACAAAAGGTTCTGAAGAATTAGTTCGAGCAGCTGCTTCTCCATGAAATACTTTGATTTTCACATCTCCAAATCCTTTGGATTTCAGATGTGTTTTCAATCTCATTACTTGTTTTTTTGGGTCCATTTTAGGTACCAATCTAAAATCAATCTTAACTAGAGAGTCACCAGGAAGAACTGTTTTTGCACCATCACCAGTGTACCCAGATACAAATCCAGCGATATTGCAAGTAGTACCACCAACTAGTGCTTTTTTTGCATCCATTCCCGTTTTATTTCCTACAAAAGATTTGATTCCAAATTCTTTTTTGAAGATAGTTTCATCAAATGGTTCTTTGCGAATTAATTCCAAATCTTTTTTTGAAAATGGAGTAACTTCTTTGTACCAATCTTTTATGAGAATTTTTCCATTTGAATCTCGAAGTGTCTTTACAGCCTCAATTAATCGCCATGCAGGGTTTTTTATCAAAACTGCCAAGCTAGAATGAGCATCAATAATTGATTCTTTGACAGATAATTCAATAAAGAGCAATCCCTTCATTCCAAGACCAATAATGGGTCTATTTTTTGCATCAACATATCCAAATTCCCAGATAATTCCATCACAAGAAAATTTCTTTTTATATTTTTTTAGATATTCTTCAATATGTGCACTTCCAGTTTCTTCTTCGCCTTCAATTACAAATTTTATATTGCAAGGAACATCACTAGTTGTTTTAAGACATGCTTCAACTGCTTTGATTCTTGTAATTAATTCACCCTTATCATCAGTTGCGCCTCTCCCAAAGATCTTGTTTCCTTTTCGTGTTCCGCTAAATGGTGGATCATCCCATAAATCAAAAGGCTCAGCTGGTTGTACATCATAATGATTGTAAAACATCAAAGTTTTTGTTGGATTTTGTTTTGATTTGATTTCTCCATAAACAATAGGTGCAACTCCTTTTTTTAATCGCAGGATTTCAGACTTTACTCCAGATGTCTTCAATAATTTTTTTACAAGTTTTGCACATTCTTCAATTCCTTCATTTTTTGCAGAGACACTTGGTTGTCTAATCAGGATTTGCAGGTCTGAAATTAGACTATTCATGTGTGAATCTATGTATTTTATGGCATTCAAACTAGTCACACAATTTTATCAAAAGGCTTCATCACAGTTGGAATTGCATCTAATAGATCCATAGAAGTCATATGTAAACCCAGTTTCTTTTGAACTGCTTTTCCTGCCAATCCATTGATGAAAGTAGCTGCTGCAGCAGATTCTAATGCATTTCTATTCTTAGATAACAATCCTGCAACTAATCCTGAGAGAACATCACCTGTTCCACCAACAGTCATGGCAGGAATTTTTTTCTCATAAAGATATGTGGTAAAACCATTTGAGATAACATCAGTTGCGCCTTTTAGTAAAACTGTGATTCCATATTTCTTGGCATTTTTTTCTACTACTTTAATTCGTTCATTTTTTGAGTTAGAAGGAGATTCTCCAAATAATCGTTTGAATTCTCCAGCATGTGGTGTCACTACAGCATTTTTGTTTGCCAATAAAGGCAATACTTCAGGAATTAAAGCACTAGCATCCAGTGATAATCTAACATCTCTGTCCAATAGAGATTTTACAAGATGTAGCAAAGCATTTTTTTCTTGAATTGCAAGACCCATACCAATTGTTGCTGAATGAAGATTGCGAGGTAATGCACCTACAAGTTTGTTTACAGCACCACGAGTTAATTTTTGATCAACTAAAGGAATGACAATAAGATTTGGGGAAATTGAACGTGTTGGTGTTACATTGATTTTTGGAACAGAAGTGTAAACTAGATCAGTTCCACATCGAAGTGCTGCAATTGACGATAAAATGGGAGCGCCATGGTAAATGTAGCTTCCACCAACCACCAAGACAATTCCATTATCACCTTTTCTTGATTTAGATTTTCTTGCAGGAATGAATTTCTTAACAATTGAAAGTGAAAGATTTTTTCGTACCAATACAACATACTCTAAAAAATAGAAGAATAAATCTTGTTTTGAAGTTTTGATGAATAATTGAGGCTATTTTTTAGTGGTTTTCTTGGTAGTTTTTTTGATAGTTTTCTTGGTAGTTTTTGCTTTCTTAACGATTTTTTTTGCTTCTCTTCCAAAAAATGCCTTCCTAGCATAGCAGAGATAGGTAGTATGACCAATACCTTGGAAAGAATGTCTGGTTTTTCCTTCTCTAGCTTCAATTGTACGCAAAATATGTTCAGTTGATTCTATATCAGTAAATTCATTTTCAACAAGTGCCATAGTTAATTTTTCTAATTGGTTCATAGTAGGACAAATGGCAAAAATTGAACCACTGCCTTTCAGCATTTTACGTACTTGAGGAATTACTATCCAAGGATCACCTAAATCAATTAACGCCACATCCATATCTTCTAATGGTAATTTTTTGGCAGTCTTTAGATCCAAATTATGGTGTGTAACATATTTTGAAACACCAGCTTTTTTGATATTTTTTTCAGCAATCTTCATAAAATTTTCATCGACATCAAAAGTGTAAACATGACCACGTGGTTTTACAATACTAGCTACAAAAGAAGTAAGTGAGCCGCTACCAGTTCCAATCTCCAAAATCTTTTGACCACTTTCGATTCCAGCTCTTGCAACAATGTATCCAAGATCTTTTGGATAAACAATCTGAGTACCATGTTGAATTTTCATTACATAGTCATACATTGTGGGTTTGAGAAGATAGAGATACTTATCCTTGTTCGTAATTATTCTAGAACCATATTCTTTGCCAATTGCATCAGAGTGTTTGATGACTCCAATATGAGTATGAAGTGATTCTTTTTTTGAAATTTTCATTAGCCATTTTTTCGAATGATTAAAGTAGAACAATACAGGGGAATTTTGTTTTATTTTTTCCATGAATTGTTCCTAAAAATTTTAGATAAGAATCTACTGGTTACAACAAAGGGCAATACTAGAAATAATACCAAAATAACACAATTATGAAATGTCAGAATTCAAAGTTGAAGGCTCTGGCGGATATATCATAGCTGATCTAACTGAAGAGCAAGCAAAAAAGGCAGATTTAGGAGTAGGAAAATTGTTTTTGGCTCCAATTGGGAAACTTGAAGTAGAAAAAATGTTCAAACACTACTGCAAAGTTTGTGAAACGGAATTTAACAATCCACCTCAGGTAAAACTAGAAGAAAATCCCAATGAGGAAGTAGCAGACAATCTCGTACTAGTAGAAAGAGGGCAATACGCCTGTGAGAAATGCAGTGGAATAATTGGAGAATACAGAGTATTTGAAAAAAAAGGCGAAGTGGGCCAAGCAAAACCATCTGATTAAATATAGCAATTTTTTACAAATGACATGTCAAATATGAAATGTGTATCATGTGGAATTAGCTTCTTTTCCCCAATGGGATCAGACAAATGCTCCAGATGTGCAGGAAAAGAATCAGAGAGTCATGGCGGACATGACTCTTGTGGTTGTGGACATAGCCATTAACCCTTATTTTTCTAATTTAGCAGAACGTTTTTTTAACTTAATTTCAAATAATTAATGATTGGTTTGCACGCCAACAACCCAGGGAGACAGCCAGCATTCATGTAGTGCACTCTCTGGGACATTACATCCTATCAGGTGCAACTATACCAAGTAGATCTAATGCCTTTTCAAGCGTAATTTTAAACGAATCCACAATACAAAGACGAGAATTCTCTAATGATTCATCACCTAATTCCAAAACTTTGACATGTTCATAAAATGAGTTGAATGCAACAGCTAGATCATGGCAATATCGTGCAATAACTTTTGGAGATAAATTGTTTGTTGCATCACGAACTTGCATGTCAAATAGACCAATTGTTTTAATCAAATCTAGTTCTAATTGTTCTTTTAGCAGAGAAAAATCAACATCAATTGAAGGGGTACGTTTAGATTTTTCTAATATTCGAGCAGCTCTTGCATGAGTGTATTGTATGTATGGCGCAGTATCACCATCCAAACTAAGAGATTTTGTTAAATCAAATGCAATAATTTTATCTAAATCTTGTTTTATCATCTCATAACGCAAAGTACCAACTGCAACACTATGTGCAATTTGTTCAATCTCATCTGAATCCATTTCAGGATGTCTTTTTGCAGTTTCCTCAATTGTTTTCTTTTTTAACAAATCATAAACAGAATCAGCATTAACATAAAGCCCCTTTCTTCCAGACATTTGAGCTTGTTTTCCATCAGTATTCAACCCAAGAACTTTTGCAGTCTCAGAACTAAGAATTACAGACTCGTATCCAAGATGAACATATGCATCGGAAATTGATTTGAATTTTCCCATTAAAGATGTGATAATTTTTTGCAATCTTGCTTGTCGTGAATCAATTACAGTGATGACTTTATCTCCAGTAAAGTTTTGAGAAGGAGAATTACTTTCATTTAGAGTAGTTTGCCATAGTACTCTGGAATTAGGTTGTTCTTTTTCATATTTTTCATAATGAAATGGATCCTCTAGTAATCCTAGTTTCCATGCAGCATATGGAATGTCTTTTGCAATGTATGTTGCTGTACCGTTACTTCTGACAATTACCTTGTCTTCTTCTTTACCTTCACCACGAATTACCCAACAATCAGCATTTTTGCCCTCATTTTCAAATTCTATTAGGTTCATTTCTTTTAATTTTTCAAAGATTTTACTCCATAATCCTGAACGAATTATCTGAGATTCAAAATTAAGACAATCATAAGAAACAGATAGATTCCAACATGTCTCCAATTGATTTGCCAAAACTTTTCGAGTAATGGTGTCTGCAAATTTTGCAGTTTCAGAATTACCATCTTCAAGTTCTTTGAGAACATTTTTTCTAATCTCTTCAAGACTAGAATCAGATTCATATTTTTCTGTGGTTTTAACATATACGTCATCACCACAATAATGATCAAATTTCTTTCCATCTGGTGGTTCTTGATCAAATCCTAAATGTTTGAATCCTACGATAATATCAGCTACTTGAAGACCAGAATCATCAACATAGTTTAGAACATTGACTTTGTAATTTGCTTTTTCTAAAACTCGAGATATGCTATCACCGATGATAATATTTCTAACATGTCCTATGTGAAGAGCTTTGTTAGGATTAACACTTGTGTGTTCAACAACAATGGCAGAGTTCTTACCAATATCGACATTACCGAATTCTGGAAGATGTGATTCAGATAAAATTAACTGGTTTAGTTTTTCCCAATTGGCAAAGAAATTTAGATATCCTGATGGATGTGCTTCAGTTTTTAAAACTAAGGTACTAGAGCATTGATCATATTTTTCAGAGAACATTTCAGCAATATCTTTTGGACTCTTCTTGAGATGTTTTGAAAGCAAAAATGAAACATTTGAGCTGACATCACCAAAACCAGGTTTTGCAGGCTCGACAGTGAATTTTACATCACTTATGGAGAAATCATTTAGAATTTTGTTAAGATTATTTTCAATTTCATCAATAATTGATTTGAATGTCATGCTATATCTCAGATAATTTAGGCGCTAATTTATCTAATGCTTCAAGAACACCATCACCTGCCTTGGCAGAAACAGTCATTGTAGCCTCAGATTGTACCTGTTCTGAAGCATTTCCTAGGGCAACACTTGTTTTTGCTACTTTAAACAACGGAATATCTGTTGCACTATCTCCAATAGCTATTACATCATCTTGTAAAATAGATAATTTTTTCATAATTTCACTAAACCCTGTTCCCTTGTTGATTCCAAAAGAATTGATGTGATATGCATATAGACTGTCAGATAGTTCCACATCAAGATTATTTTCAGAAACTACCTTTCTTGCAAGATCTAAATCAAAAGTCCTTTCTAAAACAACTTCAGTCATTCTAGGAAAAACAGGTTTTTCTTTAACATTATCAATATTGTTTCTGATTACTTGAAATGCATTTTTGCATTCTTCAATATTACCTAGCAAGAGATGATCATTAGAATCAAGAGTAATACATCCACCATTTTCACCAACAGAAACTTTTGTAGTTCCACCAAACACAGATAGTAAAAATCCTTCAATAGATGAACGGCCAGTTACAAAGATCACATTATGGCCCATGTTAGTTAGACGTCTTAATGCTTCAAGTGCATCCAGATGTATTCTTCCTCCACCGTTTTCAGTAATGGTACCATCAATATCTACTGCAAATGTTCTCTTTTTCATAGAAATTGTTGTGCAAACCGAATAATATTTGCTACGTAAGTAAAGTAATACGGTTTTATTTGAAAAGAATGTGACATGAGATGAATAGTATTGGGAATTCCTGAAAAAATTAAAGCCATTCAAGATGAAATGGCAAAAACCCAGATTAACAAAGCTACAGAGCATCACATCGGTTTACTCAAAGCAAAGATTGCAAAGCTGAAAAGAGAGCAAGAAGACAATATCATTAAAAAATCAGGCATGAAACAAGACGGGTTTGATGTCAGAAGGACAGGAGATGCAACAGTTGTGTTTATCGGATTGCCAAGTGTTGGAAAATCTACATTACTAAATAAAATGACAGGTGCAAAATCAGTTATCGGTGCATTTCAATTTACAACACTTACAGTAGTTCCAGGCATGATGGAATACAGAGGTGCAAAAATTCAAGTTTTAGATCTTCCTGGAATTATCAAAGGAGCATCTACAGGAAAAGGGTTAGGAAAGAGAATTTTGTCAGTTGCCAGAACAGCAGATCTTGTAATACTGATGTTAGATGTGTTTCAGCCATATCATGAAGATGTTTTAGTAAATGAATTAGGCAATATTGGAATTAGACTAAATCAGTTACCACCAAATATCACAATTGAAAAAGCATCAATGGGTGGAATTGCAATTGCTCAACAGGTAAAATTAACAAAGATTACAGAAAAACACCTCAAAGACATTCTACACCTTTATGGAATAGTTAGTGCTCGTGTTGTCATTAGAGAAGACATAACATCAGAACAATTAGCAGATCATATTGCTGGAAATATCAGTTATTCAAAAGCTATTACAATTTTAAACAAAATTGATTTGGTAGATAAAGAGTTTCTAAAAAATTTAAAGACAAAAATAAAATCAGAAGTAATTGAAGTGTCAGCAAATTCAGATATCAACATAGAATTAGTAAAAGAGAAGATCTATGAGAAATTAAAATTCATTAGGATTTACATGAGACCAAAAGGAGGTGAAACAGATTTCAAAGAACCATTAATTGCAAGGGAAGGAGATACTGTTGAAGATATTTGTAACAAACTTCATCGTAGATTAAGAAGAGAGTTCAGATATGCTTTGGTTTGGGGCAAAAGTGTAAAGTTTGGAGGACAAAGAGTAGGATTGAGTCATATTTTAGTAGATGAAGACGTCTTAACTATCATTAAGAAACGTGGAACATAGTCAAAAAAATTGAGTAAAGAAATTGAGCACAGATGGTGCACATTTTGTATGACAAAAACAAAACAAGAATTAGTTTTTCTTCCAGAAATGGCCACATACAAGCGTAGAAGGAAGTACAAATGTACAATTTGTGGTAAAACTAGCTGGTTACAAGGCAAAAGACCATCTGCAGAAAGTGTTTATTGAAAAGTTTACGATCAAAAGAAAAATTTTTGATAAGAAAATTACTTGATTAATTGTTATCAATTTGTGTAACTTTCTTTAGTTTAACCACTGAAAAACCATGAAAATGCCGACACAATAATGGCTACAAAAAGAAAAGCTGCAACTAAACGTAAATCAACTAAACGTAAAGCAGCTCCAAAGAGAAAAGCAGCAAAACGTAAAGCAGCTCCAAAGAGAAAAGCAGCAAAACGTAAAGCAGCTCCAAAGA
>JBHHVF010000005.1:0-39841 GCA_046754145.1 Candidatus Nitrosopumilus sp.
TTCTACTTTATCTTCAACTACTGGTTCTACTTTATCTTCAACTTTCTTGGTTTCTTTTTCAGGAGTTACTACAGATTCTACTTCTTCATCATATTGAGAGACAAGAACATAACCTTCATCGGTTTTACTCATTCTAACTCTAATTTTTCTTGGAGGACTTCTAACTCCCTTAGCCCAAACTTGATGAGCTAATTCTTCTTCAATTTTGATTGTTTCTACTTTCATATGATGACGAGCAAATTCTTTAATCATGTTAATTGCTCGAACAGCTCTATGTTGAGATTGTGAAAGTTTAACTTTACCTAGATTAATTGTGTATACTCTTTCTAATTCTTGAGACATCTATCCTACCTCCACATCAGTTGATCTCCAAGCTCTGCGTTTTGGATTTGTTCTAACAGATCTCTTTGTTTTGAGAATTATCCAAGCTGGTACAGGTGATGCCTGTTTTGTCTTTTTTAACAGACGGATTTTTCTCGGAGAGGACTTACGTGCAGCCATAGATTTTCAGGCACGGAGAGCTCTTTTTAAATGAATCTCAGGATTCGAGGATATTTTGTATTTGTTTTAGAATTCTAGCTGAAGCTCCCCACACTGTTTGATTTTGATACTCAAAAGTATACATTTCTTGAATAATGTTATGAGATGGATCAGGATCATGTGCCATTGTTTTTAAAAATGGTTCTAATGGAATATGAAAAATTTTTTCAACTTCAGCATTTGCTGCAAGTGCAGGAATCTTATCAATAACTGAGATGAACGGTAAAATCAAAAAACCAGAATTCAGAGTAACAACAGGTTCCAGTTGACCAATTACTTGGTCTCTGGAAATTAAAAGTCCAATTTCTTCACTAGTTTCACGTAATGCCGTTTCTAAAAGATCTGAATCACTAATATCTAATTTTCCACCAGGAAATGAAATTTCACCTGCATGAAATTTCATATGTTTAGGTTTTTCAGTCATTACAACAATTGGTTCTTCCCCATAGATTACTACAAGTACTGATGCCAATCTGTAGTTTCCTTTAGTTGCTAGTTTAGGGTTGATGGGACTTGAAAGTATTGATTTTAAATCATCTAAAGACATCTTGTTTCCATCCTACTATTCCACATGGGTTTTGGTATTCAAAGGTTTTAACCAAGGATTGAAAAAATGACAATATGACAATCAGATATGAAGCTAATCCACCAAAGATTTTGCCAGGTGTGGATACAAATGAATCAATTACAAAATTTATCAAAAAACTAAAAAAAATTTCAACAAAATGTGATGCAATACATCTTACTGAAAATGTATTAGGACATCAAAGAGTTTCTCCAATTGAAGTTGGAAAGATTATTAGAAATGAAATTCCAGATATTCCAATTACAGTTAGTTTAAGAGTTAGAGACAAAAGTGAAAAAGAAATTTCAGAATTTGTAGAAAAATACATCTCAATAGGGTTTTCAGGAATTTTGATTCTTATGGGGGATCCATCACAAGATGGAAAACCAGATTCAGGTCAAATTCCAAGTACAGTTGTAAAGCGATTGACAGAACAAGGTATTGATTCAAAAATTGATTTGTACCTTTCAATTTCAAATAAACCAGATTTTTCTAAAATTAGAAAAAAATTGGAAGCAAATCCTAAAGGATTCATGACACAAGTGGTTCAAAATCTAGAACAAGTTCAGAAACTCTCTAATAATCTAAAAGGATTTTTAGTAATTCCAATTATTTTATTTCCTTCTGAAAAAAATGAAAAATCAGCTAAATTTTTGAATTTGGAATTGACATCATACAGGCAAGAATTTGAAGAGTTTGTGAAAAAAGCACAAGAAATTACAGGAGATGTGTTGATTACATCACCTAGTGATTTTAATAGCTTGAATGAATTTTTAGAAAAGTCATTTAGTTAAAGTACAAAGTATTGTGCCTTTGGATGATGAACTACAATAGCTGCAGTTGATTGTTCAGGAATAATCTGTCCTGATTCAGTTAATGTCATTCCAGATTTTTCAGGTTGTAGTAATTTCCACACTAAATGATGTTGAGATACATCAGGACAACTAGGGAATCCCCAGCTGTATCTTAGTCCACCTTGTTCCAAGTTTAATTCAGATTTTATTTTTTGGTTTACCCATTCAGCTAGAGCTTCTGCTACTTCAACTGCTAACCCATGTAGATAGTAAGCATCAGTATACTTATCTTCTTTATTCCATTGTTCTATAATTTCTGCAACTTTGTTGCCTACAGTTACAGATTGGAATACAACTACATCATTCTCACCAAAATAATCAGTCAGACACAAGTGATCAGGCTTTGTTGAACGTGGAAAATCAAATTCTACATCATCACCTATAGGATTTTCAACTAGTAGTTTTCTATCTTTGTTGTGACATCTAAAGTATCCATAAACAATTTCAGGCTCGAATAGCTTTTCTCTAATTATTCTAATTTTCCATTGGTTTAGCAATTCTTCATGATCAGATTCTGATTCAGAACCTGCTTTGCCTCTAAGACCCCAAGAAAGTTTGAATAGTGATTTTTTGTCAATGAGTTGCCAAACTTCATCCATTCTGATTTGATCTTCCTTTAGACGGATTGGTTCTCCTATGTTTTGCGGAGTTGGAGATGTTACAGGCTGGATATCACTCTTAGGAAGTGTATCTGGATCTACTGCAGCAGTAGACTTGTCCTTCCAGTTTTCCAACTTTTCTTTCCATTCAGCTAAAAGTTTTGGCTTATCATCTGAAGTCAAAGTATCCATTGTTTTGAGTCCTTCAAACATTGTATTGCAGTAAAATACACCAGGTTCATAGATTCCATCATCTTTTGCAATTCTGTTAATGTAGTTACTGTTAATTGCAGCACCACCACAAAGAATTGGGATATTCATGTTATTTTTTCTAGCATGTTCTACGAAAAACTGCATCTGTTTTGATGTTGAAACCAGTAATGCAGATAATCCTATAGCATCAGGATTAATCTCATCAATTTTTTCTAGGAATTTTTGTAAAGGAACTTGTTTTCCCAAGTCATAAACAGAATAACCATTATTTTGAAAGATTGTTTTTACAAGATTCTTTCCAATGTCGTGTACATCACCATATACGGTTCCCAAAACAAGTTTACCTTTGCTAGATCCTTCTTCTTGTAGTAGATACTTTTCAAGCTCACCAACTGCTGCTTTCATGCATTCTGCAGATTTGAGAACAAATGGCAAGATCAATTCACCTGCACCAAACTTGTCACCAACTTCTTTCATTGCAGGGAGAAGATCTTCGTTTAGAGTTCTAATTGCGCCATCATGAGTAACTTCTTGTGGGGCATCTAAAGACAAAACTCCATTGGTATCTTTTAGGATTTTATTTTCACCAAGTTTTTCTGCAATTGCAGCTACAACATCATTTTGAATTCCATCTTTGAGTCTGTTAACGATTCTGAAATTAGCACGTTTGCCAGGAGGCCAAGAAGGATCAACATCTACTTTTTTAGAAACAGTACTACTTTGTGGACCTGCTTTTTCAAAATATGATATTAATTCAGATAATGCGTTTGGATGAGTATTAAATACTAGATCCTCTGCAAGTTTCTTTTCTTTCTCATCAATTTCACCGTAAGGAATAATCTCTTTGGCATTCACTATAGCAGTATCAAGTCCAGCCTTTACAGCATGATACAAAAATACAGAATTGAGAACTTTTCTCGCATATGGAGTTAGACCAAAACTGATGTTACTAAGACCTAATGTAGTAAATGAATTAGGAAATTTTTCTTTAACAAGGTGAATTCCTTCTAGTGTATTTTTTCCTGCATCCAAAAATTCATCTTCACCAGTTGCCAATGTGAATGTAAGAACATCAAAGATGAATTGTTCAATTTTTAATCCATATTTTTTTCCAGTTTCATAAAGTAATTCAGCAGTTTCTACTTTTTGTTGTGGAGTTTTAGCCATTCCATTGGGACCAATACATAATGCAATGGATGGTAAACCATACTTTGCCATTAATGGAGCTAGTTTTTCAAATCTAGTACCATCTCCTTCAAGATTAATTGAATTGATTATTGGTCTACCAGGAATTTGTTTTACTGATGCTTCAATAACTTCTGGATCAGTAGAATCTATTACAAGTGGTGCATCAATTTCTAAGCTTAGTCTTTTCACTAGATTTAACATAAAATCTTTTTCATCAGAACGTTCAGTGGTTGCTACACAAACATCAAGACAGTGTGCACCATCCTCAACTTGGGCGCGACCTAAATCAACTAAACCATCATAATCATCATTTAGAACTAATTGCTTTGCTTTACGAGAACCTTGTGTGTTAATTCTCTCACCAATTATCAAAGGAGCTGGAAGTTGCTTGAGATCTACTGCTTTTAATGCAGAACTTACTCTAGGTACAGTCAATATTGTAAAATCACCTCAGTTTTTCTAAAAACTTAACCCTTGAGAGAGTTAGCTTTTTCGTCAATTACTTTCCTTAGGGCTTTGATGTGTTCAGGATTTGTTCCACAACACCCACCAATGATTCGAACTTTTTGATACTGATTAAGGAAATCACCTAATGCCGTACTCATTTTTTCAGGAGTCATTTTGTAGACTGCTTGACCACCTTGATTTTCAGGCATTCCTGCATTTGGAACTACAAGAAGATTGTGTTCATTTTGTTCATCAAGCCATCTAACACTAGGAGTCATCTCAATAGGACCTGTTGAGCAATTTAATCCAAATACATCAATTCCCATATCAGAAACAGTTGTGTATGCAGCTTGGATGTTTGTTCCAAGTAACATCTTACCGTATTGATCCAAAGTAGTGTTTGCAATAATAGGAATTTTCTTTCCAGTCTTTTCTTTGGCGTTTTGACATGCCTCAATTACTAATTTTACTTCCAAGATGTCTTGACTTGTTTCAATAAGTAATGCATCTACACCACCAAGAATCAATCCTTCTGCTTGTAATTCAAATGCTTCACGTATTTCATCAAGAGGTTTTTGTCCCAAGTCAGGATCATTTGAACTTGGAAGAAAACCTGACGGTCCCATAGAACCAATTACATATCGTGGTTTATCTGAATATTCTGCACAAACTTCAGATGCTAGTTGTGCAATCTTTTTGTTAAAGTCAACTGTTTGATCACCAAAACCATATTCATCTAGTTTAATTTTGTTTGAACCAAAAGAATTTGTTTCAACACAATCAGATCCTGCATCTAAATAATTTCTATGAATTTGTTTAATCCATTCAGGATGTGTAATTACTAAACCATCATTGAAACCATCTTGATTGTTTGGAAAGTCTTCTGGTTTTGGATCATACCTTTGGATTTCAGTTCCCATTGCACCATCAAAAAGCAAAACTCTGTTTTGTAATGCATCTAAGAACGGTTCTTTTTCTGTCAATTTAATTTCAAAATGCCTTGGCAGAGTTTAACTCTTTTCAGAAAAATCCACCAACATTTGGGGGAGCGATACGTATGTTGAAATTAGGTGAAATGTAATCTATTGTACATTTATGCAAAAGCTTCAAGTAAACAATCTAGTTCGTAGTGCAACCTTTTTTCAGCATGCCGGAATCTCAATTGTCTTTGTATTCATGCCTATTATTGCAAAGGGTGTCACAGATTCTGTCTTTGAGATTGGACTAATTGTAGCCTCGTTTAGTTTTGCTCAGATTTTATCTGAAATCTATTTTGGCAGACATTCAGACAAGAAGGGAACCAGGCTCAAATTCATCAGAATTGGCTTTATTGGATGTGCTGCAGCGTTTGGACTACACTATTTTGCAGATGATATTACTTTGTTATTTCTTGCAAGAATTGGAGCTGGAATTGCAAGTGGAATTATGATTCCTGCAATGATTGCATATGCATATGAGTTGAATCATGAGAAAAAGAAAGCAGCAACAATAATTTCATTTCATGCATTAGGATGGCTTGCAGGAATTGCAGCTGCAGGATTAGCAAATGATTTGAAGTTAATTTTCATAATTAGTGCAACATCATTTATCATCGGATTAATGTTTACATTAAGATTACCAAATCCACCACAAGAAAAAGAGTTAGAATCAGGAACTACAAAAAAGATAATTTCAAAAAATAGATTTCTGTTCTTGTCATTATTACTAAGACATATTGGAGCAGCAGCTGTATGGACTATTCTTCCAATAATGATTATGGAGGAATTAGGTGGGGAACTTTATCACATATCAATTGTTTATGTTGCAAATACAGTAACTGCATTTGTATTGATGAATTTAATGGCAAGTAAAATCAATCTATCAAATGTAACTAAATTCAAGATAGGAATTGGGTGTACTGCCTTTGTCTTTGTTGGATTATCAGTAGTTACAGAATGGTGGATGGCTATGCCATTTATGGCACTTGTAGGTGCAACATGGGCATTTTTGTTTATTGGGGGAAATTTTCATTTAATGGAGAACAATCCACGTTCAACATCAACTGGAATCTTTAGTTCTACATTATCAATTGCAACAGTTGTGGGTCCTGTAATTGCTGGAAGTATTGCATTTGCATTTGATTATGTTGCAGTAATGTATTTTGCAATTGCAATTATTGTATGTGCATTTGCAGTATCATTAAAAATTAAAAAAGAACACAATGTAGAAAAACTAACGTAATCCCCATCTAGACATTACTTTGTTTTCTAGTCTTTTGAAAACAATACCATCTACTACAAGACCAATTCCCATAATCACCAACATTATTGCAATTACTTGGGATACATCATTTAGAGAACGACCAGCATTTAGCAAGAATCCCAATCCTAGGAAGGAAAATAACAGTTCTGCGCCAATTACGCCTCTCCAGGCAAATGCCCATCCCTGTTTAAAGCCAGAAATCATGTATGGAAATGCTGCTGGAATCAAGACTGCAGTAACGAGTTGACTTCCTTTAGCACCCATGTTTCGTGCGGCTTCAATAAAGTGAGGATCAATGTTTTTGACTCCAGTGTATGTGTTTATTGTAACTGCAAAGATTGCTCCAATTGCAGTAACAAAAATTATTCCACCATCTGTTAGACCAAACCAAAGAATTGCAAGTGGGACCCATGCAATAGAAGGAATTGATTGTAATCCTAAAACTAAAGAACCAACAGTTTGGTTGATAACTTCAACTCGTGCCATGAAAATTCCCAAGACAACGCCACCAGCAATAGCAATTGCTAATCCAATGGCTAATCTCCACATGCTAGTTGCAATTCCATAAAATAGACTACCATCTACAGCTCCGTATGCCAAGTCTTCAGCTACTTCATAAGGAGATGGGAAAATATTATCAGGCCAAACTCCTCCCATGGAAACAATTTGCCAAACTACAATGATTCCAATGTAAAATGCTATTCTATGCGGTGTGAAATTTTTTGCCATAGTTATCACTCTTTACTCTTCTTTACCTCAGGTCTAAGTTCTGCTAAGATGTCTTGTTGGAATTTTAGTAATGATTCATCTTCAGTTACTCTAGGTCGTGGAAAATTATTGTCCACTTCTTTTTTAATTACAGATGGACGATTGCTAAAGACAACTACTTTGGTTCCAAGCACTGCAGCTTCTGCAACATTATGAGTTACAAACAAAATAGTCTTCTTTGTTTTTTCCCAGATTAGTTGCATCTCAACTAAAAGTAAATCACGAGTTTGTGCATCAAGTGCTGCAAATGGTTCATCCATTAGTAATACATCAGGATCCATTACAAGTGCACGAGCTATAGCAACACGCTGTTTCATTCCAGTTGAAAGTTGATAAGTATAAGAATCTGCAAATTTTGTTAACTGCATCATATCCAGATATCTATTCGATATCTTAGCTCGCTCCTCTTTTGGAATCCCAGCCATCTTTAATCCAAATTCTACATTATCTTGAACCTTTAACCATGGGAATAATGCACCTTCTTGAAATACCATAATTCTCTCAGGACCAGTTTCTGAAACTGGATGACCATCAAACATAATTTGACCATCATCTGGTTTCTCCAAGCCTGCGACTATACGTAAAAATGTAGATTTTCCACATCCTGAAGGTCCCACTAAACATACAAAGTCACCAGCTTCAACTTTGAGGTTAACACCGCCGAGTGCCTTGAGTTTGTGTGAGTCATGAACAAAATATTTTACAATATTTTGAGCCTCAAGTTTTGTCATCTAAGTTCTATCCTCCTCTAAGGAATTTGTATCAAAATAGTAAAAAATTCCAGACAAATCATATCCATTTCTTCCAAGATATCCAAGTGCATCAGCTTTTTCAGCAAAGGAGAAAACAGAATCAGGCAGAGGATCTGCTGTAATTATCAAATTAGATAATGCAACATCTACAACATCATCAGATAAAGATTGTCCCAAGTATGAATCAAGAAAATTATTAAAAACATTTCTAGTTTCTTCAGGATTTTCATTAATCCAAATTGTGGTTTCATGGTGAGCATTTAAGAAATTGGTAACAGTTGTTGGGTGCTCAGTAATATAATCTACATTACCAATTAAAAGAACAGATGCAAATTCTTTGTCAGGCCAAAGTTCTTCTTCATAAAATAATCTTTTTCCATCAAGCTCAGTTTCCAAAATTGTAGCCCAAGGTTCTGCAACCCATGCACCATCAATATCCCCTTTTACAAATAGTGTATAGATATCAGGATTTGATATATTGTAAATAACTACAGAGCCTCCTTTTTCAGCTGGTTTTAATCCATTTTCAGAAAGATAGTTACGTAGAGATACGTCTTGAGTATTACCAATTTGAGGTGTTGCAATTTTTTTTCCTGTAAAGTCTGAAACTGAATTTATTTGGGAGTTTGGATGAACAATAAAACTTGCACCACCACTTGCAGCTCCGGCAAGAATCCTTACATTGTTATTTTCTGAATTCAAGAATCCATTAATTGCAGGTCCAGGACCTACATATGCAACATCAACAGAATTTGCAAAGAGTGATTCTATTGCTTGGGGCCCACTATCAAAAACTCTAGTTTCAATTTTTGTTTGCTCTCCAATTTTTTCTTCAAAGAATCCTTTCTCTATTCCTACAATTGGAATGGCATGTCCAATGTTAGGAAAATAAGCAATACGAATTTTATTTTCATGTGCAGTATCACTATAATTCAGAGCAAATCCCAGTACAGATAACAAGGTAATTCCAACAATTCCTGCGGAAATTACCTTCACAGTATTCATAAAACAGCGTTATATTTGGTGGTTAAATAATCATCGAATTTTAGCTCAAGCTAGTCAAAAAATTTTTTTAAAAAAAATCCGAATTTCAGCCTATCACAAAAGATAAATTCCAAAATAGAACGAAAAAGATGTTTCATGACTCAAAAAGGAATTCTTGCATTTTCTGGAGGACTAGATACTTCAGTTGTTGTAAAATATCTACAAGATGAACATGACATGGATGTCATTACAGTTACAGTAGATGTTGGACAAGGAGATGATAGTAAAAAAATTGCAGCCAAGGCAAAAAAACTAGGAGTTAAGAAACACTACAACATTGATGCACGAAAAGAGTTTGTCAAAGATTACATTTTTCCATCAATTAAAGCAAATGCACTTTATCAGAAAAAATATTGTCTTGCAACAGCACTTGCAAGGCCACTTATTGCAGAAAAAGTCTTAGAGATTGCAAAAAAAGAGAAAGTCACATCACTTGCACATGGATGTTCAGGTAAAGGAAATGATCAAGTACGATTTGATATTACACTACGTTCAGGTTCAGACCTTCCAATCATTGCTCCAATTCGAGATAAAAATTTGGATAGGGTTACAGAATTAAAGTTTGCAAAGAAACATGGAATTCAAATAGATACTGTAGCAAAAAAATTCAGTATTGATCAAAACCTGTGGGGGCGTGCAATAGAAGGAGGAGTGTTAGAGGATCCATATAACGAACCACCTGATGATGCATTCATTTGGGTTAAAACAAAAAACTTACCAGACAAACCAACCTACTTGGAAATTAAATTTGAGAAAGGAATTCCAGTTGGAGTTGATGGAAAAGTTATGGATTCTCTAAAACTAATTGAATACATCAACAAAAAAGCAGGAGCAGCAGGTGTTGGCATAGTTGATCATATTGAAGATAGGGTTGTTGGAATCAAATCTCGTGAAGTATATGAAACTCCAGCTGCTACTTGTCTAATTGAAGCACATACTGATTTAGAAAAAATGGTTCACACTAAACATGAAAACAAATTCAAATCCCTAATTGATGATGAATGGGCATATTTGGCATATTCAGGACTTTGGCAGGATCCTCTCAAAACGGACCTAGATGGATTCATTGAAGCCTCACAAAAGCCAGTTTCCGGTTCTGTAAAGCTCAAACTGTACAAAGGAAGTATGAGAGTAGTTGGAAGAAAATCTAAGAACTCATTGTACAGACACGATATTGCCACTTATGGATCAGAATCAACATTTGATCAGAAATTAGCCAAAGGATTTGTAGAATTGTGGGGAATGCAATCAACAGAAGCTAATAAATTACAAAAGAAAAGGTCAACAAAAACATGAACTGCCCAGAATGTGATGCAACACTAAACATCCCAGACGATGCCTCAGTAGGAGAAATTGTCTCCTGTCCTGATTGTGGCGCTGACTTTGAAATCTCAAAAAAAGACGGATCAAATGTAGAGCTTAAACAAGCAGAAAGCGTAGGCGAAGACTGGGGAGAGTAATGTCAAAAATATGTATCGTGTTTGACCGTTTAAGAACGGAAGAAAAGATGCTTCAAAAGGAGGCATCAGAACTTGGGCACGATGCAGTGATGTTAGATGCAAAGATCACTCAAGTCAACACAGATAGTAAAAAAGAAGACTATGACTTTGGAGATATTGTTTTAGAAAGATGTGTTAGTTATATTAGAGGACTTCACTTTACTGCAAGTCTAGAATTTTTAGATACTCCAGTTTTGAATAAATTCGAAGTTGCAAGGGTTTGTGGAAATAAGATGTTCATGAGTTTACTTTTGAAAAAAAATAACATCCCAACACCAAAGACATACTTTTCATTTTCAAGTGATAGTGCAGCCGAGAATTTAGAAAAAGTTGGATATCCACTAGTAATCAAACCAGTAATTGGTAGTTGGGGAAGAGGAGTAATCCCAATTAAAGATAAAGATACCATAGATGCAATTATCGAAGTAAGAGACATTACAGATAGTCCACATGACAGAATTTACTACTTGCAAGAATTAATCAAAAGACCACCAAGAGATATCAGAGTAATTACAGTAGGAGATGAGCCCATTGCAGCTATGTATAGAAAATCATCAGGCGGGTTTAAGACAAATATTGCACTTGGAGCAGACCCAGAACTTTGTGAGATCACAAAAGAGATGGAGGATATGGCAGCAAAAGCATCTAAAGCCATGGGTGGTGGAATTTTAGGAGTAGATATGATGGAAGATGAAGAAAAAGGCCTCGTAGTACACGAAGTCAACAACACAGTAGAATTCAAAGGATTGGCAAGAGTTGCAAAACGAAATATTCCAAAAGAAATGGTAGAATTTGCTCTAAACTACGTTAGGAAATAAATTATACTCCTTTACGAGGAGGTTTATCATGAAAGTAGGAGTAGTTGGAGCATCAGGCTATGTAGGAGGAGAAACACTTCGTCTTCTTGTAAATCATCCAGATGTAGAGATTACCATGGTAACATCAAGACAACATGTTGGTGAGTATCTACACAGAGTACAACCAAGCTTGAAGGGATTTACTGATCTTACTTTCTCAGAATTAGATTATGATAAATTAACTGATAATTGTGATCTAGTCTTTACAGCTGTTCCACACGGTACTGCAACTGAAATTGTAAAGGCTCTCTATGATAGAGGTATCAAGATAATTGATTTGAGTGCAGATTATAGATTACATCATCAAGAAGATTATGACAAGTGGTATGGATGGGAACATCCACATCCAGATTACTTAGAAAAATCAGTTTTTGGAGTTCCTGAATTACATAGGGAACAGATCAAAAGTGCACAACTGGTTTCTTGTCCAGGATGCATGGCAGTAACATCAATGCTAGCACTTGCACCATTAATTCGAAATAACATTATTGATACGGAACATATTGTTGTAGATTCAAAGATTGGTTCTTCAGGTGCAGGTTCTGGTTCTGGAACTGCACATGCAATGAGAGCAGGAGTAATTAGACCATACAAACCAGCAAAGCATAGACATACTGGAGAAATTGAACAAGAGCTTAGTGAAATAGCAGGAAAGAAGATTCATGTTTCAATGAGTCCACACGCTGTGGATGTGGTTAGAGGAATTTTATGTACGAATCATACTTTCATGAATAAAGATGTAGAAGAAAAAGAATTATGGAAATTATATCGTCAAGCTTATGGTGAAGAAAAATTTGTTAGACTTATTCGAGACAAAAAGGGATTATACAAATTCCCTGATCCAAAGTTCTTGGTAGGTTCAAACTTTTGTGACATTGGATTTGATTTAGATGAAGACAATCATAGATTGATTGCATTATCCGCATCAGACAACTTAATGAAAGGTGCAGCAGGTTCTGCCATTCAAAACATGAATGTAATGTGCGGTTTTGATGAAATGGATGGACTAAGATATACTCCACTAACCCCTGTTTAGAAATGATCACTATCAAAATTGGTGGAAGTGTTGTAGATGATTTACATCCATCTACAATTGCAGACATTAAAAAAATTGGAGAATCAGAAGGATTAATTTTAGTTCATGGTGGTGGAAAAGAAGTTACAAAAGTTTGTGAACAACTTGGAAAAGAACCAAAATTTGTAACATCACCAAGTGGAATCAAAAGTAGATACACTGACAAAGAAACTGCAGAAATTTTTACAATGGTAATGTCTGGGAGAATTAACAAAACAATTGTTCAGATGCTTCAGAAAAATGGCATTAATGCAATTGGTCTTTCAGGAGTTGATGCTAAAGTTATAGAAGCTGATAGAAAAAAGAAACTTCTCATAGTTAATGAAAAAGGTAGAAAACAAGCAATTGATGGGGGATATACTGGGAAAATTACAAATGTAAACTCTGAATTCATAAAATCACTCTTAGAACAAGGACTCACACCTGTAATTTCACCTATAGCAATTAGTGAAGAGTCAGAATTTCTCAATGTAGACGGGGACCGGGCTGCAGCATATGTGGCTGGAAAAGTAGGTGCAGATAAAGTATTATTCATCACAAATGTGGATGGACTCTTAATGGATGACAAACTTGTTCCTAAACTAACATTAGCAGAAGCAAAAGAAATCAGACCAAAAATAGGACCTGGAATGGAAAAGAAGATTTTAGCATCGACAGAAGCCTTGGATATGGGTGTCAAAGAAGCATTAATTGCAAATGGTCAGAAAGAAAATCCAATATCTTGTGCAATTGCACATGATAATTGTACGGTGATTGAACATGAGTGAAGATCAATTTATGGGAAGTCTATATCAGAGATTTCCAGTTACAGTTGAAAAAGGAGTAGGAGCTCATGTATGGGATGTTGATGGAAAAGAATACATCGATTGTATGGGTGGATATGGTGTTGCATTAGTAGGTCATCAAAATCAAAGAGTCAACAATGCAATAAAGGAACAACTTGATAAAATTATCACTGTTCATAGTTCTTTATACAACAAAACAAGAGAAGAATTTTTGAAAACACTTATCGAATTAGCTCCAAAAGGACTAACACAAGTTCATCTAAACAATAGTGGAGCAGAAGCAATAGAAGCTGCAATAAAGTTTGCAAGAAAGTTTACGGGTAAAAAAGGAATGGTTGCAATGAAAGGCTCCTATCATGGAAAATCTTTAGGTGCACTATCATTAACATTTAATCCAAAATACAAAAAGGCATTCCAACCACTAGTTGAGAAAGTTTCTTTTGCATCTTTTGGAGACATAGAATCACTTCGTTCAGTAATTGATGATGATACAGCTTTTGTAATTTTAGAACCAATTCAAGGTGAGAGTGGAATTATTGTTGCACCTGAAGGATTTTTACAAGAAGTAAGAAAACTTTGTGATGAAAAAGGAATTCTGTTAATTTTTGACGAAATACAAGCAGGTTTAGGTAGAACCGGACGATTATGGGCTTGTGATCATTGGAATACTGCACCAGATATTTTATGTCTAGCAAAAGGAATAGCTGGAGGAATACCAATGGGTGCAACTCTTGTAAGACCTGACATTCTAGCAGCAATGAGTAAGGGAGAGCATTCTTCAACATTTGGTGGAAATCCAATATCTTGTGCAGCAGGTATCGCATCACTCAAAGCATTAACAGAAGATGGATTAATTGAAAATTCTGAGAAGATGGGCAAAATTTTCAGAGAAGGATTAGAAAAACTAAAAGAAAAACACACTATGATTAGAGAGATTCGTGGTAAAGGACTCATGATAGGAATAGAGATGAAGTTTGAAATCAAAGATATTCTAATGGGATTGATAAAAGAAGGAATTCTAATGTTATATTCTGGAAGGAACATACTAAGAATTCTACCTCCACTTGTAATATCTGAAGAAGACGTAACAAAAGTTTTACATGCTCTTGATTCCATACTCACTGAAGAGGAGCAAAAACGAAATGTACAAGGATAATGTAGATCAAAAGATAATCGGATATCTAAAAGAAAATGCTAGAGAATCATTTGTAGATATTGGAAAAAAACTAAATCTTTCTGAATCAGCTGTAAGAAGACGTGTAAAAAATCTAGTAGATAGTAAAACTATTAAAAAATTTACTTTAGAACTTGGTGAAGAAAATGCTACAAGTGCAATTGTTCTAGTTTCAGTAGATTCTGCAACAGACACATCAAAAGTTTCTCTAAAACTTACTAAATTAGAAGGAGTGAAAACAGTTTATGAAATCACAGGTCAATACGACATTACAACAATTATCAGTGCAGCAACAATTACAGAAATTAATAGTAGCATTGATGCATTAAGAAAGATTCCAGGTGTAGTTGATACAAATACTGTAATTATTTTGAAAAAAGTAATCTAAAACGACTTTCGTTTCATAATTTCAATTCAAAACTAAATTAGGATCATTATTAGCTATTTTCAACGAAGCTAGTACGAATATATTTATATTCTCAATTTTGACCAACGATTTCTGTAATGAAAGATCCGAATCACTATGCAAACATCTACAACGCATATGACAAAAACCCAAAGAAGATTAGAGTATTAGACAGTACTTTAAGAGAAGGAGAACAACATCCAGGTGTTTCATTTACAAACAAACAAAGAATTCAGATTGCATGGATGTTAGATTATTTTGGAGTAGATCAAATTGAAATTTCACCAGTTGTATCAAATGATCACAAAGAAGCAACTAAGACAATCATTAAACAAGGATTAAAGGCAGATATTGTTTCACATGGACGTGCTCTTAAAGAAGATATTGATGTTTCATTAGATTGTGATGCAAAATGGTGTGCTGCATATTTAGGAATTTCAGATATTCATCTAAAAGACAAACTACGTATTTCAAGAGAAGAAGCACTTAACAGATCTGTAGAGACTGTAGAGTATGCAAAATCCCATGGTCTTAAAATTAGATTTACAGTAGAAGATGGAAGTAGAGCAGAACCCGAATTTTTACTCAAAGTTTGTAAGGCAATTGAAGAAGCAGGAGTCGATAGAATTAGTCTTCCAGACACAGTTGGAATTTTACGTCCAATTGGAATGTATAATTTTGTCAAGAAAGTCAGAGACGTAGTAGATGTACCATTAGACGCACATGTTCATAATGACATTGGATTTGCAGTAGCAAATGCATTTTCAGCCTGTGATGCAGGAGTTGATCAGATTCACACCACTATTGATGGTATTGGAGAGAGAACAGGAATTCCACCACTTGCAGAAGTTGCAGTGGCACTAACTTATCTATACAAATCACCAAATGATTTCAGATTAGATATGTTACTAGATCTATCAAGATTAATTGAAGACTATACAATAATCAAACCATATGATTCAAAACCAATTGTAGGATCATCAGCATACAAACACAAAGCAGGAACACACCTAGCAGCAATTCTAAGAAACCCTGCAGCCTATGAACCAATACCACCAAGAGCAGTTGGGAATAGAAGAAGAATAGTATTTGGCGAATTAGCAGGAAAGACAGGAGCCGCCTATCTAATGTCATTATTAGGTCTTGACAAAGATGATGAGAGTGCAAAAGCAGTTGCAGCTGGATTAAAGGGTCTTAGAATGGGTGATCTAATAGAAATTCCGCTTGAAGATAGACTCGAAAAAAAGATAATTAATGATAAATAGAGAGGAGAAGTGAGAAGAAAATATGTCAAAATGTGAAGAATGTGATGCAGATATTTCCATACCAAGTGATGCACTTGAAGGAGAAATTGTAACATGTCCGGAATGTGGCGCAAGTTTTGAATTAGCAAAAGGTTCAGACGGTTTCGATCTAAAGCCTGCCCAAACGGTTGGCGAGGATTGGGGACAGTGAATCCTGACGTTACTATTCTTTACGATACCATCCGTTGGGAAGAAAAAGCTCTGCTAGAAGCAGGTAAAAAAAATAATATCAACATTCAGATGGTAGATTGTAAGAAATTAGCATTAGATTTAGAAAAAAAACCTGAAGACTATGGAATAGTTATTCAAAGATGTGTAAGTTACTATAGAAATCTCCATTCCACTGCAGCACTAGAAGGACTTGGAGTCAAGGTGATTAATTGTCTCAACACTGGTATTTTTGCAGGAAACAAGCTATTTACACATATGTTACTAAAGAAATTCGGAGTGCCAACTCCGGATGCAACAGTTGCTTTTTCAAAAGATGCAGCTATACAAGCATTAGAGACACAAGGATTTCCAAAAGTGATCAAACCAACAGTTGGTAGTTGGGGTAGATTAATTTCAAAATTAAATGACAAAGATTCTGCTGAAGGAATTATTGAGAGTAGAGAGAACATGTATCCAATTTACCATATTCACTATCTAGAAGAATTTGTAAAAAGACCACCAAGAGACATTAGAGCTATAATGGTTGGTGAGAAAATAGTTGCAGCAATCTACAGAAATTCTAGCCATTGGAAAACAAACATGGCATTGGGTGGAATAGCAGAGCCATGCAAAGTTACGCCAGAAATGGAAGAAATGTGTATTAAGGCAAAAAATGCAGTTCAGGGAGATATCGTAGGTGTAGATTTGATGGAAAGTGATGAGAAAGGACTAGTTGTTCATGAAGTAAATAATACAACAGAATACAAGAATACAGTTAGAGTATGTGAAGTAGACATTCCTTCCTTAATGTTAGATTATGCACTAAAGATGGACAAGTAAGAATTGACTAGTCATTTTACAGTAACACCAAGTTTTGCGGTGAAAACACTTGAGAAAGCACTCAGACTTTACACACCATCACTTAGTGAAAAACCAATGGCAGACTTTTTAGCTGATAAATGTGATGATCTAGGATTTGAAGATATTCAAATTGATGAAGTAGGAAATTTAATTGCAAAGAAAGGAACTGGTTCACCAACAATTATGCTATGTGGACACATGGATGTTGTTCCAGGAAAAATCAAAGTCAGAAAAGAAGGAGATTCACTTTATGGACGTGGAGCATCAGATGCAAAAGCACCATTAATTGCAATGCTATTTGCTGCAGCATCAATTCAAAATAATAATGGAACCGTAATTTTTGTCGGAGCTGTAGATGAGGAAGGAACCGCTACAGGAGTAAAGAATCTTGTACAAAAAAAGATGGGTGTAGATTATGCAATTTTTGGAGAACCAAGTGGAATTAAACAAGTCACAATTGCATACAAAGGAAGGTTAGCAATTAATCTCAAAGTAGTTGTTGAGGATAGTTCCCATGCAAGTGCACCATGGCTTTCAAAAAACGCAATTGATGAATCAATGATTTTTGCAAAAGAACTCAAGGAAGGATTAGAAGCAGGTCAAGAAGATAAGACTAAAGGAATGTTGCTAACTGCAACTATGACTGAAATTAAAGGAGGAATTAGTCACAATGTAACTCCAAAAGAATGTGAAACCATTTTTGACATTAGAATTCCAGTAGATATGAACTGTAAAACTACTGAGCAGAAAATTTCAACATTGGTAAAAGAGATTGCAGGTAAAAGAGGAGTAGAGGCATTTTATTCAATTCTTGATGAAACAGAACCATTTGAGGCAGCTCATAATTCGCCATTAGTTAGGGCATTTACCCTTGGAATTATGGAGACAGAACATTCAAGACCAATGCTAATCAGAAAAACAGGTACAGGAGACATGAATGTTCTTGGAAATCAATGGAACATTCCGGTGGTTACATATGGTCCAGGAGATCCTCATGAAGCTCATACAGTTGACGAGAAGGTTTCAATTGATGAGTACCTAAGAGGAATAGAAATTCTCAAGAAGACTCTTCAGCACTTAAAAAGACTTCATGATAGAAAGATGAAGTAATGCTGTGGTTTGTCGGTTTAGGAATTTCAGGATTCAAATCAATTCCTAATGAAGCTCTAGATGTTTTATCAAAAGCAGACATTGTATATCTTGAGCAGTTTACTAGTCCAATTGGAAAGTCGGATTTAACTAAAATTAAAAAGGCAACGAAAGGAGAATTCAGACCTGCAAAGAGATGGTTAGTAGAAGATGGAAATGATATCTTACAAAATGCAAAGAAGAAAAAAGTGGTTTTACTTTCATATGGAGATCCATACATTGCAACAACACATATTGAATTAAGAACAAGGGCAATTGAAGAAAAAATAAAGACACACTCCATTCATGCTTCATCATCACTTACTGCAATGATAGGAGAATGTGGTTTACATTTTTACAAAGTTGGAAGAATTGCAACAATAATGAATGAAATGAAATCACTTACAACACCATACTACATAATTTATAAAAATACCATTGAAGGGAATCACACTGTTCTTCTTTTAGAATATAATCAAGACAAAGATTTTTTCTTGGATCCTAAAGATGCATTAAATGGATTGTTAGAAACAGAAAAAGGCCAAAGAAGAAATGTCTTAAGCCCATCTACTTATGTTATAGTTGCATCAAGAATAGGATTCAAAGATCAATCAATTATTTCAGGCAAAATATCAAGTTTAAAGAAAAAAGATTTTGGAAAGCCACCACATACTGTAATCATTCCAGGTAGATTGCACTTTACTGAATCAGATGCTTTAAAGATCTTAGGCAATTGTATTGATGAACCATTTGATAATTCTGAAAAAACAAAGAAAATTTCAATTCAGATGATGGAAAAGTATGTTCCAATGGTTAGAGAGGCGTTAGAAGAAATTGAACCATACTATAAAGATCAAAAAGAATTTCAAATAATTTTAGAAAATGCTGAGTTGTACATACGAGATGCAGAAAAATTCCTAGAAGATGGTCAAGATGAGGTGGCGATTTTAAGTATTGGGTATGCAGATGGTCTTGTAGATGCATTAAGATTGGCAAAAGGCCTTGATCCAAAGATGTAATCTCTATCGATGAATTAAAGAGAGGGTCTAAAAATAGAAATAACATTGGAATTAAGTGAAAAGACAATTCTTTCTGCAATGTATGTATGTCAAATTGACGGAAAGTCTCCAATTGATCTAATTAAAGAAAAAAGTATGCTTTCAGCAGATGCAATTAACACAAAAATTGATGAATTGATAAAAAATCAACTTGTAAACAAGGATAGAAACACGCTTACTGAAATTGGGCGGAGTTCATTAAAGGTAGTGTTAGCTGGAGGAGTTTTTGATATTATTCATCCTGGTCATATCTACACACTTGATGCAGCAAAAGCATTAGGAGATGTTCTTGTAGTAGTTGTAGCAACTGACAATACATCTGAAAAGATGAAGAAAAGAAGACCACTACATACTCAAGAACAACGACAAGAATTAGTAAATTCGCTATCAGTAGTAGATCTGTGTTTAGTTGGACAAGAAGATGATATTTTTAAGACAGTTAATCGCGTAAGACCAGAAATTATTGCATTAGGATATGATCAAGTTCATCAAGAGAAATTTATCATAGATGGATGTAAGAAGATTGATCTGGATGCACAAGTTGCTAGATTACAATCTCCAATTCCTGAAAGTTCTAGTTCTAAAATAGAAAAAGAATATGGGAAATCTATTCACGGAATTTAGGAGTTTATTGGAATTCTAATTGAAATTTTTGATCCATCTTTAATTTTTGCAGTTTTTCGAATACAGATTTTTGATATTAATTCAATTATAGAATCATCATGATGAGTTCGTTCAAGTATTATTAATTCACAATTAATTGAATTGTTGAGTTTAGCTGGAAAGCATTTTACCCATCCATATGTTCTCTTGCCATCTGAAAAGCTTTTAATTTTGATACCTTCCAAAAATTCGAATTCTTTTATTGCTTCTTGATGAATTTTTTTATCTAATCTAACATTTAGTGTTCCTGGAAATGGGATGTAACCAATTTTTGATTTGAATTGTTTTGTGTATCCTTTTAATCCCATATAGTATGCACCTTCACCCATTCCAGACACCAAAGTTCCTTTTAGATCTACATAGGAAGGAGAAGAGTCCAAACTTTTTTGTAAAATAGCAGATAGTTTTACCATTTCAGAAAATCCTTTGGTAGTGATTTTTACTGAAATGTTTCTTCCACTTACTAATCTTTCAATGAATTGATTTTCTTCTAATTCAATGAGATGTTTTGATGCAGCTTGTTGTGATTTTTTAATACTTTTTCCAAGTGATGAAGTGGTAAGAGTAACGTAGTTGTGTTTTGCTCCTTTAGATAGAAGATAAGAGAGAGTTAAGAGGTGCTGAATTTTTAGTTCAGTCATCTAGTAATCCTATGATACGCCTAAGTCACTAAATGTTTTGAGTGTCATTCCATCAGAGTTAGATAGTTTAGCAACTCGATGACCAATAACACATTCAATGCCTGCATTTTTGGCACCTTCTATCAGTCTTTGAGTGATAATTCCATCTAGAAGAAGATATTTGATTCCTGATTGTGTTGAGAGTTTACTGACAACCTCACTAATTGGAACTTTGAAGATCTCGTTTTGATCACCATCTAGTGCAACTGCTTCAAGTGTTTCATTAAGATTTGGGAAAACCTTTGATGCTACATCTGCAATTGGTTTATCGTCTTCATTTTGGATGGATGGAGTTGGTTTTTCACCTTTTATTTCTGCAGCAATAGGGCTTAGAATTTCATCAATTCTTTGTGGAGTTAATTCTTCAACTTCAACACCAGGATCTGCTTGTATTTCATAGTCTACTGTAACAACAGATGTGAGTTCTTTGAGGATAAACCCACCTGCTCTATCTCCATCAAGAAATGCAACTACAATATCTTTAGAATTACATAGTTCTTTAATAGATTCATCAATTTTTGCACCTTCAATTGCAAGAGCATTATCATAACCTGCTCTCAGTAAATTGATTACATCAGCTCTTCCTTCAACTAGAATTACCCAACTAGAATCAGCGAGACCTGAACTGCATGTAAGTTTTGATGGTCCATATGTTGATAATTTTCCAGTATCTCCTTGGTGAACATCATTTAGCATTGTTTCTCCTTCACTAACGGTTTTTGTTGCCCATTTTTGCTTGATTTCTTTTGCACGTCTTACAATATCGTCTTTCTTTGCAGCTCGTACATCATCAATGGCATCTAATTTGAATTTACAATCAAACGGACCTACTTTGTCAATGCTCTCAATTCCAGCAGCAATTAATGCACAAGTATCAATGTCAGTACTCATTGGAATTAAAGCATCACCACTAGTGGTGTTAGATGTAGATTTTGCATTAACTTCAATGCGACCTACTTTAGAGACTCGTTGCAGTTCATTCAAATTCATCTCTGGGCCTAACAGTCCTTCTGTTTGGCCAAAGATGGCTCCGATTATATCTGCTCTTTCAACGAGTCCATCGACTTCATAGGAAAGTTTAACATGATATTTGACAATTCCTGATTGAGGCATAAACTATTCATCTCCTTTATTATCATAATTTGAGTTTCTACTTTCGATATATGAGGGTATCGCAAAAATTTGCACTGAAGATATGAAATATTTCAGGAAATATGCTTGCATAGTATTCGCTAAAAAAATCTAAAAATGAAAAATAATGTAGTTACTTATTCAGTGCTAAAGGAATGACCACATGAACAGGATTTTGTAACATTTGGGTTATTGATTTTAAATCCAGAGCCCATTAAACTTTCAATATAGTCAACGTTTGCACCTTGGAGATGATCAACACTATAGCTGTCAACTAGGAGTTTTACTCCACTTTCTTCCATGACAATGTCATCTTCTTCTGGTGCTTTTTCAAAGCCCATTCCATAAGATAGTCCAGAACAGCCTCCACCTTGAACATATACTCTAAGGTATTCAGGCGCTTCTGCTTCCTCTTTCATGAATTCTTTGATTTTTTCAGCTGCTTTTGTAGTAACTGTGATCATCTTTTGTGTTTGTTCAGATGCCATAATAACAAAAAAAGTTGGCTCAAATTATAATAAGTTTTTCCCACCCAACACACTAGGAATTCAAGAAATCATTAACTTTACCAGATCACTCAAGGGGATCATGATGATCATGTTCATTAAAATCAGAACCTAATGGGGCAGATAAAATTACAGTAGTGTCAGTTGTTTGGAATGTAAGTTCCATATCAGGTAAAAAGCCATGAAAAACATGAGTTAATAGTTGTTCAGTAAAGACAGACCATTTCATTCCTAATTCATGTTGAATCAAAAATGTATGTACATCACCTTCAACTCTATGATCAGAATTCATACCAGATGCTCGCATGTAATCTTCTAATGTTTCAATGCATCGTTTCAAGTCATACCCTCCTTTGATAAACAAGACAGTATCCTTAATCATAGGAAATATCATAGTAATTATTTCATCAATATCTTTTCTATCAAGTTCTACTCCCAATGATTCTAAGATTCCTTTTGGAACTGGAATCATTCCAATTTTGTTTGCAAATCTATCCCACTGAACATATTTTTCTAGAATTTGTTTGACTAGTACATTTTGAGAGATGCTTCGCTGCGTTGCCTCAGTTTCTAACTCTCTGACAAGTTTTTCTGGAAGTCTGTAGGTAATACTTCTAGTAGATTCTTTTTTCGGAGTATGAATCTGTCGTTTTGGTGAATCTAAATTTTCTTTCAACATTTTAAATCCAACAATATTAGTGAATCGTCAACTCAAACGTGATGAGTTTGGTACGATTTCAATGGTTGTAACTTCCAAGTCACATTTGAGAGAAATGGATTTTACTCTACTTTTGTATAAGAAGTATTTTTTTCCATCATCATTAATAGAGCCAGAAATTGCCAACAATTTTGCATCATAAAGAGTCTGTAATCTTCTATATACAGTACTAATTGGAATCTTTTTTTCATGAGATATCTCAATTGCAGATTTTGGCTTTTCTAGGGTATTATGGAGGATTTGTTTACAATATTTGTCAGCAAGTATTTCTAAAATAACCTGCTTCTTTTCATCATCAATTATTTTTTTGGTTTGAATTAGTTCTTGCATATGAAAATTGGGTTAAAATTAGATATAATAGATAAGTCTGCACTGCAAGACAATGTATGTCGATTTAATAGTAGATCATTAATTGTGTTATTCTCTTAAATCACCAAAATAGTTGAGTTTGAAAAATATATCTTCTTAATTTGTATTATTAGAGAATATAAGAATCAATCATTACAATACTAGATTTGAAAAAACCACTTTTGGTTTAATGTCTAAAATTAAAAATCATTTCTAAAAATAGACATAATCATTTAAATTTCTGAAAGTAATATACTTGTATGAAACATAAGCCATTGAAAACAATCATTCCAGTGGCTGTATTTTCAATTCTATTAGTTTCAGTTTCAGCAAGTTTTGCAACCACAGAATCTGTCCCAGAATGGGTAAAAAATAATGCATTATGGTATGGTCAAGGAGTTGTTTCAGAGACAGAATTTCTAAATGTCATTAAATTTTTGATTGAAAATGATATCATAGTAATTGAAAATAAAGATGTAGAATTTGAAGGTAAATTTGTATCAGATGCATTAATAACAATTCCTAATGGAAACTCTGACATAGAAAGTGTAGGATTTTACTTGCCATTGAATCTAGAAATTCCTAAGGATACAACAGTTACATGGGTAAATGATGACTCTGTTCCACATACAGTTCAAAGTCTAGATGAATCTGGAAATGTAATTGATTGGTTCAACAGCGCACCATTGAATACTGGAGATAAATTCGAATATACTTTTGAAGAGGACGGAATTTATCACTACTACTGCTCATTCCATCCATGGAGAGTTGGAACAGTTACTGTAAAGTAGAATCAATACTCTATTTTTAAAATTGAATAAAATAAGGAAGTTGGAATAGCTATTTCTTTGACTTGTTAACAAAGGCTGTCATACGTTCTTCTCTGTCAGGATGAGTAAAGCAATTTCTCCAAGCAAGTAGCTCTACTGCAAGACCAGTATCAAGATCTGCATTTCTTCCCTTGTTAATTGCAACTTTAGACATCTGAACACCCATGACAGAGTTTCCAGCTATTTGTTGTGCCATTTTCAAAGCTTCTTCTTGTAATGATGCAAGAGGAACGACTTGATTTACAAGACCAATTTCTTTTGCCTCGTCAGCTTTGACCATTTTGCCCGTGTAAACAATTTCTTTTGCCTTTGCTATTCCCACAATTCTCATCAATCTTTGTGTTCCACCCCATCCAGGAGGAATACCAATTGTTACTTCTGGTTGACCTAATCTTGCAGTATCTGCTGCTATTCTAATATCACAAGACATTGCAAGTTCACAACCTCCACCTAAAGCAAAACCATTAACGGCTGCAATAGTTGGTTGTTTTACTAGTTCAACAGTTGAAGTGACAAGTTGACCAGTTTTTGCATAATCAACTGATTCATCTGCAGAGATTTTTGACATGTATTCAATATCTGCACCAGCAGAAAATGCTTTTTCTCCTTCGCCCGTTAAAATGATAACTTTGACATTATCATCATGGTTGAGTGCTTCAAAAGTTTTGATCAGTTCGTTTGCAACATCGATGTTCATAGCATTGAGTTTGTCAGGTCTGTTAATTTTGACAGTACAAATGCCATCAGAAGTAGATGTGGTAACTAGTGACATAGTAATTTGCCAAGTTATGCGAGACTTAAATGTTATCTATTTTCCTTGTATTTTGCCCAATTGAACTAATGCACCTGCAGCTTCAACCCAAGTTCTAAGGTCTTGGTAAACTGGAACATTATGTTTCTCAACCAATTTTACCATTTTTTCAGTATATGGACCACCATTACATCCAACTAAAAGTGGTTTCTTTCTTTTCTTTTGGAACTCAGCAAGATAATCAACAATTGTTTCTTCAAGAGGATCGTCTTGGAAGACAAACCATGGCATTGCAATATCAATATTTTTTTCTTCCATGAATTGTTGAATAACAAATCTATAATCACCTGCAGTTGCACCACCACCTACGTCTGCTGGATTACCACTATGAATAGGAACAGCTGGTGGAAAATGAGCCTTCATTTTTTTGACACGTTCTGGCGATAACTTTCCTATTGTAAGACCAAATTTTTCTAATTGATCCATTCCACCAATCATTGGGCCAGCACCATTACTAGTCATAGCAACACGATTTCCCTTTGCAGCTGGTTGCCATGCTAATGCCTTTAAAACACCAGCTAACTGCTGATAACTGTCAACTGAAATAATTCCTGCTTGTTTGAATGCACCCATAATGATTGCATTTGAGCCTCCAAGTGAGCCAGTATGTGATGCAGCTTGTTTTGCACCCATTGCAGTTCTTCCACTCTTCCAAATAACTATTGGTTTCTTTGTTTCTTTCATTACACGTCTTGCAGTATTGATGAATTTTCTACCATCACCAAATCCTTCAACATATAATCCAATTACTTTTGTTTGAGGATCATTTGCAGCATACCATATCATATCTGCTTCATCAACATCAGAACGATTACCAAAACTAATCATCTTGGATAAACCAAACACATCAGCACTTTCTAACATACTAATTCCCATGGTTCCACTTTGAGAGAAAAATGCTACAGGGCCTAATTTTGAACGTAGCATTCTTTCTTGTCCTTGGAATGCACAATCAAGACGATTAGCAGCATTGAACATTCCAATACAGTTAGGACCAATAATTCTAATTTTGTGTTTTTTAGATAATCTTGCAACTTCAGCTTCATATGCTGCACGTTCTCCGCCAAGCTCTTTCCCTCCACCTGAAACAATTACTACACTGTGAACTCCTTTCTTTGCACAATCTTCTAAAACAGGAGGGGTCATGGACAAATCAACTGAAACCACAACAAGATCAACTTTTCCTGGAATTGCTGAAACTGATGGATAGCATTTTTGTCCAAATATTTTATCAGCCTTTGGATTAATGGGGTAAACCTTTCCTTTGAAATCATAATTTACCAGACTGTCTAAGATAGAGTTTCCAATCTTTCCCGGAGTCGATGATGCACCAACTAGTGCAACAGATTTTGGAGTAAAGAATGTCTCCATGTTCTCTTTGCTTGGTTTTGCTTTTGAAATAGAATTCTTCTTTACTTGTTTATTTAGAATAATTTTTGCATCTACAACATAATGGGATTTTGGATATACAATAACTGGGTTAAAGTCGATACTGTTAATGTAATCAGCATTATCTACGCCTAATTTTCCAATTTGTGTCAACATTTTTGCAACCATGTTAAGATCAATTGGTGCACTTCCTCTGAATCCTTTGAGAAGTTTTGAACCTTTGAGTTCATTAATCATAGATTTGGCATCAGAAGTTGAAATTGGAAGCATTCTAAATGCAACATCTTTCATAACTTCTGTCATAATTCCTCCAAGTCCAACCATGATTATTGGACCAAATTGAGAATCATTTTGAATACCTACAATTAGCTCAACGCCTTTTGGAACCATCTTTTCAAGAAGAATTCCTTTAACGTCAACTCCTTTCTTTTTAGAAAGGCGACCATACATGTCATTGAATGTCTTTTTTACATCATTGACATTATCTAATCCGACTTTAACCCCACCAACATCAGTCTTGTGTAAGATTTGTGGTGAAACTACTTTCATTACAAGTGGAAAACCAATCTTTTTTGCTTGCTTTGCTGCATCTTCAGCAGATGTAACTAATGCAAAAGGTGGAACTTTAACACCATAAGTTTTGAGAATAGCTTTGGATGATTCTTCAGTGATGACTTTGTGATCAGTTTGAATAATTTCATCGAAAATTTTCTTAACTGCAGCCATAACCCGATCGATCAGTCAAAACTCAGTATATTAAACTTTGGTCAAAAATTGAATGATGATTTGAAGTTAGTATAGAAATTCTTCATATTTGATTTTACAGTAGAAATATTTTCATTGATATCTAAACGAATTTTTTGTGGATCAATATAGGGAATTTTTTGTAGTTTTTTCTCTGTGTTATCAAGCCACAAATTGACCATCTCTTCATTTACCTCCAAATGAAATTGTAGTCCAACTGCACTTTTGTATTGAAATGCCTGATTCAAATAGTGCTCAGATGAGGCTAATCTAATGGCACCTTCGGGTAGATCAAAGGTATCACCATGCCAATGAAAGACAGTAAAGGGATTTTCAAAACCAGAAAACAACTTTGAATCATTAGAAATTTTCAAATCATTGTAAAATCCAATCTCTTTTTGCGAACCACGATATACTTTAGCACCAAAAGTTTTAGCTATCAGTTGAGAACCTAAACAGATTCCTAGAACAGGAATATTTTTTTCAACACAATTTTTGATAAGTGTTTGTTCTGCTTGAAGATATGGTAATTCATCATTTGCACTTTCAGGTGCGCCTAAAATTACAACTAGAGAAAAATCTTTTTGAGGAAATTGATCATGCTTTGCATTAACTGAGGTAATTTTAAATCCATCATTTTTTAGAAGTTCACCCAAATATCCAGAACCTTCATTGCTAGTATTTTGTACAAGTAAAACATCAGACATTGTTTTTCTTTAGCAAAAGTGCTTAATATGTTAAAAAGAATCAAACAGTGTGATAGTTTCTGAACAAGAAATTACTGAATTAAAGAATTTTATTTTTCAATTAAACTCTATAAAAGATAGTGTAATAGTAGTTGAGGGAAAAAGGGACTCTATCGCATTAAAAAGACTTGGCTATTCTGGTAAAGTTTTAGAATTTCATAAATTTAGAGGAATGATCAACTTTACAGATTCAGTTGCAAAATATGAAAACATCATAATACTTTTTGACAGAGATAAAAAAGGAAGATACCTCACTGGAAGAACAATTCAATTACTACAAAGGAGAACAAAAGTAAACCTTTCTTACAAAAGAAAGCTTAGAGAGATAACAAAAGGCAAAATAATGTTTATTGAACAACTAGTTTGTTACGAATCTTATCTAGCCTAAGTTTATGGCCAGATTCCTTTTTGATTAAAGGCTTCCACTACTCTTTCAACGGCTAAAGCCATAGTTGCTTTTCTCATGTCAATTTTGTGTTTCTTTGAAAGAGCATAAGCATCCTTGAATCCTTTGGTGATATTTTTCTCCATCTTGTTTGCAACCTCATCAAATGACCAATAGTAACCCATGTTATTTTGTACCCATTCTAGGTATGAGATACAGACACCACCAGAGTTTGCTAAGATGTCAGGAATGACTAAAATTTTCTTTTTGTAAATAATTGGATCAGCTTCTGGTAATGTTGGACCGTTTGCAGCTTCTGCAATAATTTTACACTGAAGCTTATTTGCAATCTTTGCAGTAATTTGATTCTCTAATGCTCCAGGAACTAAAACATCACATTTAGTGGTAAGTAATTGTTCAGTTGAGATCTTTTTGCTTCCAGGAAATCCAACAACAGAGCCTTTCTTCTGTTTGTATTCTAAGATTTTACTAGTCTTTGCACCTTTTGGAATTGAAATAGATCCTTTAGAATCACTTACTGCAATAACTTTTGCGCCCATCTTTTCAAGATATTCTCCTGCAAATGTTGATGCATTTCCAAATCCTTGTAAAACAACTTTGGCACCTTTTAGATTTAGTTTGATTGTTTTTGCAGCCTCTCTAACTGTATATGCTGCACCTAATCCAGTTGCAACATTTCTTGCAAGAGAACCTCCCATTGAAATTGGCTTTCCAGTAATTACTCCTGGAGAATATTTGTTGTCGTTTAATTTGCTAAATGTATCCATGATTTGTGTCATTTCTCTTCCAGTTGTGTAAACATCAGGAGCTGGAACATCTTTTTGAGGTCCAATGACTTCAGCAATTTTGTATGCAAATCCTCGGGTTAATCTTTCTAGTTCTGCATCACTAATTTTTTCTGTTTTTGGATTAACAAAGATTCCACCTTTACCTCCACCAAGTGGAATGTCAACTATTGCACATTTCCAGGTCATCCATGAAGATAGTGCCATGACTTCACGTTCCATGTATTCTACTCCACCTTCAGGATTAAAGTAACGAATACCTCCTTTGTATGGACCTCTGTCATTGTTATGTTGACTTCTAAATCCAATAAAGATTCTAATTTTTCCGTTATCCATTTTTACTGGAATCTTTACTCTCAAAATTCTATTTGGTATTGCTAAATATTCACGTAATCCCTTATCTTTAATTCCAAGAATATCACATGCATCATTTACTTGCTTTGTTGCATTTGCAAAAGGATCATTCTTTACCAAGGGTATATTTTTCAAAAGATGCATTAATTTAAGTTTAATGAAAAATTTCAGATCGCAAAAAGACTGTTCATATGTAAACTTTTTTGTGATTAAGTTTTCTATCTAGTTTGTCTATTGCTTCATCCAAAGCATTAATGTTCATTTCTAGAAAGTTTGACAAGTGAAAGATTGCTCCATATTTTTCACCAATTTTTGTGACCATATTATTTTTCTCTAGCACTTTCATGTGATGTTGAACTGCTTTGTAATCAAGGCCAAGTTCCTTTGTTAGTTGGTGGGTATTATATGGTTGATTAAGCAGATGCATAATGATTCGCAATCTGGTAAATCCACCTCGAGTACTTGTAAACAAGTAAAGCAACAACTTTCTAGTTTGCTTGTCTGGTTTTCTTTGTTCAGAAACTTGTTTTGATCGAATGATTTCTTTGAATTCTAGGAGCTGGTTGACCATACTTGATGAAATTTAGTCAATTTTGCTTAAAACTCTATTTCCATATCTTTTCCACATTGACAATTACCCTTAAATTGACTGAGAATAAACTCGTGATATCATGATGGCATCACGTGGCTACGATATGACTCCTACCATGTATTCTCCAGATGGTAGAATATACCAAGTTGAATATGCTATGGAGACTGTAAAAAGAGGAACTTTAGCAATTGGTATTTGCAGTAAAGACGGAGTCATTATGGCAGTGGAGGAAAAACCTCGAACATTACAGACTACAAGTATTACACAAAAGATTTTCCAAGTAGATTTCCATATTGGAGTTGCAGCTGCAGGATATATCCCAGATGCACGTGTTCAAGTAGATAGTGCAAGATTCTTCTCACAGGGAAATAAAATGACATACGATGAATCTGTCGAAGTTGCAACAGTTGCCAAACATTTAGCAAATCAATCTCATCAGTTTACACAATATTCAGGAGTACGTCCAAACGGAGTTTCTTTGATAATTGCAGGTATTGATCAAAAAGGAGAATCAATCTATGTAACTGATCCAAGTGGAACTTATGTACAATATGCAGCAATTGCAATTGGTGCAGGTTCTGATGATGTAAATGAATTTTTGGAAAAACATTACAATCCAGATATGAGTTTAGGTGATGCAGCATCTTTAGCTATTGCTGCAATTAATCTAAAAGTGGAACAAAAAAGTGGAATCAATGATGTTAAAATGGCAAAGATTACAACTGAAGCAAAAGTTTTTGAGAAAGTTTCTGAATCTGATTTACAGAATTATTCTCAGAACACATCAAAGTTTGCTCCATAATAGAAGTTTTAGATTTGAAAACTATTCAAACAAGTGTACAGAGACGATAGATTATGAGTGGTTTAGGAAGCTATTGGGGCGAAGTAATGGAAGTACTTCGAGAGATTATTCCCGTTTACGATAAAGTGAATTCTATCATTTCACTTGGTAAAGACGATGAACACAGAAATCGTGGGATTTCACAAAGAGTATTTCCAGACAACAAAATTCTAGATGCAGGTTCTGGTTTTGGTAACATGTCAAAGACTGCATTAAAACAGACAGATGGAAAAATTTCAATCACACTTTATGATCCTCTTGTTCCCATGCTCAAAAACACAAGTACACATTTTGAGAAATTACCAGATATGGCAAACGGAGTCTTTGAGCATATTCCATTTAGAGAAGAAGAGTTTGATGCAGTTTTGTGTGGATATTCATTAAGAGATGCAATCAATTTGAGAACTGCAATTTCGGAAATTCATAGAGTGTTGAAAAAAGATGGCAGATTTGTTATTGTTGATTTAGGAAAACCAGATAGTGCATTTATCAGAGCAGGTGTTTCATTTTATTTAAGATGTATACTTCCAATTCTTGCATTTGCTGCAGGAGGAAGACTTGGATTAAAGTTTGGAACATTGTATGGCACATTCAAAAGATGGCCTCAAAATAAAAAACTCGAAGAGTTGTTGTTAGAAAAATTCTCCAGAGTGGAATTTGAGAAAGATCTTATGGGCGGGGCAATAATGATTGCAGCATACAAATGAACAGAGTTCTGATACTAGTCAACATCACTGGTTTAATCATAGGAATTTCATATGGATTGCATGGACCAATTCTGCCAGTGTTTGCAAAGAACATTATCGGTGCTACATATTCTGAGCTTGGGTTAATCGGATTAACTAATTTTATTCCATACATGTTCATTCCACTTTTTGTAGGAATTCTTCTCGACAGATTCAACAGTGGATATCTACTTACAATAGGTGCTGCAATCAATTCAGCATCAATCTATCTTCTATCTATTGCACAATCAGTTCCTGAAATTATGGGATTCAGAATAATGACAGGGATTGCTCATGCATTTTTTTGGCCACCATGTGAGGCCATAATATCTAATGAAAGTACTGAGAAAAACAGAGTCAAAAATATCTCTTGGTTTACAATGTTTTTTGTTATTGGATTTATGGTAGGTCCATTACTGGGTACAGCATTCCTAGAGGGTCTCGATATCACATACAGAATTCTATTCCAAATTGCAGCATTTATCCTAGCTGCTGCAATAATCACATCACTTCTAGCCTCAAGAAAAAGAGTCAGAACTCACTACGAACGACTCTCTTTTTCATCAATTAAGGAAATGAAAAGATTTCCAGAAGTGATAATTTTATTAATTTTCTGCACATCATCTTTTGGAATAATTCTCACAATTTATCCAGCATTTCTAAACGACAATGGAATGGATGCTACAGATATTTTATTACTGTATTTTGTTTTTGGAGTATCAAGAGTTGTATCACTTGCATTAGCAGGAAAGTTTGCAAGAAGAACAAGTCAAACTTTGATTGCTGCAACAATTGCAGTATCAACGGGATTGGCAGTATCAGTTGTTGCAGATTCAATCATTACTTTTGCAATTGCATTGGTTCTAATGGGATTTGGGTTTAGTATATTCTTCCCATTAACTTTAGAAATAATTTTGAGCAAAACCAGAAAAGGAATTTCAGGAAAAATAATTGGTGCATATGAAACAGTTTTTGGAATGGGTTGGGCAATAGGACCAACTATTGGTGGTCCAATTACACAATCATTTGGAAATGAAGCACCATATTTGATATTTGCTGTTATTGGAATAGGAGTTACACTTCTTGCTATAGTTTCAAGAAAGAAACTAGAACCACAAAAAGTGTTGTATTAGATATCCATTGTGCCACGTTTTTTGGAGCATATATCAAGTGCATCAACAACGTCTGTAACAAAGACTTTACCATCACCTTTAGTTCCAGTACAAGCAGCACTTGCAATTGCATCTATGATTTCATCTAGTTTAGGATCATCAACTATGCAGATAACCAGATCTCTGCTAAAGTATTGACCAACTAAAGGAGGATCCTGTGCGCCTTGTCCTTGAACTTGATGAGTAGTAACACCTCCAACACCAACCTTTTTGATTGCAGCAATGACTGCATCTTTTGTTCCGGGTTGAACGATTGCTTCTATTTTTTTCATAAAAATAATTAGTTCTGAATTTATTTAAATCAACTAGTACTTCTCATTCCTGATATTCAAAGATGAAATCTATTGTTTAGGCACAATAAACGACATTACGTTTAATTTCAAATTAGAAGATACCAGAATATGCTTGATTATTCATTAAATATAGCTGGAAGCGAATGGATGATCATTATTTTTGTTGCACTAGTTTTGATCTTAGGAACAGGTAAGCTACCTGGTGCTGCTAAAAAACTTGGAAAAGCTGTTAATGAATACAACAAAGCAAAAAATGAGATTCAAGATAACATGAAAGAAGTAACAGAGGAAGCACCAAAAATTTCTGGCCCTGTAGAAAATGAAAGACAAAAGTTAGAAACCATTGCAAAATCAATTGGAGTTAAAGTAGAAGATAAAACAGATGATGAACTTCGAGAAGTTATTTCTACAAAGATAGGTCAAAAGAAAGTCGATGAACCTGAAAATAAGAAATAGATTATTTTAATTTTTTAATTCGATACATGTCTTTGTCTAATCGCTTTTTGGCAAATTTGTAATATTCAGGAACTATTTCAAAGCCAAGGAATCTTCTTTTTAGAGATTTACTTACAACTGCTACTTGTCCTGAACCAAGAAATGGATCAAATACAATATCTTTTTTATCACTAGAGTATTCCAATATTTTTTGAATAATTTCTGAGGGAAGTTTAGTGGGGGTTTTCTCATCACCAGTCCAATATTCTCTTTTGATATCCCATACATCCTCTTTGTCTTTGTAGTGAAGGCTTCGTCCATCTTTTGTTTTGTCATCTTTTTTGAATCTAGAAAAAGGATAGAATTTCCGTTTCTTTTCATTTTTGCAAACATAAAGACAGTGATAATGAGATGTAACGAACTTCTTTTTTGTAACTACACCAAATTGATATTTCCATATAATGTGGTTGATTGTGGTAAATCCAACATCATCTAATGCTCGTAGAATATCTTTAAGATTATTCCATCCTGAGAAAACATACATGCTTCCAGAGTCTTTCAGGATTCTAAAGACTTCGCTCATCCATGCAAATGTAAAATCATAATAATCTTCAGGTTTGATTTCATTGTATCCAGTTAGTACTCTAGATGATGTTCTGTTGTAATTTGCTTTTTTTGCCTTGAAATTTATGGCAAAGGGTGGATCAGTGATTACAAGATCAATTTTATTTTTAGGAATTTGATTCATTCCTTCAATGCAATTTAGATTGTAAATTTTATTGATTTCAATTTTTTTCATTTTTAAATTCAAGGTCATTTCCTAGCTTAATAATGTCATGGATCGTCTGTCAAACAATAAATCACTAATAATTTCTTATCAAATAGATCTTGAAATTCTCATGTCCAAAATGCAAGTCAAAAATAGAGATTCAAAAAACATTCAACAAAAAAATGCATGTCTCTTGTGGAAAATGCGGTATTGAAGATCTGTTAGAATTTTCGAAAAATGTTGACGAGGTATTTCTTGAATTTCTTTCAAGATTTGACAAGGGATTAATCACAGAAAAAGGACTTTCAGAAGGTCTAAAGGATGAAGGTATTGTCAGGGGAGAAAATGAAATCAAAGAGATGATTGGCAAAAACAAGCCAGATAAAATTACTGAGGAAATATTATTTTCAAAAAAAGACTATGTTTCACAATACAAGGTTTTGAAGAATCCTGAGCCTAAAATGGGCTGTAAAGTTGAAGATTTGGGATTAGATGAATCAATTTCTAAACATCTTAAGGAATTAGAGATAGAACAATTTTATAAATTTCAAGAAGAAACAATTGGAGAAATTACATTTGGAGAAAATGTTGTAATTGAAGCACCCACTGCATCAGGAAAAACTGAAGCGTTTTTGATTCCAGTAATTCAACGAATCAAAAAAGATGCAAACGATGGAAATGTTTTTGCAATTTTTGTATATCCAACAAAAGCATTATCACGGGATCAATATCCAAAAATTCAAAAATTTGCAGAAAAGATTGGAATTAATGTTAAGATTTTTGATGGAGATACAAAACTAGAAGAAAGAAGAGAAATTATTGAGAATCCACCTCATATTCTAGTTACAAATTTTGATATTTTACATTATCATCTTTGGCATCAGACAAAGTTTTCATCATTGTTAAGTTCAACAAGAATTCTTGTAGTAGATGAAGCACATGTTTATTCAGGAATTTTTGGATCAAATGTTCACTATATCATAAAACGACTAAAGAGGATGTGCACTAACAAGTTACAGTTTGTTGCAGCATCAGCTACTCTTGATGATGCAAAAGAATTTTGTCAGCAGTTGTTTGGAGAAAAAATGCAAATCATTCACGGCTCGGGGAAAAAAGGTCAAACAGATTTTGCAATGTTGTTTCCATCACTTAGAACTCAGAGAGCATTAATGGTAGAATTGACAAAGAAATTGACTGAAAAAAATCACAAAACAATGGTGTTTAACAATTCTCATCTAAACTCTGAACTTTTGGCAATACAAGCCAAAAAACAAAAAGTCAACATTAAAGTTCACAGGGCAGGTTTAATGGCAAATTACAGAACATCAGTGGAAAGGCAATTCAAAGAAGATAGTTTACAGGCAATATCATGTACTCCTACACTTGAATTAGGCATAGATGTAGGCAATGTTGATTGCGTTATATCATCTACCATTCCAATTAACAGATTAATTCAAAGAATAGGAAGAGCAGCAAGAAAAGGGCAAAGAGGATATGCGTTTTTGGTATTAGGAAATGATCCTATTTCTCAATATTACAAGAATCACCCTGATGATTATTTTGAGGATATTGAAAAAACATACATCGACCCCAAGAACCCGTTTGTTGAAGAATTTCAGGTATTGGCAATGGCATGTGATAGACCAATTTCAAAACATGAACTAAAAGAGCATCAAGAAGTAATTGAGCATCACATAATCAAAGAGAATCTCAAAGAATTCAATAATAGAATAATTCCAAATTTTGATAAAATCAACTCCATGTTAAATGATTACAGTATCAGAGGGATTGGAAAATCAATTGATATTTTCTTAAATGAAAAAAAGGTGGGAGACAGAATACTACCAATTGCACTAGAGGAATTGCATAAAGATGCAATCTATTTTTTGGCAGGAGTTCGTTACAAGGTAAAAGAATTTGATTATCCCAAAAAAAATTATGCCAAACTAGAAAGGATTCCAAGAGATTACCCATATTACACAAAATCACTTACAGAAGAGTGGCCAACAATTGAGACTGTCTTTGAGAGAAGAAAAGCAAACGGTGTTGAAGTAGCATTTTGCAAATTGCATATTGAAAAGAAGGTTTACGGTTACGTCAACATAGAACTAGGACAAGAGATTACACAAGGGGAAAAAGTACTACTTGACACTCCACTAGAATATGATTTTATCACCAAAGGAATTGTTTTTCATGCACCAAAACCTCTCAAAGTAATTGAGAAAGCAGAAGATGAAGAGTATACTGAAGCCAGTGGATATCATGCAACAGAACATGTTGTAATTGAAGGAAGTAATATGATCACTGGGGGAGTATCTCAAGACTTGGGAGGCATATCTTTAGGTACCTCAGGCTTGATTTTCATCTATGATGGGGCAATAGGAGGAAGTGGTGCCAGTAAAGCCCTGTACGATAGATTTGAAAAAGCCCTTAAGAGAAGTATGCACATTGTAAAGGAATGTCCATGTGAAAATGAATCTGGATGTCCTAGATGTACATTCTCATACAGATGTGGAAACAACAACGAATACTTGCACAAATATTCTGCATTAGAGATTTTAGAGAGAATCAGCAATGGTGAAAAAACAGAATTAATTGATCCTACTGAAGGAGACAAACCATTAGTATGATAAATCAAAATGGGATAAATATAGCAAAAATCTAGAACAAGTATGGAAAAAGTAGCTCTTGTCACAGGAAGTTCATCAGGGATTGGATTAGAGACAGCATTAGCACTTGCAAGAGATGGTTACAATACTTTTGCAAGTATGAGAGATACCAAAAAATCAGGAGAGTTAGAGCATGCAGCAAAAAAAGAGAATCTTTCAATTAGTGTAATAGAATTAGATGTAGATAAAGAAGAATCAATAGTTTCTGCAATCAAGAAAGTAGTTGCAGATGGTGGAAGATTAGATGTTTTAGTAAACAATGCAGGGTATGGACAATTTGGATGCACTGAAGATGTATCAGTGGATGATTTTAGAAAACAGTTTGAAACTAATTTCTTTAGCATTGTAAGAATTATTCAAGAAGTATCCCCAATTATGAGAAAACAAAATTCAGGTATTATTGTAAACATTAGTTCTGTTGTTGGCAGAATGGGATTACCAGGATCCACAGCTTATATCAGTACAAAGTTTGCACTAGAAGGATTAAGTGAATGTCTCAGATACGAGCTTGGTCAATTTGGAGTCAAAACTACTTTAATTGAACCCGGAGTTATCAAAACAAACTTTTTCAATTCAATGAAAATTCCAGAATCAAAAAAGGATCCTAAATACAAGGAATTAACTGACAACATGCTTGCAGGTCTTAAAATGATGGTAGAGATGGGTACTGCACCATCTCAAGTGGCAGATGTAGTAATGAAGGCAATTCATGATGATGAGATTTTGCCACGATATATTGTTGGAACTGATGCTGCTATGTTTATGGAAGCAAAAAAGATGAAAACAGATCTAGAATTTGAGAAATACATGAGTAAAGAGCTATTTACTAGCTGACATCGCACTTGTACGTTAAATTGATATACACATAGAATACAGTTTTTGTCAAAGTCCGCAATTTTAAAGTGAAAAAAATGACGAAATGGAAAACTCTACAACATAACGGAATCTTATTCCCACCTGCCTATGAGGCTCAAGGAATCAAGATAAAGATCAAAGGGGAAAGTATCGATCTTGATCTAAATCAGGAAGAAATGATTTACCAGTGGGCAAAAAAGAAAGACACACCATATGCTCAAGACAAAGTTTTCCAAAAAAACTTTACAGCAGATTTTGCTAAAACTCTGAATTCAAAATTTAAAAAAATTTCATATGAAGATATTGATTTTTCAAATGCTTACAAAGTAGTGGATAAGGAAAAAGACCTCAAGGAGATGATGACAAAAGAGGAAAAGAAATCCATTGCTGCAAAAAGAAAAGAACTGCGAGAGAAACTCAAATCAAAACATGGAATTGCCATCATGGATGGAAAAGAAGTTGAAGTTGGAAATTACATGGCAGAGCCACCAGGAATCTTCATTGGGAGAGGAGAGCATCCAATTAGAGGAAAATGGAAACCTCGGGTTACTGCAAAAGACGTCACACTGAATCTTGGAAAAGAAGCAAAGGTACCAGAAGGAAAATGGGGTAAAATTATTCATGATAAAGATTCTATGTGGTTAGCTAGTTGGATGGATTTTCTTACACAGAAGAGAAAGTATGTATGGCTTTCAGATAGTTCTGACCTAAAACAAGGTAGAGATAAGGAAAAATACGAAAAAGCAGTCAAGCTTGCAAATGAGATTGAAAAAATTAAAAAAACAATGGTCAAAGATATGAAAGATCCCAAAAAGAGTAATGTCGCTACTGCATGTTATTTGATTTATAGAACTGCGATGAGGGTGGGAGACGAAAAAGATCCAGAAGAAGCAGACACTGTTGGTGCAACGACTCTAAGAAAAGAGCACATCAATATTACTTCAGATGCAATACAGTTTGACTTTCTAGGAAAAGATAGTGTCAGATGGCAAGAGACAGTAAAGGCAGTGGGTGATGATAAACAATTTCAAGAAAATTTAAAGAAACTAATTGAAAAGAAAAAACCAAAGGAAGACATTTTCCACGACATTACATCAAGGCATGTTAATGCATATTTTTCAGGAATTGTTAAAGGATTAACTGCCAAAGTATTCAGAACATATTTGGCAACAACTAAAGTCAAAAGATATCTCAAAGAACATGATAACATGAAAGGAAAAACTGCAAATGAAAAATTGTACCATGCAAAGCTTGCAAATCTCGAAGCTGCTATCATGTGTAATCACAAGAGGACCATTCCAAAGACGTTTGAGCAGGCATTACAAAAGAAAAGGGACACTCTCAAAAAGGTAGAAAAAGACAAGCCGTCGCAAAAAGCTGAAGAAACCCTCAAGAAAGTAGAGTCAAAGGAAATGAAGACTGATGCTCAAAAGAAGAGCAAAGAGAAAAGAATCAAGACATTAAAGGAGCAAATCAAAAAACAAAAACAGAAACACAAAGAAAGAGTGGAAAAACTAAAGTTACAAATTGATTTATCTGGAAAGACTAGGGATTACAATCTTGGAACATCTTTGAGAAATTACATAGATCCTCGTGTTGTCAAGGCATGGACTGATGAGGTAGGTGCAGAATGGGAAAAATTGTACACATCTGCGTTACAAAAGAAATTCCTCTGGGTCAAAAATGAAGATGTAGATTGGAAGAATCTAAAGTAAACTTACATTTTAGAATCATTTAATTTCCCAAATTTTTAGCCATATACTATGCCGGGGTAGCTCAGCCTGGTTAGAGTGCCAGTTCATTTGGTAAACTCTAGCGGTTCTCCAACTAAGGCAATACTCATAATCTGGAGGTCGCGAGTTCGAAACTCG
>JBHHVF010000006.1:0-38142 GCA_046754145.1 Candidatus Nitrosopumilus sp.
ATTTGATGAGTCACTATCTCTTGTAGATACAGTATCTAAGACAATCAATGTCTCACTAGATGAGTCACTATCCCTAGAAGACGTACTATCTAAGACAATCATTGTCTCATTTGATGAGTCACTTGACATTGATGATCAACTATCCAAATCATTCTCTGTCTCATTTGATGAGTCACTATCCCTAGTAGACAATATCAACCGTAGTATCTCTGTCATCTTCACAGAATCAATTCCAATAAGTGATGGAATTATTGATTTGACTTTTGTTGGATCTGTTTCCTTCACAGAAACTTTGTCAATTCTAGATGATATTGACTCAGATCATGCTGCAACCTTCTCATTATCTGATACACTAGACTTGTCTAGTAGTGAAACTGAATACGTCAATTTAGCACCAGATCAAATACTTATTGAAGATGCACAACCAACAGAAATTGTTACAGAGGATGACAAGCAACTAGTTGTTACAAATTCTAATGCAACATTATCATTAATTGAACTACATAATGTTCAAAATGTAACAATGAGCTATGCTGATATTCTTGTAATAAATAATGTAACCATTAACAATGGATGGATTATTGATGCAGATGTTGATGATAGTATCCCAACATTTGATGTTAAAGTACAAGTAGCTGATTCAACTAATATGACTGGCCCTGCTGGTTGGAATGGCATTTTAGAATTGCCAACATTTACACCAATTACAATTCCAGATACTGAAACTGAAACATTTAGTGAAATTACTGCAATTGAAGTTGGATTGTCATCAGGTGAAATAACATTTGATAAGCCAGTAAGAATAGAGTTTACAGGAGATGGTGGAAATAAAGGATTTGATATATTCTTTAAGAGAGCAGGAGATCCTTCTGTAACCTTTATTGATACAGTTTGTACTGCTGATAATCTTGCTACAGTAAAGGCACAACTTGGTGGAGCAGGAGAATGTGTATTTGATGATGGAACTAACCTTAGTGTTTGGACCACACACTTTACTGCATTTGGTGCAGCTAAAAGATCATCAACGTCATCTGCTCCATCTGCTCCATCAGGCTCATCTGGTGTTGGCTCTGGCGGTGGTGGTGGTACAGGTGGTGCTGGCGGTACTGGCGGATTTGGAGGAATTCTAGGCACACCTCTTGCAATCAACGAGGTATCCTATGACAGATGTGATGTCAATATGGCTAGAATTCTAGTTTCAAGTGATGCTGATGAAGTTCCAACAGTTGTACTTCACACAACAATGTCGGGAACAGTATATGCTACACTAGCTGCAGAACAACCATTTGCAGACTTGAACCAATTTACCAAGGTTGACAAGTATGTCTTTGAAGCACCAATAGCTTCTGATGAAACATTCATGATGGTAGTCCTTTCTGAAATCAAAGGTGAAGTAATAAACAGAGTTCAGTCTCCAGTATATCTTACATCATGTACTGGCTCTACAACAATTGTAGAATTACCTGAGGAGGAAGAGGAGGTATCATTTGATGTTCCAAGAATATTTGATATGAAATTCCAAATTGATAATGGTACAATGCATAAGGCAGAATCTGAATCAGAATTATTCTATCTTGATGGACAAGACTTGACTGTAACTGCAATAGTAGATAGTAAATCACCACTAGGAAGAGTCGAACTAAGAACTGCAACTCTAGGAGCAATAGATGAAGAATACATTGCAATTAGAATGAATGTAGATCCAATGATTGTTTCAAACTCTACATCCTTTGTTAGTGCAACAATTCCATCACACTTTATGGTAGAACCAGGAGTCAAATATTGGATACATGTTCTAGATGAGGATCTTAATTCAATTGATTCCACAAAGTATGAGATTGGTGTAAAACCAACAACAGTACCAACAGTCTCCGTAGAGATGGATGTACCTACAGTCAAAGCATCTGGAGCTTCAATCAAACCAGAAGTTTACATCTTTACTAATAATGCTACAGCATATGGTCTAGTGTCACTAATTGCAGATGGTGAGATTGTATCACAAAGAACACAACTCTTTGAAGCAGGTCAAACCAAAGTTACATTTGATTGGAATATTCCAAAATCTGATTCATATGCTAGTAACGAGTTACAAGGAAAAGTTGATTTGTATGATGGTTCAGTTATTACAGAATCAGCCACAATTCACAGCCATCCAAGAACAACATCAATCTCAGTATCTGAATTGCCTTCACTAGAATTAATTGAAGTAGATGGACAAGTTGTTGCAGAACCTGCACTCATCTATTCATCAAATTCAGATGAAAACTTGCAATTCCGTGTTACTGATCCACAAGGACAATGTGTAATTGGAGGAACTGATGATTGTACCATTAATGAAAGTACAAGAGAAAATCGTGGAGGTTTGACAAGTATAATGTATGATGGTCAAGTACTCAGAGTAAGATACAGTGGTGCAGATAATACACTTGAGAGATTCTCAATAACTTCAATTGATCCAATTACAGGTCAATGGAATGTTTCTGTAGAAACTGAGGATGGATTTATTCAACAAGCACATGCAATTGAAGATATTTCTGTGAAGATCAAATATAGATATCACTCTGAAACAATTACGGCATTTTCAAAGTGATTTTTAAAATCTGTATGACTGATCTACGGAAATGCAATTGATTCAGATATTGTAGACTCAAGTTCAGAAATCTTAATTCTACTTTGCTCCATTGAATCTCTTCTTCTAATAGTTACAGTTTCATCCTCAAGAGTTTGATGATCAACAGTAATTGCAAATGGAGAACCTATCTCATCTAATCTTCTGTACCTTCTTCCTATAGCACCAGAGTGATCCAAAAATGCATCACACTTTCTTTTAATTTGAAGAAAAATTTCATCTGTTTTTTCTTTGAGACCGTCCTTTTTGACTAGGGAGAGTACTCCAACATGAACAGGAGAAAGATATGGTTTTAGAGATAAAACTATTCTTTCATGCTCCTTGTCATCTTTCAAACTGTGCTCTAAGATAGTGTAAAGACTTCTGTCAATTCCCATGGAAATCTCAAATACGTGAGGAAGAACCTTCTCTTCCTCATCCATTATCTCAAATTTCACTTTACTCTTTTTTTCGTGACTGGATAAATCATAGTCAGATCTATAGTTGCATGCAACTAGTTCAAGCCATCCTATTGTGGTTTCTACCTCAAAATCAAATGCTACTTCGGCATAGAATGCCTTTTCTTTATCACCAAGCTTTCTGAATCTACTTTTTGTAATGTCTATTCCTGTTTTTTCATAAAATTCAGTCAAGATTCCCAAGTAATATGCAACAAACTTGTTTGGAACAATACCTGACTCTACTGCTTCTTTGCATGTCATAGAAACAGGTTCTGCATCTGTTTGAACTCTAATTATTGTATCTTGAATTTCTAAAAATCTATCCATGTTATCTAATTTTGATGGATTACAAAACACTTCAATTTCTGCTTGATAAAATTCTCTAAGACGAAGTAAGCTCTGTCTTGGCGCAATCTCATTTCTAAAACTCTTTCCTACTTGAGCAATTCCTAAAGGAAGTTTTCCTCTCATTGTCTTAAAAAGTCTGGGAAAATCTACAAAAATTGATTGACATGTCTCAGGTCTAAGATATGCTTCCTCTTCTTCAGGACCAATACCAACTCTAAACATCATGTTGAAGTTTTTTGTTTTTTCAAAATCTCCTTTACATTTTGGACACTTTATGTTATTTTGTGAAATAGCATTATCAAATTCTTCTAAATCTGCACTTTCGGGAATCTCAATTTGTGCAATCTCTGCAATTGTTCTATCTGCTCTAAATGTTGAATTACATTTTGTACATTTTATTATTGGATCAGCAAAGTTACTCAAATGACCTGATGCCTCAAAAACTGACTTGGACATTATTTGAGAACCATCAATCTCAAGCATCCCATCTCTTCTGATGAGTTCTCTTCTCCATAATTCAAGGAATTTATTTTTCAAACTAACTCCGGATGGTCCATACTCCCAAAATCCAGCTTGTGCATCTGCATATACCTCACAGCTAGGAAAGTAAAATCCACGCTCAAGTGCTAATTTCATAACTGCTTCATAATCCATTATTAGATTTCCTCACTCATTGAATAAATCTCTACGCAAATCCCTTTGCTATTCTAATATTCTCAAAATCGTCTCTATCATCATCAATTGGAGTCTCTAAAATTATAGGAATTTTTTCCTTGTTTGCAAATTTTACAGTAGCAGCAATACCCTCCTTACCAATCCCTCCCAAGCCTAAATGATAATGTCTATCAAGATTGCATCCAATATCTCCTCTTGCATCATTTAGATGAAGAATTTTCAAATGTTCTATACCTACATGTTCATTAAACTCATCAAAAGTTTCCTGAACTTTTTCTTTAGTTCTTAAATCATATCCTGAAACAAATGCATGACAAGTATCAAAACAAACACCAAATTTTTTTGCAGGTTTTAATTGATTAAAAATTTCTCCTAGTTGTTTAAAATCAGAACCGACTGAATTTTTTTGACCTGCTGTATTCTCTAATAGAATCATTACATCGTTCTTTGTTTGTCCTGCTTTAGTCAATCCTTCAACTAGTTTTTTAATTCCAGCTTCATCACCTGTTCCCAAATGACTACCAAGATGAGTAACAAGATATGGAATTCCTAGTTGTGCGCATCTCTCAACTTCATTAATCAAAGTTTTTACTGATAAATCAAACCCATCTTGTTTTGGAGTGGCAAGATTTGGTAAATATGGCATATGTGCACATGTTGCAAATCTGTCAATTTTACTTTCTTTTAATTTTGATTTAAAATTAGAAACATCTTCTTTTGAGAGTTCTTTTGCGTGCCAGCCTCTTGGATTTCTTGTAAATATCTGAAAAGCCGAACATTCTCTTTTTACAGCATTATCTACTGCTTTGTCAATTGACCCTGCTATTGATACATGACATCCGATCTGCATATGTAATCATTGTTTCAAAACAATAATTTAAACCAGCATCCAAATAATAAAACCAGATTTTTAAGTAAATTAGGTAAATTACTATCATGCTAGCACTAGGACAAGATGAAATTGCAAAATATCCATTCTTAGCGGATGCGGGTCAATATCTCAAAGATAAGGGCTTTACACTAGAACAATTTGGAACAGATCCTGATCTAAAACACCTAGTTGACAAGGCATTTGAACGAATTCATGTTGCTGCAGATGGAAAGATCTACAAATCTGATCTAATTGGAGATCAAGTCTCAAAAGAGGCAGCGCTACCAAGAGAGGTTTTCTCATTTCTTTTGGCTATTGTACTATTGAAACTAAGTGGCATGCATACCCTAATCAAGAGATTTGCACTTGCAGAGGCAAGACGTGCAGAAAAATATCTTGAAAAAGATCTAGCAAACATTTCAGATGAGTCAAAAAAAGAATTAGCAACCAGAGTAATTAATGATCTCTTTTCAGTTCAAGTTGAAAAACTTGATGATTACTTTGTCATTCCAGTATCTGATTATCTAAAACATTCAATTAATTTTCATGAAAGAGAATGGAAGCTTGTAAACAGACATGTTGAAAAAGGACAAGTCTTTCTTACTCCACACGAAACAGTCAGATTGATAAGAAAAGAATTAGGGATGTATATCAATTCAAAGATCATTAATGCAAAAACACCCACAATGATCCCTGGTTTTGAGGATTCTGTGAACAAACTTGTTTCATTATCAAAAAAATTTGTAACTTTTACTGTGACTACTGGTGAATATCCACCATGTGTCAAACATGCAATTGACGTACTTGAAAAGGGTGAGAACCTTCCACATTCTGGAAGATTTATGCTTGCTACTTTTTTGTTATCAAAAGGCCAATCAGTAGAACAAATTGCACCTTTATTCAAAAATGCTCCAGATTATAATGAACGAGTAACACTTTATCAACTAAATCACCTTGCTGGAACTTCTGGAAGTGGTACTCAATATTCTTGCCCTTCTTGTGAGAAACTAAAAACACAAGATCTCTGTTTTGCAACATCAGAATGTGATAATATCATTAACCCATTACAATTTGGAAAGAAGCGAAAATAATGAAAGAAACAGACATTAAATTCCTTGAAGATTCGTTCAAAAAATATTATTTTGAGCATTTTGATCTAATTCGTGTACCTGAACGTACATCTGAAAGAGAATTCGGATATCAGAAATTCAATTCTGGAATGACTCGTCACATCTCAATAAAAGATGATAAAGAATTGCATCTTTTATTCATGCAAAATACTCCATCTGATGTTTACTGTTCAAATGCATATTATTCATTTCCTAATTTATCTATGAATGAAAAAGATTGGAAAGAAGCGGATCTTATTTTTGATATAGATGCAAAAGATCTTAATTTGTCCTGCAGAGAAAATCACACAGTATCAATATGTAATGAATGTAATGAAATTTCAAAAAACTCTGAACACTGTTTAAAATGTAATTCAACAAAAATAGAAAAAAAATCTTTACCATGCAAAAATTGTATTGATTCATCAAAAACTGAAGTATCTAAATTATCTGAAATTCTAATTAATGATTTAGCAATAGCTCAAGAAAATATTCATGTCTATTTTTCGGGCAATGAAGGATTTCATGTTTATGTGTATAATTCACAATTTCAACAAATTGGTTCTAGAGAAAGATCAGAGCTTGTAGATTACATTATGTTTAATGGAGCTATTCCTGAAAAATTTGGGATGAAAAAATTCAAACTAAATCGTTCATCTTTCCCAGATTTTAATGAAAATGGATGGAGAGGGAGATTCTCTAAACAAGTGTTTGGTTCAAAATCTAAACGCTCAAAAATTATTTCAGAGTTACTAGCAAACGGTTATTCTTCTTTCCAAAAAACTCTTGATGATGTCTCAGAAAAAATTGGAGTAAAAATTGATCCTAATGTAACTATGGACATTCATAGAATCTTTAGACTGCCAGGTTCTATTAACAGTAAAAGTGGTCTCACAAAAATTCTTTGTCAAAATTTAACTGAGTTTGATCCATATACTGAAGCATCCTTTCTTAGTGATGATTCAGTAGAAGTATTAGCAAACTGTCCGATAGAATTTTCTCTCAAAAACAAAAAGTTTGGTCCATATATCAATGAAAAAGTTACAGTTCCAACATTTGCAGCAGTCTATATGATTTGCAAAAAACTAGCAACAATAGCCTGATTTTGCTGGTAAGACATTAATTTACCAAATCACAACGAAATTTGATTTTGTATAGCGCCTCTACTGATAAGCAAGCTCCACCTCCTGATGCTGGAAAATTCATCAGATTAGGCATTGTTGCCATTATAGGAATTGTAATTTTTGCCTTAGTTGGAAACCAGGCAGTAATTTTATCAATGAATTTTACTGAATTTGGCGAACAGTTCACTAAACCACTCTATTACACTCTTGTCTCTACAGTGATCCTATCTGCAATTGCTCTTGTGCGTGTAAATATAGCTGGAAGATCTTCAATTTTCTGGTACACCATTAGTACCGCAATTGGATTTCTTGGTAGAGGAGGGCAACAACCGATCTCAAGTGATATTCCAAGTTTTAGAGATTACAAATTAACTTCTCCACAATTTGTTATATGGCAAATTACCAAGATTTTGCTTTTTGGTGCATTCTTTGCAAATATCATGTTTGGATTTGCAGCAATGTCATTTATTGATGGAAATACTCTGGGAATTGAAAACATTCCAAAAATATTTTCTCTACCATTTGTAACTCCTGATACTAATCCAAATTATGCATCTGAAAATGTTGTTCCAATGATTCCTGCTTTGGTAATATTGATTCCACCAATACTTGCAGCAATTGGACTACGTTTAGTTTTGTATGTTGGAATTCATAGAATTATTCATGTTATAACTTCATTTATTCAGGACTCTAATGATGGAAAACCTAGATATCTAAACTATGTTTCAACTATTGAAGGAATACTTGGTATTGGTATACTTTGGTTAGGTTTTAATCTCTTCTTTACAGATCAAATTGATTACAATACAAGATATGTAATTGGTGGTGTACTTGCCATAGGTTTTGCACTAATTGCATTTTCAGTAATTGATAGAATTAGAGCACGTGTTCTAACTCATATGTTTAAGAGAGATGTATACATTAGAATAATAACAGTTCTTGCAATTGGAATTATTATATTAGGAGTTATTTCTGTTAACAACAGTATTGCTGATGCAAAGAAGATTGAATATTTGGGACCATATACAGCACAACAAATTGGAGTAAATCGACATCTTGGTGAAATAAATAATGTACAAGAAAATAGCCATGTCCCTGAACTAACATCAGTTTCTCCAAATAATATCAATAATTATGTACAACAAAACAGTGATGTTCTTGATGTAATTCGAGTTTGGGACTGGGAAGCAGCTTTTGCCAAATTAAAGCCTGAAATTGGGCTCATTCCATATGTTGACTTTGAAGATAATGATATTCTTCGCTTTAACAATACTTTGTATTGGACTGCTTCTATGAAACCAATTCTGCCAACATCTGTCAGTCTTGAAAATAGATGGTATAATGAACATCTTGTCTATACTCATGTTCCAAATGGATTCCTTACTCTTGAAGCAACTGATGGTCAAATAGTTGACAGCGGTGAATTTTTCAAACAACGAGAGATCTACTATGGTGAAGGTGGATTATTTGAGCAAACTTGGTCTGGTTATCCTAATTCAAGAGGTTCAGAAAGTGCAGAGCTTGGAGGTGCATCTTATTCAGGTACAGGTGGATTAGATATTTCACCGCCACTAAGTTGGACCTTTGAGCCAAACTTTTTGCTTTCATTCCCAACAGAATCAGTACATGTGAATAGATACAAAGATGTCCACGATAGAATGGAAATTTTGTATCCTTACTTCCTCTATGATTTATTTGGAAAAGAATTAGATTCGCTTCCTGTTACTGATGGAGAAAATTCCTATTGGTTGATTCCATTAATTATTGGATTTGATACACGTGATGTACCTTGGTCTGTTGGAAATCCATACTTACGTTTGGTAGGTTATGCACTTGTAGATACATACAATGGTGATATTCAATTACTTAAGACTGGAGATGATTTCTTTTCAGAAATGTTTTCTAGTCAATACTCTGAACAATTCCAACCAATGCCAGCTTGGTTAGAAGAACAAATCAGATATCCTGTTGAATTATTTAATTGGAAAACAGAGATGTACAACATTTACCATGTAACTAATGTTGAGACATTTATTCAAGCCAATGAATTCTATGAAATTCCACGAGGTCTTGACACTTATTACGTTGAAGCAAAACCACCTGGTTTTGAACAAACTGAGTTTGTAGGATTATTATCATTGGAACTAAAAGGATCTCAAGGTAGAAACCTTGCAGGATACATGATAGTTGAGAATGATCTTTCTAATCTAGGTGATTTACAATTCTATGAAGTTCCACTAGATTCTACAACTAAATTGATTGGTCCTACAGCAGTTAGAGAAGCACTTGATAGAGATCCAGATTTTGCTCAACTCAAGACACTCTTGAGAAATCCGAGAATTGGTGATAATATCTTGTATCGTGTAGGTGATCATGACGTCTACTTTATTCCAGTATATACTGCAGGGGCAGGCGGTGTAGTTGCCCAATTAGGCACTATTGCAGCAGTAGGTGCGGCATTTAATGGAGAATATTTTGTCGGACTAGGAGAGACTCAAGAAGAAGCATTTGAGGCATACTTGAAGAAAGTTTCTGGTGTTGCATCAACTGCAACAACTACTGATGAGGATTATGTTGAACTTGTTAAAGAGGATAGAATTGATATTATAAAATCAGTGTTTGCAGAAAATGAGATTACAATTGCTGAACCAACAACTGTTCAAGTTCCATTGTCATTTAATGAAGGACAACTATTCTTCTTTACTGAAAATGATCGTGCAGATGCTGAAGGATTCATATCTCAATTCATTGATGACTTTGTAAAGCCACGTAGTGATAGAGTATTCATGTGGCAGGAAGAAAATAATCTAAATATTGGAACAGTATTTGTAAAAGATGGAATAACTGAGATGCATTATATCTCAATTGAGGTAGGCAACTAATTGCTACTTGTTGTTGATAATGGTTCTATCTATACAAAAAATTTAACTGATTTTCTGAATAAAAAAAATATTTTATTTGAAAAGCAGACTCCCCAACTTTTAGACTTAAACTCACTTGGAAATTATGATTCAGTTATTCTGTCTGGAAGAAGAAGAAATGAAAAAAAGATTAATGAAATCAATTCCAAAGTCATTACTTATTCAATTAAAAACAACATAAAATTACTTGGAATTTGTTATGGTGCAGAAATCTTATCTCTTACTTTAGGAGGTACAATTAGAAAGATGTCCTTACTTCAAAAAGGGAATGAAACGATAAAAATTTTCAAAGAAAATCCAATATCTAGTAATTCTTTAGATGTCTTTGAGAGTCATGGGTTTGAGATATCTAAATTGCCAACTATGTTAGTTCCACTAGCAAAATCAAAGCATTGTAAATATGAAATTATTCAGTATGAGAAAAAGTCCATTTATGGAACTCAATTTCATCCAGAAATGAGTCAAGATGGTCACGATTTGATTGAAAAATTCTGCTCACTCTGATTGATTTTAATTACTCTCAAAATTTCTTAGTTCATGGAACAAGAAGACCATGAATTGTTATTACCTCTTGTTGATGAAGAAAATATTTGTCTTCCATTACCCATTAACGTAGTGTCAAAATATTGGAATATTGAATTGCCTATGGCCGAAGCCATAGAAACTGCAAAAAAATATTCAGGATTTAATGGTAGTATTCTAATTGAAGGAATAGAATCTGCAGAAAGACATGGTTTAACATGTAAGATAGTAAATTCGTCTTTATCTGAATTAAAAAAAATTATTGATTCTGGAATACCTTCAATTGTTATTCTTCCAGGAATTCCTGAAATTACACAACATGCATCTGTAATTACTGGTTACAATGATGAAGAAAAGACCATTCTTCATTATATTCAGAAGGGTAATCAAGAAGGTGAACAACAAGAAGGTGCCATACCTCAGGATGTTTTTGACAAAGAATGGTCAGAAGAAGGAAGATTATTGATACTACTAGCCCCATCAGAAGTCTTGTCTTCTATAAACCTTGAAAATGATTCTAGTGACAAATCAAACCGTTTGTGTTTTGTCTCTGAGAGATCAAGTATTCTAAAGAATTCTGCAGATGCACTTGAAGCATTAATGCAAGCCATTAAACTTGAACCAAAAAATTCAACTGTTCTACATCAATTAGGATCAATTATGAATGAACAAAACTCTCCTGAATGTGTCAAATTTTATGAAAAATGCTTAGAAATCAATAACAGATCATATCTGACTTACAATGGTCTAGGAAATTTTTATCTCAAAACTAATCAATTTGAAAAGGCAGATGATTATTACACTAAAGCTATTCAGATTGATCCAAAAAGATCTGCCAAAATTTATAAAAATCGTGCTTATCTTAGAGAAAAACAAAATAAAAATTCTGATGCAAAAGAAGATCTCAAAAGTTATTTAAAATATTTTCCAAAAGCTCCAGATAGAGGAGTAATAGAACAAGCAATTAGAGAATTATAATGCGGAATGCGGGATTTGAACCCGCGGCCTTCAGCTTGGGAAGCTGACGTCATACCAGACTAAACTAACTCCGCTTAGTACACATTCAATAATTATGATTAAATATCTTGATTGGAAAACTAATCTATGGATGCAAGATGCCCAGAGTGTGAGAAAGTTGCAATTTTAGATGATAACGTAACTAAGGTAAAATGCCCTCATTGTAATTTTGAGGCAGATTATGATACCTATCTTGAAATCATGAAAGATCAAGCAATCAATATGGCATATGACTATATTCCAGATAGACCCGGAATATAATTACCAATAATTTCCTTTATCTGAACAATCTAAATGAGATCCACAATTGGGACAAAACATGTGGCATGCTTGCATGTCTACCATCTTCTTATCACATTTTGGACATCTAATGTCTTCTCCCATGCCTATCTCTGAAAATCTTGATTTAAAAATAATGTCCAAAGGTTAATTAGTCGTTCAATTTTTTTTGGGATAATTGGCAAACTTCAAACTTACAATCTCAGACATTAAAGGAAAATCTGTATCAAAGGAACTCAAAGATAGCGATGCAAATCCCTTGTTAGGATTACAATTAGGAAATGAAACTGATGCTGCAATTGTAGGACTAAATGGAAAATTAAAACTCACTGGAGGAAGTGACAAATCTGGTGTTCCTATGAGAAATGATATTCATGGTGCTGCAAGAAAATATGTTCTACTTTCTAAAGGAGTAGGTTTGCAAGCTGCAGAGATTGGACAAAGAGTAAGAAAATTAATGCGTGGGAATACAGTATCAGAAGAAATCTATCAAGTAAATTGTAAATTTGATGGAGAATTACCAGTTGAAGCACCTACAGATGATACTGCAGAATCTTCAGAAGAAAAAACTGAAGATAAAAAAGAATAACTTAACATATACCGATTCTACATTTTGATTCATGCATTGGAGAGAGACACTTCCTGATTGGTACGTTAAAAAATATGGATATCAACCATGTGTTAACATTGGAACTGCTGGTCATGTAGATCATGGAAAAACTACTCTTATTCAGGCATTAACTGGTTCATGGACAAGTGTACATAGTCAGGAACTTAAACGTGGAATTACTATTCGTGTAGGATATTCTGATGCTGCATTTTACAAATGTAAGAGTTGTGAGGAACCTTTAGGATTTTCTACAACTCCAAAATGTAACAATTGTGGCAAGGAAAGTGAATTATCTCGAGTTGTTAGTTTTGTTGACAGTCCAGGACACGAAAGTTTGATGGCAAACATGCTTTCAGGTTCTGCTTTAATGGATGGTGCATTACTATTAGTTGCTGCAAATGAAAAAGTCCCTAAACCACAAACAAAAGAACATCTTTTAGCCCTTGAAACTCTTGGAATTCAACAAATCGTTGTAGTTCAAAACAAAGTTGATTTACTTTCTTACAAAGAAGTCTTAGCAAACTATCAAGAAATTACAAAATTTGTTAAAGGAACTCACGCTGCAAAAGCACCTATAATTCCTATTTCTGCACAATCTGGATTAAACATTGATGCACTAATTGGTTCTATAGAATCGACAATCAAAACACCTGAAAGAGATGAAAAGAAAGACACTGTTATGCATGTTCTACGTTCTTTTGATGTAAACAAACCGGGTACAAAATTAAAAAATATCAAGGGAGGTGTTATTGGGGGAAGTCTAACACAAGGAGTTTTCAATATTGGTGATGAAATTGAGATTAAACCAGGTATTATGAATGAGAGAAAAAAATCCTATGAACCTTTACTGACAGAAATTACTTCTCTAGGAACTGCTGCAGGAATTGTTGAATCAGTAAAACCTGGTGGTTTGGTTGCAATAGGAACAAAGTTAGATCCTTCTATGACTAGAAGTGATTCATTTATCGGTTCAGTTATTGGAAAGCCCGGTACACTTCCTGAAAACTTGAATCAACTAAAACTTGATGTGAATCTATTTGATTCTGCTGTAGGAACTACTGAAGATATTAAAGTCCAACCAATTCAATCAGGAGAATTGCTTCGACTAAATATTGGAACTGCTCCTGTATTAGGTAAAGTTACTAAGATAAAATCTAAAAATATCGAGATTGAACTTAGGAGACCTGCATGTATCTTTGAAGGTGGAAATGTAGCAATCAGTAGGAGAATTGCTGAAAGATGGAGACTAATTGGTGCAGGAATAGTTGGTTGAAGTAATCTGTGACACAAATTTTCTAATTCATTTAGCAACTAAGAGAATCAAAAATATTGATGATCTAGATGTAGAAATCGGTCAAATCACTTTTGTTGTACCCCAAGTTGTCAAAAATGAACTATCTGAATTAGTAAAAAATCCAGAAAAAACTCAGGATATTCAATCAACTCTTAATTATATAAAAAATTTCAAAACAATTCCTATTCTTGGTACGTTTGCTGACAAAGAATTACTTGATTATGTTTCAAACAATAAAGTCATAGTTGCTACAATGGATAAAGAACTAAAAAAACAGATTAAAAATAGTGGAAGTTCTATAATGTCTTTTTCAAATGATAAAATAGTTTTAGAATCTTAGAAAAATTTAACTTTGAGCATTTCTAAATTCTTGTGTGAGTAATTTTACTTTAGAAAGTGATGCATTTGATAACGGTGGAGTGATTCCTAGAAAATATGGTTATAAAAATGGAAATATTAGCCCTCCACTAAAGATTAATGGTGTTCCTGAAGGTACACTATCTCTAGCTTTAATCATGGATGATCCTGATGCTATGGGAGCGGTTGGAAAAGTTTGGGTACATTGGGTTTTGTGGAATATTAATCCAGATACTGTAGAATTAAAAGAAAATTCTATTCCATCAAATTGTATTGAAGGTGAAACTGATTTCGGAGAAATTGGTTATGGTGGACCAGCTCCTCCAGATAAAGAGCATACATATATCTTCAAATTATATGCGTTAGACCAAAAAATAGGAGTTAATGAAGACTCAACTAAAAAACAGATAGAAGAAGCCATGAATAATCACATTATTGCAGAAACTAGGCTTGAAGGAAGATATTCTCCGTAAATTCTGATTATTTATGATCTTTTATACAAAGAGTAATAAGCAAAGTTTTTTGAGAAAAAACAATTGTTAACAAATACAAAACTTGTCTCTCTCGGTAATTTTGATTTAAAATTAAATCATCTTTTGATAATTGGGATTCTTGCTTTGTCATTTACTGTTTCTTTTTTACTTCGTTCACAAGCAGTTGATTTTGGTTTTGAATTAAACGAGTTTGATCCTTTTTTTAATTATAGAGCTACTCAGTATATTGTAGATAATGGAATTGGTGCATATTTTGAATGGAATGATAGTCTTAGTTGGTACCCCATGGGTAGAGATGTATCTGCAACATCTCAGGTGATGCTTCATCTAACTACTGCTACAACTTATTGGATTTTTGGAGCAGGATCAGATCTTTATGATTTTACTATATTATTTCCAGCAGTCTTGGGTTCTTTATCTGCAATTGTTCTTTTTGCCGTAGTTAGAGTCATAGGTGGTACTACTGCTGGCCTGTTTTCTGCTTTGTTGTTCTCTGTTTCATTACCAATATTAATTCGAGGTCCAATTGGATGGTTCAAATCAGAACCTCTTGGATTATTTTTCAGTCTTTTGACAGTCTATTTTCTTTTAAGTGGTATAAATTCTCAAAACAAAAAAGTAGCATTTGCAAAACTCATTGGAGCTGGGATTTTTACTACCTTTTCCATCTCAGCTTGGGGAGGAAATCAATTTTTTATAATTCCAATAGGTCTTTTTTTCCTTACATTACCCTTTTTGAGAACTGATCATAAATTCATCATATGGGCTATTCCTCTTTATACAATTACTACTGTTTTAGTTTCTTTAGGGTTCGAACGGGTTAGCTCCAATTTTATTTTTGGGTTGGGAGGCATTTCATTAATAGTTCCTACTCTATTCTTAGTATCTTGTATTTTTATTCAAAATAAAAGTTTGAAAAATAAAACAAGAAATGGTTTATTGTTATTATTAGCACTTTTTATTATTGCCCCAAGTTTAATGATAATAAATTCTGATTCTGAATTTTTACCTTTACCAAGTCATCGATATCTTAATGCCTTGAATCCTTTTTTAACTACAACTGATCCATTAGTAGATTCTGTTTCAGAACATGCAACAACAACTCAAGCACAATCATTTATGTTCCATTCCGTTTTGATGATTTTTTCAGGTATTGGAATCTGGTTAATTATTAAAAATATTCAAAATAAAAATTCTAATTTTATTAAAAATGATATGTTATCTTTTTCATTAATTTTAGGACTTGTTGGAGTATACGTGAGTTCCACTTTTGTTAGATTAGAAGTATTTGCATCAATTGCAGTAATCATTTTAGCATCTTTGGGTTTAACCGCTTTAACAAAAGAATTTTTCAAAATTAAGCCTGATAACAAGAAACCAATTAGTAAATTGATTAAACTACCCTATGTCATAGGAATTATCGTTCTTTTGATGATTCCTATGATTTATCCCGTAGGTGGAGATGTGATTACTCTATCTAAATCTCCTGTCACTATTCTAAATGGTGGAAGTGCATATCCAGTAAGTACCGCTGATTGGCTTGATTCTATGGAATGGATAAAAAATAATACTCCAAAAGATTCTGTAATTGCGGCTTGGTGGGATTATGGTTATTGGATTTCTACACTAGGAGAAAGAGCTACATTAGCAGATAATTCAACTGTTCATACTAGTAGGATCCAAAATATTGCAAAAATGTTACTCAGTAATCCTGATGAAGCATGGAACTTATTACAAGAAATGCAAGCAGATTATGTCCTTATTTTTGTCGCAGGTGAAAAATTGTATATTGATTCACCAGATTCCTTCTATTCGTTACGTGGAGGTGGTGACGAATCAAAAAAACAATGGTTTATGAGAATAGCAGGATTCAATGAATCAAAATTCCTACAATCAAACGGTTCTGATGGTACTGATTATTTCTGGAATGAAACCTTACTTGGTAAAATGATTCCTTTTTCTGTATTAGGATATGTTAATCCTAATGATTTTTCACAACAATCTCTAACTTATGTACCTGGAACAATAGGAATCTATAGTAAAGATATCAAATTTCTTTCTGATGGTGATGGACCATTAAGATTAACCTATGCCTCTTCGGGCTTTATTGAAGAAAAACCTGGACCAATGATTGGAGTATTTATTTATGAAGTAAATAAAGAGTACGAACCTACATCCTAATTTTCTAAGAATATCTCTCTGCTAATCTATATCTCATGTATTTATCATCAGGTGAAAATTTTGCAGGATGCACAGAAATTGTATCTTCATTACATTTAGGGCATTTTTCTTTTAATGTATAGTGATTGCACTTTGAACACTTTCTTAATTGAAATCTCATTTTAATTTTCTCTAGTTTTCTTTGAATCTTCTCTCGTAAATGTGAATGAACCTTTTTTCTTCTCTATATTAGTTTGAATTTCAGCAATAATTGGCTTTAGTGATTTCTCAGCAGATTTGAAATTATCTGAAGTTATTGACAGTCTATATTTTGGTGCTCCCAAATATGTAATATCAATAGTAGAATCTTTTTTTAATTCATCTAATAAGATTTTTTTAATAATTTCTACTCCGTCTGTTTTATTACTTGTAATTTCCATAATCCCTCTAATTTCAACTGAAGGTAGTTTAATTTTTGAGCTAATTTCTTCAATTGCAGTTGCAGTTTTCTTTGCAAGTTTAAGATCCTTTACAGACTCAATACCATTTCTTCCAATATCTATGAATGCATCATACACAGAATCAAATTTTGAATAAATACTGTCTTCTAATTTTTCAATTTCGTCATCTGATAATTTTGCTTTATCTTTTACATTCTGTAATAGCGTTTTACCTTTTTCAAATTTTTTAACTTCTTTTAATTTTTGTTTTTTCTGATCTTTGGAAATTTGTTTTAATGAGAGATCAATATCTCCTCGTTTAGAATTTACTTTTTTTACCAGTAAAACTTTTTTCTCCCCATCCCTGACAAATCTGTTTACTGATCTAATCCAACCTGGAGCAATCTCTGAAATGTGTAAAAATCCTTGAATATCATCATATTCATCTAATGTTACATAAGCCCCATGATCCATTACTTTGGTAACAGTAGCAAGAACAATTTCTCCTTGTTCAGGCATCTCTTGAATTTCAGTAGACATTTCTTCTAAAACTCCTGAATGTGTACATTAATGTTGCTGGTTAGAAATCAATTCCTTTTTTGGCTTTAATTCCACGCTGAAACGGATGTTTTATCTCTCTCATTTCTGTAACTAGATCAGCTGCTTCAATAACTTCATTTTTGGCATAATTTCCTGTTAGTACTAAATCCATTTCTTGTGGTTTTGATTTGATTAAATTTAGAACATCATCAACTGAAATTAATTCAAGATTTACTGCGTAGTTAATCTCATCTAAAATGATAATATCATAGTTTCCTGATTGAATTTTTTCATTACTAATTCTAATTGCCTCTTTAGCAATTTTTTCATGATCTTCTTTGGGACTCTTATCGTCAATAATTCCCACAAATCCTTTACCTATAGCAACCATTTCGAATTCAGGTTCAAGTCTTTTTGATGAATCTATTTCACCATAATGCCATGAACCCTTGATAAATTGAATCATACAAATCTTTTTTTCATAACCTGCAGCTCGTAATGCAATTCCTAATGCTGCAGTTGTCTTTCCCTTCCCTTTTCCTGTATAAACAATGGTTAAACCATCTTTTTCCATAGATGATATTCAAATAATCTTACTAAAAACATTGAGCATTTCTCAAAAACACATCAATTTAAATAAAAAATGATCCTAGTCATGCAAATTGAGAATTCCAAGAATTGTGTTAGCAGGTGCTACAAGCGGAGTTGGCAAGACATCCATAACATGTTCTATTATTCATGCCTTACAAAAACAAGGTTATTCAGTTCAACCATTTAAAGTTGGACCAGATTATATTGATCCGAGTTACCTATCAAGTATTTCAAAACATGAAGCGTATAATTTGGATGTTTGGTTGATGGGAAAGAATCAACTATTGAAAAGTTTTATTTCTAATTCAAAATCTGATGTATCTATAATTGAAGGTGTAATGGGTTACTATGATGGTTTTGGTGGAGATACTAACTATGCAAGTACTCATCATGTAGCTTCTATAACAAAATCTCCAGTAATCTTAGTTTTAGATGCAAGCAAAACTGCTCGTTCTATTGGTGCAACTGCTTTAGGTTTTCAAAAATTTCATAAAAATTCTCGAATTTCTGGAATTATTCTCAACAAAATAGGAAGCAAAAAGCATGAAATTCTGTGTAGAGATGCATTAGAAAAAACCCAAATTCCAATCATTGGTGTAGTTCCAAAAAACCCTCTTCTAACTATGGAATCCAGACATCTTGGGTTAATTTCAACATTAGATAACAAAACTCTAAAAAACCAAATTGAAAAAATATCAAAAATAATTTCAAAATCTCTAGATGTCCCTCAAATTATTAAAATTATAAAAAATCCAATTGACCTTCCAAAAAAATCAAAACTCATTCATAAAAAAATAAAAACTAGAATTGCAGTTGCTCTTGATACTTCATTTAATTTCTACTACCAAGATAATCTAGAGGCATTACGTAGAGAAGGTGCAGATTTAAAATTTTTTAGTCCTGTTAAAGATAAAAAAATTCCAAAATGTGATGGACTTTACATAGGTGGTGGTTTTCCTGAAGTTTTAGGTAATTCACTTGAAAAAAATCAAACTATGAAAAAAACTATAAAAAAATTATCTGAAGATAATCTTCCAATATATGCTGAATGTGGTGGATTGATGTATTTGACAAAATCTATTGTTTCTCATAATAAAAAATACAAAATGGTTGGTGTATTTGATGCTGAAACTAAAATGACAAAGAAAATGAGACTAAATTATACCAAAGGTAAGATTTCTACTAAAACCATCATTTCAGAAACATCACATAATTTTCAAGGTCATGAATTTCATTATTCACAGTTAGATTCAGTCTCTTCTGATTCTAAATTTGCTTATGACCTAGAAATTGGTGAAGGAATCAAAAAACAACAAGATGGGATGATACAACATAATACGCTTGCATCATATGGTCATCTCTATTTTGATAGTTCTAATTATGCACAGATTTTTGTTAAAAATTGCTTAAAGTACTCAAGAAGCTGATTCTGCTCTGATTAACTTGAATATTGCATTAATTATGGCAGATGCAGATGAACTTCCTCCTTTTCTGCCAATATTCGTGATAAATGGTGTCTCTTCCAATTTTGATAATTCCTCCTTTGATTCAGCAGCACAGATGAATCCCACTGGAATTCCAATAATCAATGCAGGCTTTACTATGCCTTCTTTTACCATCTGAATTACTTCCATCAAGGCAGTAGGAGCATTTCCAATGGCTACAATCCCTCCATCAATATCTGATATAGCTGCTCTCATAGAGACTTGAGAACGTGTTTTTCCTTCTTTTTTTGCCAATTCCATAATCTCTGGATTTGAAATATTACATACTATGTTATTTCCAAAATCTTTAGGATTTTGTTTATTCAATCCTCCAATTACACCATTAACATCAACTACAATACTACAACCATTTCTCAAAGCATTCATGGCACTACTAATTGCATTTTTATGAAAAATTATTTTATTTTTATTAGCAAAGTCAAAATCTGCAGTTGAATGAATAATTCTTCTAACAATAGGCCATTCTTTTTCATCATATTGATGCGTACCGATTTCATCTTCAATCATCTGCATACTTGCATCTTCAATTGATTGACCTTTTTTAGTTTGCATCTTCTACCTCTTTTGCTCTTTCAATAATCAAATCTATCATTTTTTCATCTGTTCCTAAATGTTTTGTAATGTAAGTCTTTTTTAGATTAGAATTTTTTAGTGCAGGAATTAAATCATTATTGATATCAGTTTTTACATGCGCTCCCTCATGTAGAAAATAAAAAACAATAACTAGAACTTCAGGATTATCTTTCTCACATTTTTTTATTCCTTCAAAAATATCTGGTTGTTCTATTTCTAACCAACATCGACTTACATTTCTATAATAATCTTTTAGATTATCTACTATGTAATCTAGTGATGTCTGTGCATTAGGATCTTTACTACCGTGTCCAATAATCATTACATCTACATCTTTTTTTGGAAGAGTTATTTGATTCTCTTTAAGTGTTGTAGAGATTCTATTTTCAACTAAATCTACCAAGGTTTTATGCATGTTCATTGGTTTTGTAACATCAAATTTCACTTTGGTATCTTTTTGGAATTTCATAACATCTGTAACTGCAAGTTTTACTTTTTTACCAGGATACAAAAAATAAGGAACTATAGTCAACGAGTCAATATCTTCTTTGAGAGACTTAGAAATTCCATCTTCAATATATGGTGGTTCTACCTCTAAGAAGCAAAAATCAGTAAATACATAGTCTTCTTTAGCCTTAATTGCAGCACAAATGGCCTCTAATTCTTCAGATGCCTCTCTTTCCCTGCTTCCTCTATCAATAAGTAACAACCCTCGCTTCAATTCACAATCCTCGCAATAGCTATAGTCAAATTTGGCGGGAATTTCTGCTTTTCTACAATTAATTCTCCCTCTGAAACCTTAATTGCAGCAGCTTCTGAAACACTTGCAGTTCCTTCAAATGCTTTTACAGTTTCTGAAGGATTTGGCGCAGTTATCTTAGCTAATTCATCTCTATCAACATATTCTACTGGAATTTCCATTTCTTTTCCAATGTCAATTAATCCTTGAACATCTTGTGGTTTTTTTATTGATACTAGTTTAGCTATAGATTTTGAACTAAGTTTAAATTTTTGAAGACATGTTTCAATTCCTTCTCTAATTGTTTCTTTTGATGTATCACCATGTAATCCAATACCTATTACTAAGCTTGGAGGGCGGTAGACTACAGATTCCTTACTTAAATTTTCATCAATTATTCTATCTGAAATTATAAGGTGTGCTTTAGAATTTGAATTCTTCAAATCTTGTAAATCACTATAAATTGTAACATTTCTTGGTAATTCTTTATACCAATTTTTTTTACCAGATTCTTGTAATACTCCAATTGGTTCTTCATTTACCATATGTGCACTGATTTTAGTTACTGTAGAGTCATCATCGATTTTCCAATCAAATTCTCTTCCTATCAAATCTACTGCTATGGTTTTGTTAACATCAGCTGCAGTTGTTATTACTGGTATTGCTCCTAATTTTTCTGCAATCTCTTGAGTTAATTCATTAGCTCCACCAATATGACCAGATAAAACACTAATTACAAAATTTGTTTTATCATCAATTACAATTACAGCTGGATCTGTTTTTTTATCCTTCAAATGTGGTGCAATTAGTCTAATTACTGCACCTAAAGAAAAAAGGCATACTAATGCATTATTATTTTTGAAAAGATCAACAATTTTTTCAGATGTAGGCTCAGAATACCAAGTTATCTCATTATTTTCACTTGAGAATTTGGAAGGAGCAAAGACACTCCAATCAGGAAATATTTGTTTTAGTTCTTGTCCAATTTTAACTCCATTTTTAGTAATTGCAAGTACCGCCGTTTTCTCCATAATCAAAACCTCCTAAATTTCATAAAATACCTTACTCTTCAGATTTTCTAGCCAGTATGTTTCCATCAAAATCAAATAATATTACATCAATTGGAACTTTTTCTTCAGAATGTTTTCTCATATGTTTATATGTTTCATTAACAATTAAATCAAAAAATCCTTCTACATTGTTCTCTTGAATAATTTCAGAAACATGTCTTGCTGTGTTTGCTTTTTTGATATTTTCAATTATTGTTTCATTTGCATTAGATTTCTTTGCCAAACTTGCTAGAAAATTCATATCGACTTTAGATCCCTTAACATGAGTCTGTTTTACTCCAGCAGCCATCTTTGCAAGTTTTCCAATAAAACCTACAACATATGCTCTTTTGATATTTTTTCTGCTACATTGTTGAATTGTATATCCTGAAAAATCTCCCATCTGTACAAAACAATGTTCAGGCAAATCTACTATTTTCTTTGCAAAATCTTCACTTCTTCCACCTGTTGTTAATACTACTATATCATTACCCATTGCAACTGCCACATCAAGATTTTGTCTTATTGATGCAGCATATGATGCTGTAGAAAATGGAATAACAATTCCACTTGTTCCTAAAATTGAAATTCCATTCTTTATTCCTATTCTTGGATTATCAGTTTTTGGTCCTAACTCTTTTCCTTTTGGAACAGAAATTACAACTCTGATTCCTTTCTTCTCAAGAATTTTTTCTCCAATTTCTCTTAAATTTTCAATAATCATTTTTTTTGGAGTAGGATTTATTGCAGGTTTGTTAATTTCTAAACCTAAACCAGGCTTAGTAACTATGCCTACTCCTTCGCCTCCATCAATTTCAATCTCATTAATTTTTTCTGTAAATGATAATTCAACAATAATTTCTGCCCCATGAGTGACATCAGGATCATCTCCTCCATCTTTAATTACAGAGCATCTTGCATTATCAGAATTAAAATCACAAGAATGCACTAGAATTTCAATAGAATCTCCTTTAGGTAATTGGATGGTTATGCTATCTGTTTTTTTCTGATTAATTATTGACAATAACCCTGCTTTGGCAGCTGCAGTAGCTGAACTTCCTGTGGTATAACCAGTCCTTAATTTTGTCTTTTCTTCCACATTTGCTGTATTCATTTTACTGTATTAACTCTTATTTGAACAAGTACAAATCTTCTAAATAGATTTAAAATTAAAAATAACTTGGAATTCTTATGACTAAAAACTATCAAATAGTTGTTACAGGAGCAAATGGATTTGTTGCAAGAAACATTAGAAAATATTTATCTGAAAACAATGTTAAATTAATTTCAATCTCAAGAAAAAACTTTCAATCATTTAAGAATGAGAAAAAAATTATCTCAAAAAATTATGATGAAAAAAATATTATTTCAAAAATACAAAATTCAGATGCCATCATACATCTTATTGGGATTGGAAAACAAACTGCTGAAATGGATTATAACATGGTAAATGTAGAATTAACAAAACATATTATTAATTTAAGTAAAAAGGCAAAAATTAAAAAATTTGTTTATACAAGTGGTCTTGGAGTTTCATCTGATACTTCATTAGAATATTTCATTTCTAAATATAAAGCAGAAAAATTAATTGTGAATTCAGGAATAAACTATACAATATTTCGACCTTCATACATTGTAGGAAAAGATGATCTTTTTACCAAATATCTAAAAAAACAAATGAAGAAAAAAATAATTAAAATCCCTGGCTCTGGTACCTATTCAATTCAACCAATTTTCATTAATGATGTAGTAAAAATCATCTATCTATCCATAATTCAAATGAAATTTAAAAATAAAATTCTTGATCTTGTTGGACCTGAACATATTACTTTTGAAAAATATGTTAAATTATTTTCAAAAGGAACTAAAACAAAAATCAAAAAAATTAATCTAGAAGAAGCTTATCATGATGCAATTAATAATTCAAAATCTGATTTTGGAGTAGATGATCTCAATATTCTAATTGGTAATTTTAAAGGAAATCATACCAAATTGCAAAAAATCACTAAAATAAAATTTCAATCAGTTATTGAAATGTTAAAGTCCGGCAGATTGCTTTAGAACTTCTGCTTTGTCAGTCTTTTCCCAAGAAAATTCAGGTTCATTTCTTCCAAAATGACCATATGCTGCAGTTTTTTTGTAAATTGGCCTCTTCAAATCTAATTGTGAGATTATTCCTGATGGTTTCATATCAAAATTCTTTCTAACAAGATCTTCAATTTGGCTTTCTGGAATTTTGTGTGTTCCAAATGTATTAACATAAAGTGATACTGGTTCAGCTACTCCTATTGCATATGCAAGTTGTACTTCACATCTATCTGCTAATCCGGCTGCAACAAGATTTTTTGCAATGTATCTGGACATATAACATGCAGATCTATCTACTTTGGAAGGATCTTTTCCAGAGAAAGCTCCTCCACCATGTCTTCCAAATCCACCATAAGTATCAACAATAATTTTTCTTCCTGTTAAACCAGCATCTCCATGTGGTCCACCAATTACAAATTTTCCAGTAGGATTTATGTGAATTTTAATTTCATCATTCCAAAGATTTCCTAAAACTGGTTTGATTACTTTTTCAGTAATTTCTCTTGAAATTTCATCTTGAGAAATTTCTGGTGCATGTTGTGTTGAAACTACAACTGTCTCTATCTTTGTTGGTTTGTTATCTTCATATCTCACAGATACTTGTGACTTCCCATCTGGTCTAACCCAGGGTAAAGTCTTATCTCTTCTAACTTTAGATAATTTTTGAATTAGTTTGTGTGCTAGTAAGATTGGCATAGGCATTAATTCTTCAGTTTCGTTTGTTGCATAACCAAACATAAGTCCTTGATCTCCAGCACCCTGCTCTTTCTCTTCTGTAGCTGTTACACCTTGACTAATATCTGGACTTTGTGAATGTAGTCTTAAATTAACTTGACAAGTATCTGCATCAAACATCAAATCTTTATTATCGTATCCAATTTCTCTAATTGTTTTTCTAACTAATTCTTCCTGAGATTTTTGATCAAAATTTGCTTTAGAAGTAACTTCTCCAGATACTGCTACAAAATCTGTGGTAACCATTGTTTCAACTGCTACTCTTGAATTTGGGTCTTGTTTGAGATATTCATCTAAGAATGCATCTGAAATATTATCACATACTTTGTCTGGATGTCCTTCTGTTACTGATTCAGATGTAAATAGAAAATTATTGGTCATAAAACCACTACCGACTAGAGTTCGTTTTCTAGTTTGATAAATAATACATTGTTGCCTCTTACGATGACTCTTCCATAATTTGCAATGGTCTTGCCTCCATGTAATTCTTCAGCATCAGTCATAATCAAATTCATGTATGAATCAACATTATCCATTTTTCCTTTGTATTCTACTTCATTTTTCAGTCTCACAGTAACTTTTTTCTTGGTACTTTTTTGGAGAGTTGTTAAAGGTCTTTTTGCACTATTTGATTGTGACACTAATTATTCACTTGTCTTGCAACTTTTTTCTCTAGAATAAAAGCCTTACCTCCTTTACAAATATTGAAATCCCTTAAATTTTTTCTTATTTTTCTAATAATCATACAAATGATCTCTACGGGTTTACAAAAATTAGATGAATTCTTATCTGGAGGAATTCCTAATGGTGTGATCGTAGATATTTTTGGTGGTAATGGAACAGGAAAAACTCAACTATTATTGCAATTATCCATAAATTCAATTAAAAACGGTGGACGCATTCTATACTTTGATACAACAGGTGAATTCAGACCAGAGCGAATACTAGAAATTCAAAAACAATCTGAAAAACAATTTAATTTTCTTGAAAAAATTACAGTCTCTAGAATAACAAATACTTCAGAACAAATAAAATCTATAAAAAATCTTGCAGATAGTGATTTTTCTTTAATAGTAATTGATAATATAACTGATTTATTTTCTTATGAATATAAAAAAGAGGATTCTACTTTTGAAAAAAACTCATTATTCATGAAATACATGCATGAATTATCAAAAATTGCCATTACAAAAAAAATTCCTATCATCATTACTAATATGATCAGAACTATAGAAGGTAAAGAGGTAGAAAATATGAAAAGTGCTATTGATCCTTTCACTCATATCAAAATCCAACTTTCTAAACATTCATCAAAATTTAAAGGAAAAATTTACTGGGCACAAAACAAAGAAAATTTTTCTTACAAAATACATGTTTCAGGATTAACGGATTATCCTGAAGATATTTAATAGACAAACATGAAGTGTACCAATGGCAGGAATCTTTGATTCAATTCCAATAATCACTGTAGTTTTGTTTGCACTTGGATTAGTAGGTATTATGGTTTATGAAAGATCTAGATCAAAATCAACAGACGAATCAAACTCTTGAATCTCTATTTGAGACATTTGGATTTTCTAAATTAACAGAAATTCAGAAAAAAGCATCACCAATTATCTTCCAAAAAAAAGACTGTCTTGTAATTGCTCCTACAGGTTCAGGAAAAACTGAATGTTCAGTAATCCCAATTTTTTCTCTATTAAAAAATTCAAAGAAGAGTGGAAAAATTAAATCTCTTTACATCACTCCTTTACGTGCATTAAATCGTGATGTATTTCGGAGAATCACAAAATATGCACATGAAAATGAACTTTCTATTGAAATCAGGCATGGAGATACTTCTCAAAAAGATAGAAAAAAAATTAGAGACAATCCTCCAGATATTTTAATTACTACACCTGAAACGCTTGTTATTCTTTTAACACAAATTAAAATGCTAGATGCACTATCGGATTTAGAATGGATTGTAATTGATGAAGTACATGAGTTACTAGCTAGCGAACGAGGTTCTCAACTATCCTTAAGTGTTGAAAGATTAGAACTTAATACAAAATATCCTCTCACAAAAATAGGACTATCTGCTACTGTTGGAAATTTTGAAGAAGCAGGAAAATTTGTTGTAGGCACCAAAAGAAAATGTGAGATTATTAGAGATAAATCAGTAAGAAGATATGATGTAGAAATAAAATATGTTGATGGGACAATTTCGGATGTTGCAGAGAAAATCATTGAATATGTATTAGAACTAGATCTGGATTCTCCAATACTATTATTTACAAATACTAGAGGTGAGGCAGAATTTTTAGCTTCAATCCTAAAAGAAAAATCTTCTATTGAAATTGAATTACATCATGGTTCTCTATCAAAAGAGGTTAGAGAAGAAACTGAGCTCACTTTACGAGAAGGAAGACGTGGTATTGTTGTATGTACATCTTCACTAGAATTAGGATTAGATATTGGCTCAGTTGAATTGGTGATTCATTATGGATCTCCCAGACAAGTATCCAAATTAGTTCAAAGAATAGGAAGAAGTAGACATAATCGAGATGCATCAGCTAAAGGACTTATTATTACAAACAATTCCGATGATGAATTTGAAGCACAAGCTATCCTTGAACGTATTCAAGAAGGCTCAATTGAAGAGCAAAAAATTCATGATGGTTCTCTTGATGTTTTAGCTCATCATTTAGTTGGATTAACAATGCAGATTGGAGAAATTTCAGTTGAGCAAGCCCTTAAACTAATAACAAAAGCTTATCCATTTCGAAATTTACAGCTAGAAGATCTAACTAGTGTATTAGATTTACTTGATTCAAACTATCTGATATTTTTTGATAGAACAAAAATGACTTTTTGGAAAAAGGGCCGTTCATTCAAATATTATTTTGAAAATCTTTCAACAATTCCAGATATTCTCAAATTCAAAGTATTTGATAGCGTAGGTAAAAAGATTATTGGATCATTAGATCAAAGATTTGTTGGTGATTTTGGAGACTCGGGAAATATCTTTGTACTAAAAGGCTCACAATGGAGAATACTAAATATTGATGAAAAATCATTTACTGTAAATGTTGAGCCTTTTCGAGGAGGTGGAGTTACTGTTCCATACTGGGAGGGTGAAAGTATTCCTATTGATTACAAAACCGCACAAAAGGTAGGAAGTTTTCGTAGTAAAGTTAAGAACGGCTCACTTGAATTAACCAATAAAACTATTGAAAAATTAAATTTTAATGAAATTCCTGATGAAAATAACATTGTAATTGAATCAAACAGATCACAAGGTTCAATTGTAATACATTCGTGTTTTGGTACTAAAATTAATTCTACACTATCAACATTACTCTCTTCTATGCTATCTTCAATGTTGGGTTCAATAGTTGATTCTCGTTCAGATGGATATAGAATTGTTTTATCTTCCAGATCACGAATTTCAGAAAAACTTTTTCTTGAAGTTTTAAAAGATGATTATGATCTATATTCCATTGTTACTGCATCTTTAACTGGAACTCATAATGTTAACTGGAGAACATGGTGTGTTGCTAAAAAATTTGGAATAGTTGGTCGTGGGGCAATTTACGAAAGAAAATCTGCCAGATTTTTATATGAACGATATTCTAAAACTGCACTTGTACATGAGGCATTACGTGAATTATTTCATGACAAATATGATCTAAAAAATTCTGATGAAGCTCTAAAAAAAATTCGTGAAGATAAAATACATGTTAAATGGTTAGAAGTTGATAAATTTTCAAAATTAGCAGAACCAATTTTAGATCATACTGCAAAATACTATGCATCTCCAGCAAATCTAGATAAAGGAATTATTGATCTTGTAAAAGCAAGACTTGCAAAGACTAAACATCGTTTGATTTGTGCAAGATGTGGGAAATGGGAACGTGTAATGGAAACTAATGAAATTAAAAATATTTTGATATGTCCTTATTGTAAAGCCAGACAAATCACTGCAACTTTCTATTCTGATTATGATTTACCAAAAATCATTCAAAAAAAGCATGTAGGAAAAAGACTCACTTCAGATGAAAAACACAAATTTGATCGTGCCTGGAAGGTATCTTCTTTAGTGGAAAATTTTGGAAAAACTGCAATTACTGTGTTATCTGGATATGGAGTAGGAGCAGATACTGCTGCAAGAATATTACGAAATATGGTAGATGAAGAATATTTATTCAAACAAATCTATGAAGCTGAAAGACAATATGTTGTAACAAGAGGTTTTTGGGATTCTTAGTTTTTCTTTATAATTTTAGAAAATGCTGTTAGAAATAATTCTATTCTACCTTCAAGCCCTGCTTTAGCATTTAATCCTGTAATTGACACTATTTCTCCTAATTCACATTTGTCAATCAATCTTGCTTGATTTCTCCAACCTTTTACCCAAATTTGACCAGTATCATCTTCAACAAACATTTCGGATAGTGCTATTGATTCTCCTGATTTTGTTTGAACTTCACGTCTTTCGGGAACTTTCAATATTATAGATTCAATACAATAATTTCCATCTACTTTGACATCATTAATTTTTGTTCTAAGTTGAGACAATGATGGAATGGATTCATCATTATCAAGTTTTCTTACAAAAGAATTTTCATCTAGTGTAATTGAATTTCCATAAACTTTTGATGGCATGCATTCTATTACATCTCCTTCTACACAAATACTAGTTGAGTTTGAAAGATCACTAATGTTGTATGTGTTCTTTTTATTGTCCACAGCTAAAATCATTTTTTTACCATTTTCTGTAGTTGATATTGAAAGAACTCGTGCAATTACTGGTTCTGCTTCTTTTCCTCCTTCAATCTCAATAATGGTTGCATCATTACCATGAATTTCTAATCCTTGATTTCCTGATCTTACTTTAACTCCAAGTAATCTTACTTTGGCTGATTGAGAAATCATATTTGGGATGGATGATTCGTCTTTTCCCCATAGAACAACTCTCATTGCACTATCATCCTTTCCTTTTAGCCTCATTCTAAGGGCTTTTCCAGGCTTACCTCGAGAATTTGTAAATTCCATTCCACTGATTACTCCATCAGTTATTCCTGAGATTACAAGATCTTTTTGCCCCTCTTGTAGTTCACTAATATCTTTTGTAATAGTTTCAATAGTTGGAATTTCACTTTTTGTATCTGTGGTTTCAATATTTGATCCAGAGCCAATGTTTATTGTTGGTGAACCATCAAGATCTGATTTTACATAAGCCTTTATGATTTTAATTAAATCGCCTGGTTTTAGATTCTCAATGCCTGGAAGATTTGCTTTTTCATCCCACAACTTTACACTTGCTGTTGAATTTGTATCGTATACGGTCATAGTTCTAAGATAAAATGGAGATCCATCTTTTCTTGAGAATTGTTTTGCGGGAGATAAATTCAAAACTCTTGTTTCTAATGAAATTTCTTTTGCTCCTGCATATAGATCTTTTAAGCTCATTTCAACTTTTAGTGGTTCTGATAATGCTACTCCATAATCAGATGCGATCAAAAATAAGGCACCTTGATCTGTCAAATATCCTGCACCAATTTTTTCTTTTTTCTGTTTAATTTGTTCCTCTATGATCTCTCTAGTTAATTCAGACTTTTGTTCAAGTAATTTATCAATAAGATTTTCAAATTCGGACAATTCATTGTTGGTAAACTTGTTCTATTAATAAAAATTATCTTAATATATCTCATTAACTAAATTAATAGGAAGATCGCAGTTTTGTTGTGTCTTGCATTGATGTTAATCATCTGTCAAAATCATATGGCTCCATTAAAGCTGTAGATGATCTGGTCTTATCTGTTAAATCAGGTCAGGTTTTTGGATTTTTAGGTCCTAACGGTGCTGGAAAATCAACTACTATCAAACTACTTACAACATTAATTCCACCTTCTAGTGGTTCTCTCTCTATTTTAGGCGTAAATGCCATCAAAAATCCTCTCAAAGTACGCCATAAGATTGGTGTTGTCTTACAACAACCAAGTTATGAGCCAACATTATCTGTTGAAAAATCTCTTGATAAATATGGAATGATGTGGAATGTTCCAAGAACTGAACGTAAAACCAGAATGGAACAACTTTTGAAAGATTTTGATCTAGTTGAAATTCGTAAAAAAAGAAATGAAGATCTTTCAATTGGTCAGCGAAGAAGAGTCCAAGTTGCACGTGAGTTTATGCATGATATGGAGTTGTTGTTTTTAGATGAACCTACTGCAGGTTTAGATCCAAGTGCCAGAAGAAAATTATTAGATTATTTAAAAAATAAAGTGAAAACAGGTTTGACAATTTTTTATACAACACATATTCTAACTGAAGCTGAATATCTTTGTGATGAAATAGCAATTATTGATAAAGGAAAAATAATCACCGTTGATTCTCCTGATGCATTAAAGAACAGATTTGGAAAAGAAAAAACTATAAAAATTCATTTGTTAGAAAAACAATCTGAAATTATTTCTCTTTTATCTAAAATTCCAGACTGTAAAATTGATTTTGAGAGTGGAACTAATATAATAATTCATTCAGAACAATCAGAATTAGTATTATTACAAGTGTTAAAAATACTCAATGATAACATGATAGATATTGAAGATCTATCAGCAGTTCCAACAAACCTTGAAGAGATCTTTTTGAATATGGTGAGAGAAAACGCATCCAATAATTAGACTTGTAAATAGAAATCTAACAATTTCTCTTAACCCTGGGTTTTTAATTTGGCAAGTAATTTTTCCTTTAATCTATATTTTTGTTGCAGGATTTGCATATGCTCCATTAATTAATAATGTTCCATTTGGTCCAAAAGATCTTGATTATCCAGCTTTCTTAGCATCTGGTATGATTGGATTTAACATTATGAATAGTACACTCATTTCTGGTATTCTTATTTGGAATGATAGACGGCATGGCATGTTTGAACAAATAATGTCTGGACCATTCACCAGAGCTCATTATATTCTTAGCAATATCTGTACTATAGGCATAGTTGGATTAGTAAGTGCATCTTTGATAGCCGTAGTAGGTTATCCGGTATTTTTTGAATCTGTAGAATTTTCATTTATCACAATTCCAATAATCATTTTTGGTGCAATTACTGGTTCTGTGTTATTTGGCTCATTGGCATCAATAATTTCTACCAGATTACGTTCAAGTGAAGGATTTAATGTAATTATCAATACTGTTTTTCTATTCTTTGCTTTTGTCAGTACTGCATTTTATCCAGCTGATGGAGCTCCAGAACCATTACGTACTGCATTTTATCTAAATCCATTAACATATCTTGTAGATGTAATAAGAGCAGGAATTTTTGGAACCGTGACAGAATTTGTAATATATGAAATGATAGTTCTTGTTGGTATTGCATCTATTCTATTTGTTATTGCATCAAAATTATTAACAAAACTAGATTTTTAGAAATTGGGATCATTTTTTAAATTTTTCATATAATTCATTAATTTTTTTAATCATGTCCAGATTTTCAAATTCTACTAAACTTAGATTTGGAATTACACAATGTCCTCCAATAATACCTGGATACATTTTAGGTCTATTACCTAAGTTATCATGAATTTCATCAGCAAATTTCCACATTTCATCAAAATCAATACCTTCTTTTTCACAAATCATTTTTGTGATTTGAGCATAGTTGATTAACCATCCATAGTATGTTGTGTCAACTAATATTTTTGCTAGTTCGGCTGTTTTTGTAGTTGACATCCAATCTATTTTTTGAAATCTTTTTTCCAAGTCTGATTTGATTTTTGGATCTAATTGTTTATCATCTGATGAAATAAATTTTGTATATTTTTTGATATCATCTAAAAATCTTTTATGTACCCCACGTACTGGTGAAAACAAAACAGGAACTTTGGATTTTTCTTGAATATTTTTTGTTGTTCCTGGTTTTACAGTAGAATGAATTAGAACTGCATTCAAACCTTCAATTTTATTGATCCAATTTGTTGTAATATCTACAAATTCTGTTAATTCTCCTGGAAGACAAACATGAAGATATTCTGGATTTTCAATTGTTGAGTTTTCAGAATAGTTTTTACATTTTGAATTATCCACATCTATTCCTATACAATCAAAATTTCTATCAACAAGTAAATCAAATAGGGTTTCACCTACTTCTCCCATTCCTAATATGATGTCTGTCATCGTACCTAATTTCAGAAAAACTATCTATGTTATATTCGTGTTACATCAATCATTCATTTTTTAAATAAAGTAGCCCGGGCAAGACTCGAACTTGCGTCTCGGGCTTCAAAGGCCCAAATGCTTGACCGCTACACTACCGGGCTGCTAAATCCAACACTCTCATTCCCTTAATGAACTTTTTATTTGAATTTGACTATTAAATAAAATTGGACTTACTATTCTTTGATTACTTTGATTAATTTTTGTATAGGATCTTCCATTTGGCCTACAATTATTTTTGCTCTTTTTTGATTCATATTCTTTGAGGATCCAAAAACTTTCTTGATGTGATTAGAAATTTTATTTGGGTTTGTTTCTCTTTTTACCAAATATTTTTTTACCAAAAAATTCTCAATGATATTTGGAACCGCATTATAAGATATTGTTGGAATTCCCATTAAAGCAGACTCTGCAGTCATAGTGCCACCAGATCCGATAAAAACATCTGTATTGTTTAACAAATATTTTCCATCAAACGACATTTTTACAATTTTAGCTTTTTTACCAAATCTTTTTTGAAGATTTTGAATTTGTTTAGTATATCTACACAAAATTACAATGTTTTCTTCACTATACTCATTTACAATTTGTTTAATGATTGGAATTATTTTACTTGATTTTGATGTATATGCTGCCTCTTCTTCTTCTACTCTGATCAAAATATTTTTTCTTTTATTCTTTTTAAATGGCAATGCCAATTTTTGATTTATTGTCCTTTTTATCGTAACAGCTGCATCTATTGCTTTGTATGAAACAATATTCTTCGTATCAATTCCATATTTAGAAAATTCATTTTTTGGGATAACATTTGGAATAAGTAATTTTTGAATTAATGGTAATGTTAATCGCATAACTGCATCAGCATGTGGTGAATCACAAAATGCTACATGTCTTATTCCTAAACCAAATGAAATCCTTGCTGCTTCAGGAGAACAAAAACTAATTACTAAATCTGGTGAAAATGCCTTGATCTTTCTAGAAAGCTTTCCTTTCCTGTCAATACTGGCTTCAAGTTTAGCTTTTTTATCCACTCCTCCATGTTTTCCAACCAAAACAAGGTCAAAATCACGTATTTTTGCCAATTTTGTAACTTCTTCATATTCTCTAGAAGTACACAAAATATCGTGCTTTTTCCCTAATTTTTCAATTATTGATTCAGAAAACAATAATTGTTTTGGAGTAAGAATATCTATCCATATTTTCAAGTAATTGTCATAATTGTAGTAAGTTCAATAAGTTTTTCTTAGTCTATTACACAGCTGTAAGTGTAATGGGGGGAGCAAAAGTTGTCGTTTATGGTCTCAGTACAGAAGGATATGCTATTGCATCTCAAATGGCAATCAAGGGAGCTGATGTTTACATTATAGATGAATCAACACCTTCAGCAATTTCACTCAAAGCTGAAATAGCTAAAACCTATCCAAACGTAGATTCTCTAAAAGAAGATGAACCATTATTGGCTATGGAACCAATTGATGTAGCCATTTCCAAAGCTCAATATCTTTTCTTTACTCCAAGAATTAGAAAAACAGGACAAGATACCAAAACTGAAATTCATTCTAAATTTAAGGATGCAACTAAATCATTAAAGAAAAATAGTTCAGTTGTTTTTACGCTTCCAACAGGATTTGGAGGTAATAATGAAAATATTTCATTATTAGAACATGTAACAGGTCTTGAGGTTGGAAAGCATATTTCATATTTTTATTATCCATTGGAAGATCTAGATCAACAACCAAAGATTATTGGTTCTTTTAATGGAAAGGAAGATCCTAAACTATCTGATTTACTCATTGTAGGTAAAAAAGAGAAAAGATTTGTTGCTATTTCATCATCAGAACATTTTCATGCAATTAATGTATTATCAAGATTTTCTAGTTTGTGTAGCGTTCTAGAAGTATGCAAATATGCACAAGATGAAATTACCAAAAACGACCTCTCCTCAGATGATTTTCAGGAAATATTTCTTGATAATATGGTTAGTGGGCTACTAGATCTAAAATCCCTAGGATCTTCTTTTGAGGGAGCAAATACTCTCATGTATCTAATTAATGGAAGTGTAAAAGGAATTGATGGATATATCAAGAGATTAATTGATGAAATTCGAGCAACGTTAAAGAAAAATGATCTTAAAGCTAGCAGAACTAAGATTGCATTATCTTGGACTCTTGATCAACATGCAATGCGGGGAGATAAAATTGAGATGCTTCAGAATTTGACTCAAAGATTACGTGATTATATTGGCGATGTTGAAGCTTATGAAGATCCAAACTTTGATCTTTTTCATAGTGATAAAACCACAATTGTTGTAGCATGTTCAAAAACTGATTTTGAGCGTATTGAAAAGACCAAACAAGATTCTGATCTAATTGTTGTTAAAGCTAATCCTTTATGTGAAACTATTCAATAATAATTTAAATTACCTAAATTTTTATTTTGTTTGATTTGTCAACCGAAGATAATTCCGATGAAATTTCCGTTAATGTAATATCGGAAAATGAGCCTGAATCCGATGAACAATCAAAAGAATCTAAACCTAATGAAATGAGTATTGAAGAATTATCAAAATTATGGGAATTAGAAAAAAAAACAGTATCAGAATATGAAGAAAAATTAAAACATGTTTTAGCAGACTTTCAGAATCTTAATCGAAAAACACAATCTGATATTGAAAATGGTGTTAATGCTAAAGTTGATGAATTTGTATTAGATTTTTTAAAAATATATGATGATTTTGTTAGAGCCCAAGAAATTTTTTCTGAAAATAAAATTAACACCGAAGGTTTGGATTCTATTTTAAAAAATATGAATTCATTATTGAAAAAATACAATGTTAGTCCAATTGATGCGTTAGGGGAAATTTTTGATCCTAATTTTCATGAAGCGATATCAACTATTACTGATTCTGATTTAGATGATAATACAATCACAAAAGAGATCAGGAAGGGATATATTTCTAAAAATAGGGTTATAAGACCAACATTAGTGGAAATTTCAAAAAAAGGATGATAAAATATGGCTAAAGTAATTGGTATTGATTTGGGAACAAGTAACTCTGCTGCTGCAGTTGTTATGGGTGGAAAACCAACAATTATTCCAGCTGCAGAGGGAGCTACTGTAGGTGGAAAAGCATTTCCATCAGTTGTAGCATTTTCTAAAGAAGGTGAACTTTTAGTTGGAGAACCTGCACGAAGACAAGCAGTAACAAATCCTGATAATACTATTGTTGCTGCCAAAAGAAAAATGGGTTCTGATCATACTTTTAAAATCCAAGACAAAGAATACAAACCTCAACAAATTTCTGCTTACATTCTACAAAAAATCAAAAAAGATGCTGAAGCATTTGTAGGTGAATCTGTAGAGAAGGCAGTAATTACTGTTCCTGCATATTTTGATGATAATCAACGACAAGCAACTAAAGATGCTGGAACAATTGCAGGACTTGATGTAGTTAGAATTATCAATGAACCAACAGCAGCATCGTTAGCATTTGGATTAGATAAAGCAAAAGAAGACATGAAAATTCTTGTCTTTGACTTTGGTGGAGGTACATTAGATGTTACAATCATGGAAATGGGAGGAGGTGTTTTTGAAGTGATGAGTACCTCTGGAGATACTCAGTTAGGAGGTACAGATATGGATAAAGTTCTAATTGATTACATTGCTGATGAATTTAAGAAAAAAGAAGGCATTGATCTTTCTCAAGATACAACTGCAATGACACGAATTAGAGAAGCTGCTGAAAAAGCTAAAATTGAATTATCTACAGTTATGGAGACAGATGTTAATCTACCATTTCTTGCACATGATCCATCATCAGGTGCCAAAAATCTTGAATTAAGAATAACTAGATCTAAACTAGATGAGTTAATTGGGCCTATTGTTGAACGATGTAAGCCTTCAATACTAAAAGCACTTGAAGATGCAAAAATCTCTAATTCGGATATAAACAAAATTGTTATGGTTGGTGGACCAACAAGAATTCCCTTAGTACAAAAATTTGTAAGTGAAATCATTGGTAAATCTGCTGAATCAGGAGTTGATCCTATGGAAGCAGTTGCCATGGGAGCAGCAATACAGGCAGGAATCATTGCTGGAGATGTTACTAGTGACATAGTTTTGCTTGATGTTACTCCACTAACATTAGGAATTGAAACTTTAGGCGGAGTTAGAGAACCATTAATTGAAAGAAACACAACTATTCCAACTTCAAAAAGTAAAGTTTTCACAACTGCAGCTGATAATCAAACAGCTGTAACTATTCATGTTGTTCAAGGAGAACGACCAATGGCAACTGACAATGTTTCCCTAGGAAGCTTCAATCTGACAGATTTACCACCAGCTCCAAGAGGAGTTCCTCAAATTGAAGTTAAATTTGATATTGATGCAAATGGAATTATTAATGTCACAGCAAAAGATCTTGGTACACAAAAAGAAGCAAAAATCACTATTGAATCTACATCAAAATTATCTAAAGAAGAAATTGAAAAATTAAAAGAAGATGCAGAAAAATTCTCTGATGAAGATAAAAAGAAGAAAGAAAAAATCGATCTTAAGAATGAGGCAGAAAGTTACATTTACACTACAGAAAAATTAGTTAATCATGATCTAAAAGATAAAATTTCTCAAGAACAAGGAATCAAAATCACTGATGCTGTAAAAGAAGTCAAAGAAGTTTTAGATAAAGAACCTGAGGAATTAAAGCCTAAACTTGAAGCATTACAATCGTTAGTTAATGAAGTAACCACCGAACTTTACAAAAATGCTGCACCTCCACCAGGTGCTGGTGCTGAAGGACAACAAGGTGCTGGTGCTGAAGGACAACAAGGTGCT